>NZ_JBWKDT010000008.1:181224-257938 GCF_056435785.1 Streptomyces sp. NPDC043870
GACCCCCAGAAAAAAAAGGAAGAGGTCCCCCCCCACCCCCCCCCCCCCCCCCTCCCCCCCCCCCCCCCGCCCCCCCCCCCGGGCTCGCCACTTTGCTGGGCGGAACACCCGTCAGCGTTCGGCTTCCTGTTCCGCCCCGGGACTGGGGACGCGGTCGAGAAGTTCCGCGAGGACGTCGAGCCGCAGCGCCGCACGAGGGACGTCGGTGGGCGTGATGCTGCCCGGGGGCGGCGGCTGGAACACGGGAGCCGGTTCCACGCCGAGCGCCGTCATCCGGTCAAGGATGAGCTGTTGGAACTCCTCCGGTGAGGTGTACGGGCAGACGATGTCCCGCGGATCGAAGATCGTCCATGACAGCTCCTCGTCCTCGTCGCGAGTCGGCAGATCGAACCAGGCCACACGCGTCACGGAGGGATCCGGCAAGGGAGAACGGAGCGCGGCCATCGGCCTCGCCCAGCGATGGATGCCCCGCCTCAGCATGCCGCCCACGCCGTCGCTCTCCGGCCACGCCGCCGGGGGCGCCACGGCGAGATAGCCGACACGCTGCTTGAGGTCCGCCCGGTCGGCGTCTTCGGCCACCTCGTAGGACCACCGCTTCTCGTTCCACCGCCACAGGCGCGGGGACTCGCCGACCCGGATCAGGGTCAGCTCCCAGTCCGGTCGGTAGGTCCGCTTGACGTACAGCCCGCCGGGTTTGAGCTGCGCGAACAGCATGATCCTCCCCCTCGGCCGACCAGGCGCCGGCCGTTGTCTCCCCCACAGTTGGAAGGGCGAGCGCGGAGCGCGAGCCGGTGAACCCCTCCGGTCACGACACTAGCGCTCGGCATGCTGCTGCTCACCGGTGTAGCCAGGCCCAGTCGGACGGTGCCTGCCGGGCGGTGACCAGTCGGCGCCGGTACTGCTCGGCGGCAGGGACTGTGAATGATGGACATTGGCCGGGCTGGCGTCGGCATTTCCCGTGACCGAGCGGGCGCCGTCGAGCCGCAGACCGTCAAGAAGCGACGGCGGTGCCTGACCGGCATGAATCATGGTGCTGTCACTGTCCGCGAAGGGGCCCTCCCATGGCGAGATCGGGGCTCATCTCGCCAAGGTGGACGGCGCGCCGAGTGATCGAGGGCCACGATCTCCGCCATCACGGACCCGGTGATGGAGGGCATGTCGGCCCTTGGGACTGGCGAGGTCGCATGCTGAGGTGTCGCGTATTCGCGGCTGAAGCCCGCAGCTCGATGACTCTGAGTGAGCAGTCAGGATGGTCGACCTGCTCATCCCCATCGACAAGCGCAAGGGCCAGGCGCTCAGCGTCGCCAGCGTCTACCGCGCGCTCGGCCGTACTCCTGGCCGTGGGACCGCCGGCCCTCCCCCGCCAGACCGAACGTCACTGGTCGCCGGAGCGGCGCGGTGCTGTCATGGGAAGGGGAGACGGCGTGGACGGCCGACAGGGCCACGCAGGCCGGCGCCCCGCGCGTCGTCCGCCCGGGCGGTCCGACCGCGGCCGCCCCGTCGCACAGCGGAGGAGGCCGATGCCATGCTGCACCGCCGCACGGTCGGTGACGTGATGACCGAGGATGTCGTCACCCTCCGCCCCGACACACCGCTCCAGGAGGTCGCCGCCCTGCTGGACGCGAACGACATCGTCGCGGCCCCGGTCGTCGACGACGACGGCGCCCCGGTCGGCGTCGTGTCCGCGTCCGACGTGCTGCGGCACGAGACCGGCATGCCCGATCCGCAGGGGCAGGACGGGGACGACGAGCGCGTCTGGGGCAAGGCCCGGGCTCGGACCGCGGGCGCGCTCATGAGCAGCCCCGTCTTCACCGCCCGCGCCGACTGGACGATCCCCCGGGCCGCGCGGGAACTCCGCAGGCGGCACGTCAAGCAGCTTCCGGTGGTCGGCGAGGACGGGCTCCTCACCGGCATCGTCAGCCGCAGCGACCTGCTCGACGCCTTCATCCGCTCCGACGTCGAAATCCGCGGCGAGGTCGAGCAGGACGTCCTGGGGCGCATCCTCGGCCTGGACGAGGGCACGGTCACGGTCGAGGTCCGGGACGGGGTCCTCACCCTGCGGGGTCACGTCCCGGAACGGCGTCTCGTCCCGGTGGTCGTGGGCCTCTGCCAGGGCGTCGACGGTGTCGTCGCCGTGGACGCCCACCTCGCAGCCGCCCGGGCGGGCTAGCTGTCTGCCCCGGGAGTCGGCTGCAGCAGCTGCAGGCCGACCACCAGGTGCAGTCGAGCAGATCTCGGCTCGAGACCGTCCGAACCCATCCACGATCCCTCTCGTGTGTGGCGCGTCGCCGTCACGCCTCGGCATCATCGCCCGGGAGTAGGAGTAGCTGGCCGGACGTCGGCACGGGCATCTGTCTGCCATACAAGGGCATCCGCGAGCCGCTCGCCGAGGTCAAGGACGTCACAGACGGCGCCGCTGTTCAACTGGTCGGCCAGAACGTGCGGCCCGTCCCACGCAACGTGCAGTTCGCTCCGCACGGCGGCGCGAAATACCCGGCCGGGGCCCACGGGCGAGAAAAGCCGAGTCGAGGGTACGGATGCGGGGAAGGGCGAGCGAAAGGTTCGGATCGCCTCTTTCCACGCGCTGGAGCCGCCGGGAATGGCGCGCAGTCGACGGTCGTTCCCTCTTGGGTCGAACAACCGGCCCATGGGAGGTACAGCGTGCACAGCGAGACGGATACCGTCCGTAAGATCCTCAACGAACTCGGCGACACATGGGCGATCGTCGGTCTCTCCTCGAACGAGCAGCGCGCCGCCTACGGAGTCGCGAAGGTCCTGCAGCGCTATGGCAAACGGATCGTCCCCGTGCACCCGAAGGCCGAGAAGGTCCACGGGGAACTGGGCTATCCGTCCCTCGATGCCATTCCCTTCGACGTTGACGTCGTGGACGTTTTCGTCAACAGCGAGCTCGCCGGCGCGGTCGCCGATGAAGCCGTGACCAAGGGCGCCAAGGCGGTCTGGTTCCAGCTCGGCGTCATCGACGAGGAGGCGTACGACAGGACCCGCGAAGCCGGGCTCGACATGGTCATGGACCGCTGCCCTGCGATTGAGCTCAATTCCCTGCGCTAGCGGGTCATGGGTTCACGTGGGCGACGCGCTCCTCTCGCCGTGTCCCCACCCCTTGGCGATCAGCCCTTCGGGATCCATCCAGGTGTACGGATTGGTGACATAGGCGGACGGATTGGCGGCGGAGGCGAGCCCCAGGGGATCGGATGACACATAGCGGGCCGTCTCCGGGTCGTAGTGCCGGTGGACGTTGTAGTGGAGACCAGTCTCCGGGTCGTCGTACTGGCCCGGGAAGCGCAGCGGAGTGTAGGCGGTGGCGTCGCGGTTCCAGGCCGTGAGCCCCCAGACGGTGGAGGCGGTTGTGCCAGGCGATCCCGCCCTGTTCGTCGACGAGTTCGGTGGGCGTGCCGACCAGGTCGGTGACGATGGCGAAGAAGCGGCTGTCGATCTCATCCTGTCGGGCGTCGCCGACGGTGCGGCGCTCCAACTGGGACAGGGGGCGGTAGCCCTCGTGGTCCCAGGTCAGGGTGACACCGGACGCGGTGTCGGTCTGCTCGGCCAGCCAGGTGTCCTCCCAGCAGAAGAGGGCTGTGGCCGCGACCGTGGTCCCGTCGGCGGCCATGCGGTGTTTTGGCGGTACGACGGCCGAAGGGGTCGTAGGTGTAGCGCCAGACCGTGCCGTCCGGGGTGGTGCAGGAGGTGAGCCGGTCCTCGGCGTCCCAGGTGTAGCGCCAGGTCCGCGGGCGAGCTGCAGGCGATGAGCCCCGCAGAGCGGGCGCGGGCGTTCGAACGCGTCAACGAGTGGTTCGCCGCCCACGCCCGGAAAGATCACGGGTGGGCAGAAGCTGCGCACGCCGGAGACGGCGACGACCGTGCGGCTGGAGGGTGGGGAGCCGGTCGTGGTCGGCGGGCCGTTCGTGGAGGGCAAGGAGGTCGTGAGCGGGTACGCCGAGATCGAGGTCGCCGATCTGGATGAGGCACTGCGTATGGTGCGGACCTGGCCGGGCTGCCCGGTGGTCGAGATCCGGCCCGACGCGCAGGCTTCTGAGCCGGCCAATGGCTGCCTCTGGTCGGGGCACGCGAACCCGGCAAGATCCGAACGAGCGGCCCCAGGCCGATGGCCAGCCACTTCCCATCGTTGACCCGGCCACCTGTTGCGCGGCGACAGCCGGTTCACGGGCGCCTGGCCCGCCCCTCCGCACCGGGCGTTGACCGGGTGCTCGCCTCAGACGACCGGCTCGCCGATGCCCAGCATGTTCCCCTCACTGTCACGAAACCAGGCGCCGCGTTCACCTCGTGCGCCCTTGCTCGGGTAGTTCCCCTCGATCTCGGCAATCCCGTCCACCGTCCGCAGCCCGGGCAGATCGACCTCCTCGAACACCGCACCGCGCCGCCTGAGCTCGGACACGACGGCCGCGATGTCGTCGACCTCCCACCCCATCTGCGTGAACGTGCCGGGCGAGGCTCCCGCCGACTGGAAGAGCGCGAAATCCACGCCTCCGCACCGATACAGCAGTCCACCAGGCCGTTCGTCGACAGGCTCCAGACCGAGTACCTCGGAGTAGAAGCGCCGCGCCCGGTCCAGGTCCTGAGCCGGCAGCCTGGTCGCCACGCGTGCCCGGGCCAGAAGGTTCCTGTCGTCTGCGTTCATGTCTCCACTGTGCCGCGAGCAGTGGCCGGACGGGCGGAGGCGACAGGCGCGAGCCACAACGGCGGCCTTACCGACCTCACCCCGGAGGGACGCGGCGCTGACGGGAACGAGCAGCTGAGCTACTCATGACACGTGCGGCTCAGTCGTCGCGCGGGCCGTCGGTGTGCATCGCCCGCTCTCCACGCCATGTCCCGTGCCTGGCGAAGCGTCAGGAGGAAGGACGCAGGCCGGACATCGTGACCGCGACGAGCCGCCGCACTGCGGCCTCGGACGACAGGCCGCCGGCCCCGGCGAGCGCGTGCAGGCAGTACCCCGTCAGCTCGTCCGGCGCGACATCGCCCCGGACTTCGCCCGCCTGAACCCCCTCGGCCATCAGGCCCCGGATGAAGTGACGGAGATGCTGCTCGGCGTGCGCCACGTGACCGCCCTGATGCAGGACGGCCGAGAGCTCTCCTCCATGCCCGTGCCGCTGCTGCTGGATGAACGCATAGCGCTCCAGCACGGCCGCCAGCCGCTCGCCGGGGGTGCTGGCGCGGTCGCGGAGTTCGGCGAGTTCGTCGAGGTGGCCGGCGACCTGGCGTTCATGCCACGCCATCATGATCGATTCGACGTCTGGGAAGTACTTGTACAGCGTGGCCCGCCCGATGCCGCTCTCTTCCGCGATCCGCGACATCGTCACCCCGCGCAACCCCTGCTCGGCCACCAGCGCCGCCGTGGTCCTGAGCACCGCGTCGCGTACGGCGCGGCGGTGCTCCTCGATGGTCTCGTTCCACAGCTTCGGCATCGACTCAGTGTACGCAGCGACGAAGGTGATACACCTCGACTTGACGTAGACACTGTGTCTCGATAAGTGTTGGCGCCGTGGAAGAACCCGACCACCGCGCCCGCCCGAGCAAGGGGATTCGCATGACCGACTCACCGTCCGAGCCCACCCCTGGTGCAGCCCCGGTCCGTGGAACAGCCCCCGGCGCACCGCGTTGGGTGAAGGTGTCCGGGGCCCTGGCGCTCGTCGTGGTCGTCCTGTTCGTCGTCCTGCACCTCACCGGCAGCGGCATGGGGCCCGGCATGCACGGCGGCCACTGATGGCCATGGCGCCCGGTATCCGCAAACTCGCCTTGACCGCGCACGTGGCTTCGTCGGTCGGCTGGCTCGGCTCGGTCGCCGCCTTCCTGGTGCTCGCCGTCGTCGGCCTGACCGGGCAGGACGCCCAGCGAGCCCGCGGGGCGTATCTCGCCATGGAGGTGACAGGCTGGTACGTGATCGTCCCGCTGGCCTTCGCCTCGCTGCTGACCGGTCTCGTCCAGTCCCTGGGCACCACGTGGGGGCTGCTGCGCCACTACTGGGTGCTGGCCAAGCTCGCCCTGACCGTCCTGGCCACGTTCCTCCTCCTGGTACACATGCGGGTGGCCGACCAGGTGGCGGACGCCGCCAGCCGCAGGAACCTGTCCGGCTCCGACCTCGGCGCAATGAGATTCCAGATCGCCCTCGACGCCGCCGCCGCTGTGGCCGTACTGCTCACGACCACAGCCCTCTCGGTCTACAAGCCACGCGGCATCACCCGGTACGGATGGCGTGTGCAGCAGGAGCAACGAGCCGAACGCAACGCTGACCCAGCCCCGGACACGGCAGCCGCGGCCCAGGCTTGACCGAACGCCCGGCTGCCGCCGGCTGCCGCACCGACCGGCTCAGCGTGGCGAGATCTCCGCAGCCACGAAGCCCCGCTACGACGAGCGCGGACAGGTACCCCCTCCGCACCGTCACCGCCGGCACGCTTTTGATCTGGCTCAGAACCTGACACGGGGCGGACGTCCGAGTCCGATCCGAGCAACCCGGATCGCTTCAAGGCCGGGGGACTCAGGCGACGCCGAGGCCCTCCAGGATCGCCGCCCCCGGCAGGCCGGCGAAGACCTTTCCGGGCACGATCAGCTTGCCGCGGCGGCGCCCGCTGCCGATCAGGACCCATTCGGTGTCGACGACGGCCGCGTCGACGAGCAGCGGCCAGCCGGCCGGGAGTCCGATCGGTGTGATGCCGCCGTACTCCATGCCGGTCCCGCCGGTGGCGCTGTCCATGGAGGCGAACGACGCCTTGCGGGCGCCGAGTTGCTTCCGCACGACGCCGTTGACGTCGACACGGGTCCTGGACAGGACGACACAGGCGGCGAGGGTCGCCTCGCCGCCACGCTTCCCGGCCACGACGACGCAGTTCGCGGACGTGTCGAGGAGGTCGGCGCCGTGGTGCTCGACGAAGACCGCCGTGTCGGCGATCCGCGGGTCGGTGTCGACGTACAGCAGCTGCTCGGCCGGGACGTCTCCGCTCCAGCGGCGCACCGCCTCGGCGACGGGCGGCGTGAGTTCGTCGAGGCAGTCCGGGGCGGGCCGGGCGTTGTCGAAGTCTCCGATGGGTGCGCGCATACCCGTCACGCTAACAGCCGTCGGGCGCGCCCCGATTGGACGTCTCAGCGCGCGGGCGGAACGGACACGGCCATGGTCATCTCAACCTTCTGCGTGCCGTTGTTGCGGTAGGCGTGCGGGACGTTCGCCTCGAAGGTCGCCGAGGTGCCGGCGGGGACGCTGTGGGACTCCCCCTCGATGACGAGAGTGAGCTCGCCCGCGGTGACATGCAGAAGCTCGACGGTGCCGTCGGGGTGCGGGTCCGAGGCGCTCTCCTCGCCCGGCATCAGCGTCCAGGCCCAGAGTTCGAGGGGGCCACGGGCCTCGGTTCCGACGAGCAGCGTGGTGGAGCTGCCGCCCGGCGTGGACCACATGCGGACGGCCTGCTCCTGCGGTACGAGCCGGACCTGCGGGCCCTGCTCGTAGTCGAGGAGCGTGGTGATGCTGACGCCCAGGGCGTCGGCGAGCTTCACCGTCGTACCGACGCTCGGATTGGTGCGCGCCTGCTCGATCTGGATGATCATGCCGCGGCTGACCCCGGAGCGGGCCGCGAGTGCGTCGAGCGTGAAGCCCCGCTCGCCGCGCCAGCGCTTGAGGTTACGGGCGAGCGACTGCGTGAGCTGGTCGAGGTCCGACACGTTCCGTCCAATATTATGAATGACAGAGTTCAATAGAATGCACTACGGTGTGGTGCACCCGATCGTTCACCGAACTGTACTGCGAGGCATCCATGACGGCACTGTTCGCCCTGGCCACGAGCCTCCTCTGGGGCCTGGCCGACTTCGGCGGCGGGCTGCTCGCACGACGTACGCCCGCGCTGACCGTGGTCGTGGTGTCGCAGACGATCGCGGTGGTCGTGCTCGGCGCGATCGTGGTCGCGACGGGTGGCTGGAACGAAGCCGGTCCCCAGCTCTGGTACGCGGTGGCTGCCGGTGTCGTCGGCCCGGTCGCGATGCTGAGCTTCTACAAGGCGCTGGCACTCGGCCCGATGGGTGTCGTCTCCCCGCTCGGCTCGCTGGGAGTCGTCGTACCGGTCTCGGTGGGGCTGCTCATCGGGGACCGGCCGGGGCTGCTGCAGTTCGCGGGCATCGCGGTGGCGGTGGTCGGCGTACTGCTCGCGGGCGGGCCCGAGCTGCGCGGGGCGCCGGTCCAGCGGCAGGCGATCCTGCTGACACTGCTGGCGGCCTTCGGCTTCGGTTCTGTGATGGCGCTGATCGCCGAGGCGTCGACCACCATCACCGGACTGTTCCTGGCGCTGCTCGTGCAGCGCGTCACCAATGTGGCGGTGGGCGGCGCAGCCCTGTACGTCTCGGTGAAACGGGGTGCGCGGGCGCTGCCGGAGGACGGCGGGCTGCGGGTCGTCCGCGCTGCGCTGCCGGCGCTCGCCTTTGTGGGTCTGGCGGACGTCGCCGCCAACGGCACGTACTCGATCGCCGCACAGCAGGGCCCGGTGACGGTCGCGGCGGTGCTCGCCTCGCTCTATCCGGTGGTCACCGCGCTGGCCGCGCGCGGCGTGCTCAAGGAGCGGCTGCGGGCCGTGCAGGCGGCAGGCGCCGGGCTCGCACTCGTCGGCACGGTGCTGCTGGCCACCGGCTAGCCCTACGGCTTGTGGCCTGATCCGCCGGACAGGACCTGACCCAGGTCACGGGCGATCAGCCTCCTCGAGCTCCGCGAGCGCGACAAGCTGCTCGGGGGTGACGCCGTCGGGGATCGGCACCGGCGCGGGCGTCCGCAGCGGCGGCTGCCAGCCCTTCTCCGGGTCCCAGCTCCGTACGACCCTGGCGGGCGCACCGGCGACCACCGCGTGGTCCGGCACCTCGCCCCGTACGACAGCGCCGGCCGCGACCACCACGTTGCGGCCGAGCCGCGCGCCGGGGAGGACCACCGCGCCCGTGCCCAGCCAGCAGCCGGGGCCGATCTCCACGGGCTCGGCCCGAGGCCACTGCTTGCCGACCGGCGTGTGCGGGTCGTCGTAGCTGTGATTGGTCGAGGTGATGTAGACGTACGGGCCGCAGTACGTGTCCGACCCGATCGTCACCGTCGTGTCCGCGATGACATGGCTGCCGCGCCCGAGCACCACGCCGTTGCCGAGCGTCAGGATGGGGTCGGGCCCGAGGTCGAGATCCGGCATCATGCCGGCAGTCAGCGTCACCTGCTCGCCGATGATGCAGTGGTCACCGAGCTCGATCCACGCCTCGCCGAACACGGTTCCCTGCGGGAACGCGAGCCGCGTCCCGGTGCCGAGCCTGCGGAAGCGCAGCCGCCCCGGCTGCTCCGCCGTGACCGCGCCCGTGTCCTGCACCCAGCGCCAGCCGCGGTGCACGGCGCGGGCAAGAACACGGCGTCGCCAGGCGGTCAGGGAGGAGAACGTGTTTCTGCTCTTCGGCACCCGGACACGGTAGTCGGCGCGGACCGGGCCGGTCAGAGCGGCGAACTGTGATCTTCACCCCACAGCCAGGGGTGAGTCCGGGGCCGGGGTGTCTCACCGGCGCCACCGGCGGGGATGGGAAGAGAGTGTCCGAAGCCACCGAACCACTGCGCGACTTCGTACGGCGACACAGGGAACCGGCCGTCGTCCAGACGGTGCGCTCCACCGCGGCCGCCGTCATCTCGTACGTCGTCGCCCTTCAGCTGAGCAGCGAGCCCGCGCCACTGACCGCGCCGCTCACCGCGCTGCTCGTCGTTCAGGTCACGCTGTACTCGACACTCACCACCGGCATCCGCCGGGTGAACTCGGTGGTGGCGGGGGTACTGATCGCGATCGGCTTCAGCGCGCTGGTGGGGCTGAGCTGGTGGAGCCTCGGGCTGGTGATCCTGGCGTCGCTGGTGATCGGCCGGTTCGTGAAGGTGGGAGAGTTCGTGCCCGAAGTGGCCATCAGCGCCATGCTCGTGCTCGGCGTCACCCAGGTGACGGCGACGGCCTGGGACCGGGTGCTGGAGACCCTGATCGGCGCCGTCGTAGGGCTCCTGTTCAATGTGCTCTTCGTGCCGCCCGTATGGGTGAACGACGCCAGCGAGGCGATCACGGACCTCGCCGCCCGGATGGTGCGGCTGCTGTCGAGCCTCGCCGACGCGCTCGCCGATTACACGCCGGTGGCGCAGGCCGCGGCCAGGCTGCACGAGGCCCGCCGGCTCGACCACGAGATCGTGCAGGTCGACGCGGCCCTGCGCCAGGCCGAGGACAGTCTGCGGCTCAATCCCCGGGTCAAGGAGCCGCTGCTTTCGCGGCTCGTGCTGCGCACGGGACTGGATGCGCTGGAGATCTGCGCGGTGATCCTGCGCGTGTCCTGCCGGACGCTCACCGACCTGGCCAAGACCCGGCCGGCCGGCACGCTCTTCCCGCCGCATGTGACCCCGGCGCTGCAGGAACTGTTCGGCCATCTGTCCGCCGCGATCGAGTCCTTCTCCGAGCTGATCACCTCACAGGTCTCGGAGAACGCCGAGGAGGCGGAATCACGCCTCGCCGAGGAACTCGCCGCGGGCCGTGAGTGCCGCGACCGGGTGGCCGGGCTCCTGCTCGACGGCGTCCGCGACGACCACGAGCACTGGCAGCTCCATGGGGCGCTGCTCGCGGAGGCGGACCGGATCCTGGACGAGCTGGACGTCGAGAAACGCTCGGAGCGGCTGATCGAGGAGCTGGACCGGCACTCCAGCCGGCCGCCGGCCGGCCGCCAGTGGCTCGACGACGTGAAGCGCCGGGTGCGCCGCAGTGTGCGGCGCGGCGGAGAAGGAGGCTGAGGACAGCTTCCCGAACACTTCCCGCGGACTTCCCCGAGGCTCCCGGCCCCGAGGCTCCCCGCCCCGCGGACATCCCCGGCGTCCCAGACCGTCCCAGGGCCTCGTAGGGCCATCGCGGGGACTTCGCAGCGGGGCGGCCGCACCACGTGGAGTACGGGTGCGGCCGCCCCGGTCACGAGCGGCGTCCTGGGACGGACTACCGTCCGGACTTCTTGATCCGCTCGGCCGCGTCCTCCGCGGCCCTGCCCGCCATCTGCTCGCCGCGGCCCTCGGCCTGCATGCCCTGGTCGCCCATTGCCTTGCCGGCGGTTTCCTTCATCTTGCCCTTGGCCTGCTTCGCCCTGGCCTTTGCCTTGCCCATGACGGTTGTCCCTTCACTGTGGGGGGTGGACTGGCGTATCCACCTTGCGCCCATCACCCAGCGTCCGCAATCGGTGACGCCGGGACACCATCGGACACGGCCTCCTCAGTCGGGTGGCTCGGGCAGCGGCCGGGTGCCGGGCTCCGGGGCCGGAGGCGGCGCGTCGTCGGGCTCCGGGGCCGGTGCGGGCGGCTGCGGATCGCGCGGCACGGGATCGGGGCTGCTCGGCACCGGCCCGGGTCCGTCAGGGGGCGGTTCCTTCGGGGTGGTCATGACTGAGCCTTTCAGGTCGCGCCTGTCATCCCTCGCCCGCTGCGACTACCCCGTGCCCCGCGGCCCAATCAGCAGCCGGCGCCGGCGGTCAGGCGTCGAGAGCGGCCCGGTGCCCCTTCGCCAGCTCCAGGTACATCGCGGCGTTGAGCTTGATGCCCTCGCGTTCCTCGTCGGTCAGCTCGCGCCTGACCTTGGCGGGTACGCCCGCGACCAGGGAACCCGGCGGCACCCGCATGCCCTGCGGGACGAGCGCCTGCGCGGCGATGAGCGAGCCGGCACCGATGTGGGCACCGTTGAGCACGGTGGCGCCCATGCCGACGAGCACGTCGTCCTCGACGGTGCAGCCGTGCAGCACGGCGTTGTGCCCGACGGACACACGCTCACCGACGGTCACCGGGAAGCCGGGGTCGACGTGCACGGTGCAGTTGTCCTGGATGTTGCTGTCGGCACCGAGGACGATCGGGCCGCAGTCGGCGCGCAGTACGGCGTGGTACCAGACGCTCGCACCGGCCGCGAGGGTGACGTCCCCGATCACGACGGACGTGGGCGCGGTGAACGCGTCGGGAGCGATCTGCGGCTCCTTCCCGCCCACTCCTGAGATCAGTGCCCGCTCACGCTCTGCCATCGCCTTCTCCTCATACTCCTACTGTGCCGCGCCTGCCTGAACCGTAGGCGACGGCTCCTCCGTGGCGTCCGCGGGGGCGTCACTCGCGCTCTCGGCGCGCTCGGCCGCCTTCTTGGCGCGGTTCTTGAGGACGAGCATCGAGGTGAGACCGATCAGCACGGCCAGCACCAGACCCAGCCACGAGAAGCGCTTCAGCCAGGCCTCGGCGACCACGCCGACCGAGTAGATGACGGCGGTCGTACCGCCCGCCCAGAGGATGCCGCCGAAGACGTTGGCGATGAGGAACTTCCAGTACGGCATGCGCAGGACACCGGCGAGCGGACCGGCGAAGATCCGCAGCAGCGCGACGAAGCGGCCGAAGAAGACGGCCCACATGCCCCACTTCTCGAAGGACCGCTCGGCCATCGCGATGTTGGCTTCGCTGAAGTGCTTGGGGAACTTCCCGCCGCACCAGCCCAGCAGCGGGCGGCCGCCCTTGCGGCCGATGGCGTACCCGATCGAGTCGCCGACGATCGCGCCTGCGGTGGCGCAGGCGCCGAGCACCCAGGGGTTGATGTCCCCGTGCTGGGAGGCGAGGAGCGCGGAACTGACGAGGACGATCTCACCCGGCAGCGGGATGCCGAGACTCTCGAGCCCGATGACCACCCCCACCAGGATGTAGATGCTCACCGCAGGGACGGTCTCGAGCCACTCCTGGACGTGCAACGCCGTTCCTCCCGTTGTCATCGGCCCCGGCCCGTGGTCGTGCGGGCGTGGTGGATGGCCGGATCTCATCGGGCTGCGCTGCCCGGGGTGCGCCGTGGGACGCGCACCCCGGGCAGCCTACCTGGAGACACGACCGCCCCCGGCGTCCGGAACGGGACACCGGGGGCGGCTCACATCTGCCGTGCGGAATCAGGCGTTCGGACGGAGCGTCCAGACAACGGTCATCTCGCCCGTCACCGCTCCGTCCGAGTCGCGCGTGATCGCGATCTCGACCGGGAACTCGGGGCGCCCGCCCGCGTCCAGCTCCGCGACGACATCGGCGGCGGGGCGGCCGAGGGTGGCCGTCGCCGTGACGACGCCCATCGCGAGCTTCTTGTAGCCGATCTCGGCCTTGACGGCGAGCGGCACGGCGCGGGAGAGCTGGTCGCCGAAGGCGGCGAGCACGATCGCGCCGCTCGCGGACTCGGCGAGCGTGAACATCGCGCCCGCGTGCGGCCCGCCTACATGGTTGTGGTAGTCGCTCTGGTCCGGCATACGGATCACCGCACGCTCGGTCGAGGCCTCGACGAACTCCAGGTTGAGGGTCCTGACCATGGGAACTGTGGCGGCGAGCATCTCACCGACGGACATCTGATCTGCGCTCATGGACCGGATGTTACCCACGGGTAGTTCAACTTGGCCATCCCCACGGGGGCGCCGTGGCAGCGGACACCCGGCACCTCTATGGTTACTGGCCATGTGGCCAGGACAGCAGCCGCCCGGGGGCGAGCAGAACCCGCAGGACCAGAACCCGTACACCCAGCCGGGTTACCAGCAGCCGAACCCGTACCAGCAGCCGGGATACCAGCAGCAGCCCGGGTATCCGCCGCAGCCGGGTTACCAGCAGCCGAACCCGTACCAGCAGCCGACCGTGCCGCAGTACAGCGTCCCCGGACCGCCGCAACCCGGTGGGCCCCACTCGCCCCAGGACAAGAAGAAGACGGTCGTCGTCGCGATCGCGGCGGCCACCGCCGTCGTCGCCGCAGCCGTCATCACCGGAGTCGTGGTGATGAAGGGCGACGACGAGAAGAAGTCGGACCAGGCCGACGGCAAGAAGCCCGCGGCCACCGCCACGAAGCCGACCGGGGCGCCCTCCCCCACCGACAACCCGCGCGACGGTTCGGGCGCGGCCAAGCCGACGATCCCGGGCTGGAAGGTCGTCACCAACCCCAAGTACGGGACCCAGTTCGACGTCCCCGCCACCTGGGAGGTGGCCGGCACGGGTGTGGGGTCCGGGTTCGAGGACGAGAAGAAGGGCGACGGTTCGGCCGCGGTCATGATGACGGCCCCCGCGTACTTCAAGAGCAAGTGGTGCTCGGTCGACTCCGACCTGGACGGCCGCGCCGAGGACTCCGGGCTCGCCGGGACCGGGACCAAGGGCGGCCAGGGCGCCAAGGACACCGCCGAGGCCGCCTACAACGAGGCGGGCAACTGGGTGTGGGCCGCCTACGCCCAGACGGAGCCCAAGGGCACCGTCAAGGTCACCAAGGCGAGGCCGTACACGACGAAGTCCGGCCTCAGCGGCCATGTGGCGACGGCGACAGCCCTCGGCGTGAAGAAGGAGGACAAGTGCGACACGGACGGCAAGTCGATCGCCTTCTCCTTCAAGACCACCAACGGTGACTTCTCGTCCTGGGTCCTCTACGCCAACACGGGCGTCACGGGCGAGGTCCCCGAGGCGACCATCCAGCAGATCCTCAGCACCGTACGGCTGGCCTCCGCGCCCGCGTCGTAATCGGTTTGGCACGGGCCGACGGCGACGGCGATAGTCCTGGGGTGAACAATCCCGCCGTCGCCCGACGCCGTACGCCCCGCCGCCGTCCCGAATGGGCCGGCCGCAACTACTCACTGCTGACCGCCGCCGCGATCGTCACCAATCTGGGAAGCCATGGTGCGCTGATCGCGGCGGCGTTCGCGGTGCTGGAGTCCGGCGGGGACGGCGGGGACGTGGGACTCGTCGCGGCGGCCCGCACCCTCCCGCTCGTTCTCTTCCTGCTGATCGGCGGGGCGATCGCGGACCGGCTGCCGCGGCACCGCGTCATGGTGGCCGCCAACGTTCTCAACTGCGTCTCGCAGGCGGCCTTCGCCGCCCTGGTGCTGGCCGGGGATCCCGAGCTGTGGCAGATGATGCTGCTGACCGCGCTGTGCGGCACCGGACAGGCGTTCTTCAACCCGGCCGCCGAGGGCATGCTGATGTCCAGCGTCAGCGGTGAGCAGGCGAGCCGGGCCTTCGCGCTCTTCCGGATGTCGGTGCACGGCGCGGGCATCGGCGGCGCCGCGCTCGGCGGCGCGATGATCGCCGCGGTCGGCCCCGGCTGGGTGCTCGCCGTCGACGCCGCCGCCTTCGCGGTGGCGGGCGCGCTCCGCGCGTTCCTCGACGTCAGTCGCATACCGGAGCGGGCAGCGGGCGGCGGGCTCCTCGCCGATCTGCGCGACGGCTGGAAGGAGTTCACCGGCCGGCCCTGGTTGTGGTCGATCGTCGCCCAGTTCTCGGTGGTGGTCGCGGTCGTCGGCGCGGCCGACTCCGTCTACGGCCCGCTGGTCGCCGAGGAGTCGCTCGGCGGTGCACGGCCGTGGGGGCTCGCGCTGGCGGCGTTCGGCGTGGGCACGCTCGGCGGCGCCCTGCTGATGATGCGGTGGAAGCCCCGGCGGATGCTGCTCGTGGGCACGCTCTGTGTGTTCCCACTGGCGCTGCCCTCGGCGGCACTCGCCGTCCCGGTACCGCTCGGTGCCCTGTTCGTGGTCATGTTCATCAGCGGTGTCGCGATCGAGGTGTTCGGCGTCGCGTGGATGACGACGCTGCACCAGGAGATCCCGGAGGAGAAGCTGTCCCGGGTCTCTGCCTACGACTGGTTCGGTTCGACCGCCATGCTGCCGCTCTCGACGGCGCTGGCCGGTCCCGCCGAGAGTCTGTTCGGGCGCCAGGAGGCCCTGTGGGGCTGTGCGGCACTGATCGTGCTGGTGACGGCGCTGGTGCTGCTGGTTCCCGACGTGCGGAATCTGACCCGGCGTACGAAGCGGGTAGCGGGAAACGGCGACGCACCGGTCGGTGCCTCAGCCGATGCTGAAGGCTCCGTCGGGCGGCTCGGGTGACGCGACGGCGTCCTCGTCCCGTACCGCGCGCGCGTCCCCGATGAGGCGTCGCAGGGCCTCGCCGTGTTCGACACGCGCGGGGAAGGCGTCGGACGCGGTGCGGCGGGCGAGGGCCGCTGTGTCGATCCTGCGGTGCGAGGCGAGCAGTACGGCGTTGCCGAAGCGGCGTCCGCGCAGTACGCCGGGTTCGGCGATCAGCGCCAGTTCCCGGAACTCGTCCGCGAACGTCGCCAGTTGGGAGCGGAGGAAGGTGAAGGGAGCGGCGTCGGCGAGATTCGCGGCGTAGATGCCGCCGGGGCGCAGGACGCGCTCCGCAGCCCGCGCGTACTCACCGGACGTGAGTGGGGCGGGCACGCGGGATCCCCCGAACACATCGGCGACCAGCACGTCCGCCGAGTCGGCGGGCGCCTGCTCCAGCCACTGCCGGGCGTCCGCCCCGTGCACGACGATCCCCGTCCCGGGCGGCAGCGGCAGCTGCTCGGCGACGAGCGCCAGCAGCCCGCGGTCCGCCTCCACGACGTCCTGCCGTGAGCCGGGCCGGGTGGCCGCGACATAGCGCGGCAGTGTCAGCGCCCCACCACCGAGATGCAGCACATCGATCGGAGCACCCTCGTCCGCCACGCAGTCGAGCACATGCGCGAGCCGGCGCGCGTACTCGAACTCGAGGTGTGTCGGATCGTCCAGGTCGACGTACGACTGCGGAGCACCGTCCACGGTCAGCAGCCAGGCCCGCTCCCGGTCCACGTCGGGCATGAGCTTGGCGGTGCCGTGGTCGACGGCCCGGATGACGGGGATGGCCTCATTCACCCGCCCATTGTGCGCCTGCCCGCGGTGCCGGCCCGTCCGGCCTCCGATCTCGAGCACCGGCTCGTACCCGCGGCCGTCCGGACGCCGAATCCCGGGCCCGCCCACGCCGACCGCCGAATCCCGGGCCCGCCCACGAGGGCCTGTCCGGCGGATCAGGGTGGATCAGCGAGGGCGCGGAGGGTGGAGGGGTCAGTGCACTGCCGACCGTCTTGGACACCGTGACCGTGACGGCGCCGAGGTTGCTGCTGCCCGGGGACAACAGCAGGGTGTAGGCGCCGGAGACCGGCAGGTCCGCCGCCTCCCAGTCCGCGGTCGCGCCGCTGAAGGACGCCTCGCGCACAGTGCGCGTCCATCAGGCGACGGGCGAAGCGGCTGATGTCACTGATGCGGCTTCGGATCCAGGGCGGGGGATGGGATCCCCCGGCCGAAGGCAGGGGGAGAGCCATGCCGGCCGACGACGCAGGAGACGGAGTCGCAGGGCGTCGGGAGCCCGGCAAGTCCACCGGACAGGCCGTGGGCCCGTCCCGTGTCGTCGGACGGACACGCCGGCCCATCGGATGTGGGCGGCACACCGGCCGGGCAGGCGCTGCGCGCGGACCGTCAGCCGGCCACGATGCCGCGGACCGCCTCCGCATGGGCCGCTGCCTGGTCCAGCCCCGCCCGCGCCGCGGGCGCTCGGCGCGCAGGGTCCAGGACATTGCGCCCGAACGCCCGGCGGGCCGCCCGGTCCGGCGTGATCAGCACCACGCGGGCCCCGGCCGCCGCGAGCCGGGAAGCCTGCGCGCGGGCCGACGGCACCGGACCGCCGCCGAACGCGATGGGAGCGACGATGACGACCGTTTCGTAGCCGAGTGCGAGGTCCGCGTTGGTCGAGGAGCGCACCCCGCCGTCGATGAAACGCCGCCCGTCGATGGTGACGGGCGGCCATACACCGGGAACGGCGCAACTCGCGCCGACCGCGTCGATCAGCTCCACCCCGCTCTCCCGGTCGAACGCCCGGAACTCCCCCGTGACGGCATCCACCGCGGTCACGACGAGCCGCCGCTCCGACGGCCAGTCGTGTGTGAGCAGCCGTTCGGCGAAGACGGCTCGCCGGACTTCCTCCGGTTCCGTGCGGGCGCCCAGCGCAAGCCGTCCCATGCGTGCGCCGTACGCCTCGGCGTCTCGGGAGCGCACTACGCCCCAGAGGTAACGGGCAAGCACGGTCGGGCCCATGCCCGCGGGCACCTCCCCCGACGGATCGGCGAGCTGACGGGCGTAGAGCTCCTTCAGGGTGAACCGGCCGGAGGTGAGCTGCGCGCCGACGACCGACCCGGCCGAGGTGCCCACGATGAGATCGGCACCGGTCGGATCGGCGCCCGCCGCGGCCAGTCCGTGCAGCATGCCGATCTCCCAGCCGATGCCGGCGAGCCCGCCACCGCCGAGTACCAGTGCCGTTCGTTGCTTCTTCGCTTCGTCGTCCTTCTCCGCCATGGCAGCAGTGTGACGTGTACGGGGCGAGCCCGCCCCCCGCACACGGCGGGAGGCGGGCTCCGGACTCAGACCAGTTCGGTGACCGTGCCGGCACCGACCGTACGGCCGCCCTCGCGGATCGCGAAGCCGAGACCGGGCTCCAGCGGCATGTCGCGACCGAGCTCGACGGTCATGGTGACCGTGTCGCCGGGGCGCGCGACCGCCGCCTCACCGAGGTCGACGTCCCCGACCACGTCCGCCGTACGGATGTAGAACTGGGGCCGGTAGCCGGTGCCGATCGGGGTCGTACGGCCACCCTCACGGCCGGACAGGACGTACACCTGCGCGGTGAAGCGGCGGCTCGGCGTGACGCTGCCCGGCGCGGCGACCACATGGCCGCGGCGCACCGCGTCACGCGGCACACCGCGCAGCAGCAGCGCCACGTTGTCCCCGGCCTCGGCGGACTCCATCGGCTTGCCGAAGGTCTCCAGGCCGGTGACGACGGTCGTGACCTCCGCGCCGAGCACCTCCACCTGGTCGCCGACGCGCACGGTGCCGCGCTCGACGGCGCCCGTGACGACCGTGCCGCGTCCGGTGATGGTGAGGACGTTCTCCACCGGGAGCAGGAACGGCGCGTCCGTGTAGCGGACCGGCATCGGCACGTAGGTGTCGACGGCGTCGAGCAGTGCCTCGATGGCGGCGGTCCAGCGTGGGTCGCCTTCCAGGGCCTTGAGACCGGAGACCCGTACGACGGGGACGGCGTCTCCGCCGTACCCGTGTGCCGTGAGCAGCTCGCGGACCTCCAGCTCGACGAGGTCGGTCAGCTCGGGGTCGCCCGCGTCGGCCTTGTTGAGCGCGACGACGATGTGGTCGACGCCGACCTGACGGGCCAGCAGGACGTGCTCGGCGGTCTGCGGCATGATCCCGTCGAGCGCGGAGACGACGAGGATCGCCCCGTCGAGCTGTGCCGCTCCCGTGACCATGTTCTTGACGTAGTCGGCATGACCCGGCATGTCGACATGCGCGTAGTGCCGCGTGCCGGTCTCGTACTCGACGTGCGCGATGTTGATGGTGATGCCGCGCGCGGCCTCCTCCGGGGCCCGGTCGATCCGGTCGAAGGGCACGAACGTGCCGGTGCCGCGCTCGCTGAGGACCTTGGTGATGGCTGCGGTCAGGGTGGTCTTGCCGTGGTCGACGTGGCCCATGGTGCCGATGTTGAGGTGCGGCTTGGTGCGCACGTATGCCGTCTTGGGCATGGCTGTTTGCGGTTCCTTCCCGGAACTCGAAGCGTGAACTCCCTGTGGAGGGGGACCCCTGGGCCGGACCGACCCTCCCCCTGCGGGGTCCGCCGGTCGATCCGGGGAGGGTCAGCTTCGGGCGCCGTCGAAGGGCGCGGCGGCGGCTGCGTCAACTGCAGCGGCCGTAGCTGCTGCGACGACCGCGTCGACTGCCGCGGCCAGGTGGAAACCGGCAGCCTTCGGCGCGTCCGCGACTGCGGACGGCGCTGCGGGGAAGGCGTACCGGAACATGCCTGAAGGATCTCCGACGGCGTGGGTGGGCGTCGAATGGTTTTCCCGGCAGGGTTACGCGGGGCTGTGCGGGGTTACGGGGTCACAGGTTCTTGAGCGCTTCGCGTACGGAGAGCGGCGCCAGCCGGTCGCGGGCGGCGGAGACGAAGCCGCGGACCGCGTCGGGGTCGGTCTTGGCGTACTCGCGCAGGCTCCAGCCGATCGCCTTGCGGATGAAGAAGTCCGGGTGGCGGGACTGACGCAGGCAGTACCGGAAGAGGCGGTCCGCGTCGGTCGCGTCCTTGTGGCGGAGCTGGTGGAGCAGGGCGGTGCGCGCGACCCAGAGGTCGTCGTCCTCGATCCACTCGTCCATGACGGGGACGAGCTCGGGACCGGCCGCGACCAGTCCGCCGACGACGTGCGAGGCGAGCGCGTCGACGGTGTCCCACCAGGAGACGGTGGTGATCAGGTGTCGTACGACGGGGAGGAAGCCGGACGAGCAGCGCGTCACGTACCGGCGCAGGTAGTCGACCGCGAAGTAGTGGTACTCGCGCTCCGGCAGCTCCCAGCAGCGCAGGGCGATGGCCGTGCAGTCGGCCTCGTCGGGGCGCGCGGCGCCGTCGAGTACGGCACGGGACAGGGCGCGGCGGTCCGGGGTACGGATGCCGAGGAACGGTGCGATGTCCTTCATGTACGCGGCGGCCTCGCGTGCCCGGACGGGGTCGGCCGCCGTGGGGTACACGGCCGTGAGCCGTTCCAGCACGGTGTCGGCGAGTGCGCTGCGAGGCATTGCCGGGGGCGTCATGCGCCACACATTACGGCGATCACACGCGCCCGTCGGTTAGTCTCCCCTGATGCTCGACCCCGTCCCCGGGCCGTCCGAAGGCCTCGTGCTCCGCCGCAGCCGGGCCCTTCTGTCGCCCCGGTCGCGGCTGGCGCTGCTCGTGCTGGTGCTGGCGTCGGCGGCGTCCGCGGTCGTGCTGTACGAGCCCCAGCGGCTGCTCGCGACGGGCTGGCCGCCGCAGCTGAGCGGGGGCGCCGCGGTCGTGCTCTTCGGGCTTGCGTACGGCCTGTGCACCGCGGCTTTCGTGCCCAGGCCCCTGCTGAATCTGGCGGCGGGCGCCCTCTTCGGCTCCCAGGCGGGCCTGGCGGCCGCCGTCGCCGGCACGGTGCTCGGCGCCGGCATCTCCTTCACCCTGGGCCGCGTCCTCGGCCAGGACGCGCTACGGCCGCTGGTGCGCGGCCGCTGGCTGACGGCCGCCGACGGCCAGCTGAGCCGCCACGGCTTCCGCTCCATGCTGGCTCTGCGGCTCTTTCCCGGCATCCCTTTCGCCGCCGCGAACTACTGCGCCGCAGTGTCCCGGATGGGCTATCTGCCCTTCCTGCTGGCGACGGGGATCGGCTCGATCCCGAACACCGCGGCGTACGTCGTGGCCGGCAGCAGCGCGGCTTCCCCGACGTCGCCCGTCTTCCTCTTCTCGATGGGCTTCATCGTTCTGTCGGCCCTGGCCGGCGCGGTGGTGGCCTGGCGCAAACGGCACCGCCTGCGCGGGATGTGACGCAGAGGGCGCGTCCGACCGGTCCTGGGCGCCTGCGGCGGGCTCATTCCCCGCCCCTTCCCTCCCCGCCCTTCCCGTGACCGGGAGCGAGCCGCCCGCCCCCGGTACGGCCTCCGGCGAGGGACCCCCACCCCCGCCCCCGCCCGGCAGCTGCACGCACCGCTGTGACTTCAGCCGCTTCGCGGGCGGCGGCAGCCGCTGATGTCATCTCGGCCCGATGGACCGGACACGGCCTGCCAGGCCCTGTCCGGGCGATCTTGTCGGGGCCGCGACGCTCCCCCAGAGCTTCTCCCCCAGCCTCCGGCCGGGGGGGACCCATCGAAGATCGCCCGGACAGGGCCTACCGCCCGGCACGCGGCGGCGCCTCCGTGATGTCGAGGAAGACCTGGTCGGCTTCCGGCCAGCGCTCCTCGACAGCCTGCTTGATCCGCTCGGACACCAGCTCGACCTCCTCGCTGTCCAACCCCGGCACCAGATCGATCCGTGCCACCACCAGGGCCGAGTCGAGCCCCAGACGCATCGTCAGCAGCGACGCCACATTGTCGACCTCCGGTTGTCCTTCCAGCATGGTGTGGATGGCTTTGCGCATGGCGGGATCGACCGCGACACCGATGAGCCGGTCGCGCGACTCCCGGCCGAGCCGGTACGCGACGTACACCAGCAGCAGACCGATCGCCAGGGATGCGGCCGCCTCCCACGCCGCCTCTCCGGTGGCCAGATGGAGCCCCATCCCCGTCATCGCGACCAGCACCCCGACCACGGCTGTGCCGTCCTCCGCGATGACCGTGCGCAGTGCCGGATCGCTGGTCTCTTCGCCCTGTCTGCGGAACTGGTACAGCGCGCGTACCAGCGACGTGCCCTCGGCGAGCAGAGCGACGCCCAGTACGGCGAGCCCGGCGGCGTAACGCGACGGGGACACCTCCCCGTCGCCGCGCAGCGCCTCGGACGCCTGATAGAACGAGAAACAGCCGCCCATCACGAAGATGCCGACGGCCGCGAGCAGCGACCAGAACCAGCGCTCCTTGCCGTAGCCGAAGGGATGGCGGCGGTCGGCCGGGCGGCGGCTGCGGCGCAGAGACGCGAGCAGGAAGATCTCGTTGAAGCTGTCCGCGACGGAGTGCGCCGCCTCCGACAGCAGCGCGGGCGACGACGCCAGGAATCCGCCGACGGTCTTGGCGACGGCGATGACGAGGTTCGCGGCGAGCGCGACAAGGACCGTCAGTCGCGTCCTCCGGTCGGACCGCGCCCGCCGTTCGCTTTCCTTACGATTCACTACTGCTCACGGTGTATGCGGCCACTGTTGCCGACTGGGGCGCAACGCGTCGAGCCGACACCTTGCCGGGCGCACCACCCTCCCCCGCCCGTACACCTCTTCCCATCGGTCCGCATCCCTTCCCACGGTCCGCATCGGCCTTTGCCCGGCAGCATCGGCGACGGTCCAGCGGCGCGCCGTCACGGGCCCGAGCGGACGACGGAGCCACGGCGTCCGAGGCCGTGGCCTCGGCGAAGGCCCGCACGTCGTCGAACATACTGCGACCTCCCTGCACGGCCAGGACGCGGGCGCTGCGGCGTGCCGTCGAGGAAAGCGCCGGCCGACGCTTCGGATCCGGCGGCACGTCCTCTCCGCACAGTGCCGAGCTGCTCGCCGGGCCGCGGAAACTCCGGTCGGGGGGACGCACCAGGACCTCGGTCACGCCGTTGCGTCGGCATGCCGACCTGGTGACATTGCGCGACCCGGCTACGTACGTACCGCCACCAGCACCATGAGCAGTGCGATGCCCACCGCCAGCCAGCTCGTGTAGTCGCCGATGTGGCCCGAGTGCAGCCTGCGCAGCGGCACGATCACCACGCGGGCGGTGCGGCCGAGCCCGGCGCGAGTGAGGTGCGCGGCGGGCCACGTCAGCGCCGGCCCCCACAGGGCGGCGGCCGCGACCCCGGCCGCGAGCCCGGTGGAGACCAGTCCGAGCACCACGCCTTCGAGGGTCCAGCCGACGGGCGGCGCCGCCTGCGTGACCGGTCCCGGAGGCAGTCCGCCCACGGCGGCGGCGTAGTCCGCGCGGCTGGTGAACTCCGCCGCGGCGCGTGCGAGCGACTCGCCCAGGGAGGGCAGCAGCCCCACGGCCAGGCATGCGCCCAACAGCAGCAAGGGGACGACGACCATCGGAACGGGGATCCGCCGCTTCGGGTCCCGTACCTCCGGTTCCTCGCCGCTGCCGGTGGTCTCGGGGCCGTGGTGCTGCTCGGGCCGGGTCCCCGCGCCCAGGAACACCCGGGCGGCTGCCCGCAGCACCGCCCCTCCGGTGACGGCCGACACCAGCACGAACAGCGCGGGCATCCATCCCGCCCACTCGGCTGCCGCGTGTTCCTCGACGGCCTTGCCCAGCCCCGTTCCGAACGGCGGCAGCCCGGCCAGCGCGAGGCCGCCCACCGCGAAGAGCGCACCGCAGAGGGGCAGATCACGGGCCCGGCCCCGCAGTCCGTGTTCGTCGACCGAGCCGTGCCGGTCCAGCAGCAGCCCGGTCAGCGCGAAGAGGGCTGCCTTCGCGCCGGCGTGCCCGGCCACGTACATTGCCGCGCCGGCCGTCGCCTCCGGCGTCAGCAGGGCGACTCCGACCAGGAAGAGGCCGACATGACCCACGGTCGAGAAGGCGAGCATCCGCTTGAGGTGGCGCTGCTGCCAGCACATCACCGAGCCGACGAGGGCGGTGGCGACACCGAGAGCGACGAACGTGTCGCGGAAGACGTGGTGCGGGATGCCGCCCGGGCCGGAGAACACCGTCCAGTAGAGCCGCCCCACCCCGTACACGCCGAGTTCGACCATGACTCCGGACAGCAGCATGCACACGGGTGTCGGCGCCACGGCGTGGGCGTCCGGGAGCCAGAAGTGGAAGGGGACCACCGCCGCCTTGACGAGCAGCCCGGTCAGGACGAGGACGAACGCGACGACGAGCAGCGGATCGCTGCCGCGCCCGGCGAGTTCGCGCCCGATGAAGGCGAGGCTGAGCTCTCCGGTGTGCGCGTACAGGAGTCCGGTGCCGAGCAGGGTGCAGTAGGCGGCGACGGAGTTGACGATGCCGAAGGTGAGAGCGCCCTGGAGCGGGCGGGGGTCCTCGATCCGAAAGCCGGTGAGCGCGTACGCGACCACGCCCATCAGCTCGAAGAAGACGAAGGCGTTGAACAGGTCACCGGTGAGCGCGAATCCGCACATGCCCGCGTCGAAGAGGAGGATCAGCGCGGGGAACGTACCCGCGTGCTCGGCAGGCGGCTCGTCGAAGTACCGCCAGGCGTACGAGACGGCCGCGAGGACCAGCGCGGCGGCGAGCAGCGCCAGCCCGACACCGATCCGGTCGGCGGCGAGGACGATGCCGACGCTCTCCCCGCCGTCCGGGGCCCAGCCACCCACCCAGGAGACCACCGTGCCGTCGCCCGTACGTCCCCACAGCCAGGCGAGGTCGGCGACCACGGCGGCGGCCGCCGCGGCGGCCAGCGCGTCCGTGGCGATCCTCGGCAGCCACCTGCCGCTCACGGCCAGCACGACGGCGCCCAGCAGCGGAATCACGACGGCGAGGGGCAGCAGACTCTCGGTTCGCACGAAACCGGTCAGCCCCTGAGACCGGTGAGCGCGTCCGGATCCACCGTGTCGTGTCGTTTGCGGATCTGGATGGCGAGCCCCAGCAGCAGGGCGGTGACGGTCGCACCGACGACGACATCGGTAAGTGCGAGGGCCTGGGCAACCGGGTCGACGACGGGGGCGCGGGTGCTCGTGTCGGAGAAGTAGGGAGCGGTCGCGCCGCGCCGGTAGCCGACGGTGAGCAGCAGGACGTACGTCGACGACTGCGCGACCGACAGGCACCCGATGGCGTGGACCGCGTCCCGGCTGGTGACGAGGCCGTACAGCCCAGCGAGCAGGATCCAGCCGGCGGCCAGATAGGACAGCACGCTCATCCGGCGTCCTCCGGTGTCCTGATCTCGGCAGCCTGGTCGATGAAGGCAGCCAGCAGGACGACGATCCCGGAGCCCACTTCGACACCGATCGCCGCGTTGACGTAGGGGACGAGACCGCCGGAGGCGATCGATCCGAAGGTGCCGAGCGGCAGGACGTTCTCGAAGTACGCGGCTCCTGCGAGCAGTCCGGCCAGGCCGAGCGCGGCGAAGGCACCCGCGGCGGCCGCGTCCGCCACGTCCAGGACCGCCAGTGGGCGCACGCGCTGGAGCACGCGGTAGTCGGCGGCGATGTAGGCGATGTGCAGTCCGGTCGCGAGGACGACGCCACCCTGGAAGCCGCCGCCGGGCGACACCTGACCGTGGGCGACGACGTAGCCACCGGTCAGCAGGGTGGCCGGGAGCAGGACCGTGCCGGCCAGTCGGACGGCGGGCTGCACATCGCCGGGCCGCGGCCGTGCGGGCTGCTCGTCGCGGGCGCGCCGCAGCAGGACGATCGCGCCGAGGACGGCGGCGAGCAGAATGTACTCCTCGCCGAGGGTGTCGAAGGCGCGCTGGTCGAACGTGACGGAGGCGACGGCGTTGGCGGTGCGCTGCCGCAGGGCCGCGGCCACCGCACGGTCTCCGTAGGGGTGCTCGGCGCCGCCGAAGCCGGGGAGATCCAGGCAGGCGAGCACCCAGCCGGCCGCGAGGAGGACCGCCGCGGCCCAGAACATCCGGATGCGTACGGTACGGCTCACCGCTTGCGGTCCTTGCCACCGCCGCCGCTGGGCGACCGCCGGATCTTGCGTACCGTCAGCAGGAAGAGCAGCGGAGTGACGACCGTCCCCACGGCGAGCTGCGACAGCGCCACGTCCGGCGCCTGCAACAGCGCGAACAGCAGGGCCAGATGGAGGCCCAGCACGCCGAGGAGTACTGCCTGCCGGACCGGGTCCCGGGTGAGCACGGTCATGGTCGCGGTCACGGTGACGAGGACGACGGCCGAGGCGATCAGCCAATCGCTCAGGCTCTGTTCCATTCCGGTCACTGCGGTGTGTCCTCCCGGGTGCGGCCCTCGTGGGAGGCGGCGGCCCGGCCGATCGCCATCGTCGTCACCGTTCCGCCACCGGCGATCAGCACACCGATGGCCAGCAGCTTCACCGCGTTCCGACCCGGCCCGGTGTCCACGGCCGCCGCGAGGACGATCAGCGGCCCGCCGAGCAGGGACGCGGGCGTGAGGGCATGCAGCCGGGCATGAGGGCGAGGCAGTACGACCAGGGCCAGGGCCGACAGCAGCAGCATCGCGACCCCGGCGGTCAGCAGCACGAGTACGGCGGAGGACACGGCCATCTCAGCTCATCCCTCTCCCGCCGCTTGCACCGTTCGGGCCGCTCCCGCCGCCCGGACCGTTCCCGCCGCTGTCGCCGAGGAAGCGGGCGAAGACCAGCGTGCCGACAGGGCCGAGCACGGCGAGGACGAGCGCCATGTCCAGGTAGCCGGTCCGCCCGAACCCCTGCGCGATAAGCAGCAGGAGAACGGTGACCGTGGTGGTGGCCAGTGCCAGTCCGGCGAGCCGCTCGTGCGGGGCGCCCCGTCCGCTCACCCACAGGCACGGCGCCAGCCCCAGCGGCAGCAGCAGGGCCGCGGCCGTCAGCCATGCGACCGTCACTGGCGCCCGCCTCTCGTCAGCGCGCTCTCCAGGGCGGTCGGGCCTCCGGGGAGGGTATGGACGAGGAGGACCGGACCTTCGTCCCGGGAGCCCGTGCTCTCGACGACGTAGACGCCCGGTGTGGCGGACAGCAGCGCGCTCGCCCAGGCGGGACCTGTGTCCTGGGCGAGCACCACGGTGTGGAAGCGGCCATGGACGCGTGCGCCGCGCAGAACACGCACGGTGGCCAGGGCGAGCCGTCCGGTGTCGGACAGCATCGAACCGGGCCACCGCAGGAGGGCCTGCACGACGCGGGCGCTGCCGCCGAGCTCGGCGCCGGAGGCCGTGCGAACCCTCCGGGCGGCCACGACGGCGAGCGCGGCGATGACGGACCCGACGGCGAGTTCCGGCGCCGACACCGTACTGATGAGGATCACGTACAGCAGGACGCACAGCGCCCACCAGATCAGGAACTCCCCTGCCGCCGCGGTCCATGAGCGCCACATCAGACCTCCCCGGAATGCGTCAGCCACGTCTACCGTGCGGCGGGTCCGGGCACTGCTGGTGCGGCGCGCGGCACGCCCCGGGGCGCGGTACCTTCACTGATGTGGCGCAGTCGCGACGGACAACGGATGTTGCCGAAGCTCTGCCGTCGCGAAGGGAAGCGTCGACAGATGGGCAGAACGTCTGACGAGCAAGAGGGGCAGGGGTACGACGCCACTCCGTTCCTGCCGGGGCGACGCGCGGGCCTGGCCGGGCTCCGGAAGGCGGCTGCCGACTGCCGCGGCTGCCCGCTGTTCGAGGATGCGACGC
The DNA here is from genome assembly GCF_056435785.1 of Streptomyces sp. NPDC043870. Classification (NCBI taxonomy): domain Bacteria; kingdom Bacillati; phylum Actinomycetota; class Actinomycetes; order Kitasatosporales; family Streptomycetaceae; genus Streptomyces; species Streptomyces sp. NPDC043870. Next base: position 208,815 of record NZ_JBWKDT010000008.1, read on the forward strand.
AGACGGTGTTCGGCGAGGGCGAGGCCTCGGCGCGCGTACTGCTCCTCGGGGAGCAGCCGGGCGACCAGGAGGACCGGCAGGGCAGGCCGTTCGTCGGCCCGGCGGGGAAGGTCCTGATGCGCGCGCTCGGGGAGGCGGGCATCGACCCGCAGCAGACGTACGTCACCAACGTGGTCAAGCACTTCAAGTTCACGATCCCCGAAGGGCGCAAGCGGCGCATTCACAAGGCGCCCAGCCTGCGGGAGATGACGGCGTGCCGGCCGTGGCTCGTGGCCGAACTGCGGCTCGTATCCCCTGAGCTGGTCGTGGCGCTCGGCTCCACGGCGGGGAAGGCGCTGCTGGGGTCGTCGTTCCGGGTGACCGAGCAGCGGGGCGCCCTGCTGCCGTGGCCGGGGCTCGGCGAGAGTGGTGAGGACGGTGAGGGAGGTGAGGCCGACGAGGGCATCCAGGGCCTGGTGGCGACGATCCACCCCTCCGCCGTCCTGCGAGCGGACGACCGCGAGTCGGTGTACCGCGGGCTGGTCACCGACCTCCGCGTCGTCGCGGACGTCCTGAACGGCAAGAGGGGCGGAAAGGCCTCGTGACCATGCGGCGTTGGTGCCCTGACTGCGTCCCGCGACGCCCGCACAGCCGCCTCGACACCTGGCACCCCGTGTCACACAGCTGACCGGGGAGCTCTTCGTGTCCGGGGACATCCTGAGGGCCGGCCCGCTCACCCGGTCATGATCGCCGCCGCCGGGTACGGCTACGACCTCACCGCCGCAGGCGACCCGGGCCGGCCCGACCGCCACGCCCCAGGCCGGGGCGCAGGGCGCGTGTGGCTACAGCGCCTCCAGGATCGTGGCGTTCGCGAGACCGCCTGCCTCACACATCGTCTGGAGGGCGTAGCGCGCGCCGCGTGCCCGCATCGCGTGGACCAGCGTGGTCATCAGGCGGGTGCCGCTCGCGCCGAGGGGGTGGCCGATGGCGAGGGCGCCACCGTGGACATTGACCTTCGCCCGGTCGGCTCCCGTCTCCTGAAGCCAGGCGAGGACCACGCTCGCGAAGGCCTCGTTGACCTCGAAGAGGTCGATGTCGTCGAGGCCGAGGCCCGCCCGCTTGAGCACCTTCTCGGTGGCCGGCAGCACTCCCGTCAGCATGAGCAGCGGGTCGGATCCGGTGACGGCGAAACTGTGCAGCCGGGCCAGCGGGCGCAGGCCGAGCCGCTCGGCGGTCTCGCCGGAGGTGATCAGGACGGCCGACGCCCCGTCGTTGACCGGGCTGCTGTTTCCGGCGGTGACCGACCACTCGATCTGCGGGAAGCGCTCGGCGAAGACAGGGTCCTCGAACGAGGGGCGCAGCCCCGCCAGGACCTCCGCGGTCGTCCCCGGCCGTACGCTCTCGTCACGTTCCAGACCGCCGATCGGCGCCACCTCGGCGTCGAACAGCCCGTCCGCCCAGGCCCGGGCGGCCCGCTGATGCGAGGCCACCGCGAACGCGTCCATCGCCTCGCGCCCGATGGACCACTTCGCCGCGATGAGCTCCGCGCTGATCCCCTGCGGGACTAGCCCCTCCGGGTAGCGCTCGGCGACCCCCGGTCCGAAGGGGTCGGTGCCCGGCGGCACGTTGGACCACATCGGCACGCGGCTCATGGACTCGACTCCGCAGGCGATGACGGCGTCGTACGCGCCCGCCATGACGCCCTGCGCGGCGAAGTGCACGGCCTGCTGCGAGGAGCCGCACTGCCGGTCGACGGTGGTGGCGGGCACGGACTCGGGGAATCCGGCGCCCAGCCAGGCGTACCGCGTGGTGTTCATGGCCTGCTCACCGACCTGGTCGACGGTGCCGCCCACGACGTCGTCGACCAGCGCGGGATCGATTCCGCTGCGCTCGACGAGGGCGCGGAGTGTGTGGGAGAGCAGCTCCACCGGGTGGACGTGGGCCAGGGCGCCGTTCGGCTTGCCCTTCCCGATCGGTGTACGGACTGCTTCGACGATGACGGCGTCACGCATGGAGCGCGCCTCCTCGATCACTACATCAGGGTGAGTTGGAAAACTGGACTCTCTGGCTACTCGACAGTAGCCCACTGGGTTGGGTTTTCCAACTCACTACCTTCTAAGCTGGCTCCATGAAGGCCGCCCGCCCCTGTTCCATCGCCGACGCGCTCGCCCTTGTCGGCGAGAAGTACGCCCTGCTCGTCCTGCGCGAGGTCTTCCTCGGAGTCCGCCGCTTCGACCGGATCGCCCGCAACACCGGCGCGCCGCGCGACATCCTCACCGCCCGGCTGCGCCGGCTGGTCGAAGCCGGGATACTGGAAAAGGTCCCGTACAGCGACCGCCCGCAGCGCTTCGAGTACCACCCGACGGACGCCGGACGAGAACTGCAGCCCGTCCTGCTGACGCTGATGGCCTGGGGTGACCGGCATCTGTCGGACCGCCCACCGACGGTGCTGGAGCACGCGTGCGGCGAGAAGCTCACCCCGGTGGTCGTCTGTGCGTCCTGCGGCGGGGAGGCGGCCGCGGACACCCTGACCCCGCACGTGCACGCGCCGGGCTGGACGGTGACGGGCCCGGCGGACGACTGAGATCCCCGCCGCGGAACGTGGTGATCGCGTGTCCCACGGCAGGGGCTTCCGCAGGACACACCTCGGGGCGTCCGCAGTGCGGAGTGCGGCACGCGCGGAACCTGCGGAAGGGTGCGGCACGCGCGGAGCCTACGGATCGTGCGGCACGGCGATCCACCCGTACGGCGCCGCAAGGCAGGCCGGACCGCCGGACTTCTGGACCTGTCGCGACGGTCGCCCTACCGTCGATGCCGGCATCCCGACGGGCAGTTGCGGGAAAGGCGGAGCATGGTCACCGGGCGGCAACCCGACGCGGCGGAGCCCTCAGGAGGCCGCTCAGAACACCGGCTGGCCGCGCTGGGAGTGCCCGCGGACGACGAGCGCCTCTACCGGGTGCTGCTCGCCCGGCCCGACGCGACCGTCGCCGAGCTCGCCGCGGCGACCGGCTGGGACGCAGCGCGCGTCCGGCGCCGGACGCGCTCGCTGGAGAAGCGGGGCATGCTGACGCGCGTGCCCAGCCGCCCCGTCCGCTTCGCCCCCGCGCCACCGGACGTCGTGACCGAAGTGCTGGCCCTGCAGCGGCAGGAGGAGATCGAGCGCGCCCGGCTCGCGGCGGCCTCGCTCACCGAGGAGTTCCGTACGGTGCGCCGCGTCGAGGGCGGCCCGGCCGTCCAGGTCCTCAGCGGACGGGACGCGATCGCGCAGCGCTTCTTCCAGACCCAGCAGTCCACCAGGGACGAGGTGCTCATACTCGACCGGCCGCCCTATGTCGCCCGGCCCGCCGAGGAGCAGACCTCCGTACAGCGCCAGCTCATGCGCCGCGGCGTGCGCTATCGCACCATCTACGACCAACGCTCCCTCGATTCGCCCGGACAACTGGGCCTCTGCCGGGAGCTGGCGCTGCTCGGCGAGGACAGCAGGGTCCTGGACGAGGTCCCGCTCAAGCTCGTGATCGCCGACCGGCGGCTCGCGCTCGTGCCGTTCGTCCTGCCGACCGAGCGCGAGGTGATGGTGCTGCAGGCCTCCGCGCTGCTCGACGCCCTGGTGGTCTTCTTCGAGATGCTGTGGCACCGGGCGGTGCCGCTGTGGCCCGCCCGCAGCCGGCCGGCCGAGGACCGGACCCTGTCCACCGATGACGAGCAGCTCCTCGCCCTGTCCGCGTCCGGCCTGACCGACCACGCCATCGCACGCCGCCTCGGCGTCGCACAGCGCACCGTCGAGCGCCGGATGCGCAGAATCATGGACCTTCTCGGCGCCCGCACCCGCTTCCAGGCCGGGCTCCAGGCGGCCCGCCAGGGCCTGATCGGCAGCCCTCCGCCGCCCGGGCCCGGAGCCTGACCGGCCGGTTCCGGGCCGGACGGGACCGGCCCGGACCCGGCGGACCCGCCGAGGAGGCAACCGACCGCGCACGGCGATGACCTTGCGGGATTCGCAGGTGCCAGCCCGCCCGTGGGCCGTGAACCCGGTGCCGCTACGCTGCCACGGACGGACGCATGATCGCGGCCCGCATCGCACATTCAGACCTGACCAGCACTTGGATGGCTTAGCTTTCATGTCGTGGTTCGAATCATTCATCCTCGGGCTCGTCCAGGGGCTGACGGAGTTCCTGCCCATCTCGTCCAGCGCGCATCTGCGTCTCACGGCGTCGTTCGCCGGCTGGCACGACCCGGGTGCGGCCTTCACCGCGATCACCCAGATCGGCACCGAGACGGCCGTGCTGATCTACTTCCGCAAGGACATCGCGCGGATCGTCTCGGCCTGGTTCCGTTCGCTCACGGACAAGTCGATGCGCAGGAACCACGACGCGCAGATGGGCTGGCTGGTGATCGTCGGCTCGATCCCGATCGGCGTGCTCGGCGTCACGCTCAAGGACCAGATCGAGGGTCCGTTCCGTGATCTCCGGCTGATCGCTACCACGCTCATCGTGATGGGCATCGTCCTCGGTATCGCCGACCGCCTCGCTGCCCGCGACGAGACCGGCGGCAAGCACCGCGCCATCAAGCAGCGGAAGTCCCTGGAAGAGCTCACCGTCAAGGACGGTCTGATCTACGGCGTCTGCCAGGCGATGGCCCTGATCCCGGGTGTCTCGCGCTCGGGCGCCACGATCAGCGGTGGTCTGCTGATGGGCTACACCCGCGAGGCGGCGGCCCGCTACTCGTTCCTGCTGGCCATTCCGGCCGTGCTCGCCTCCGGGCTCTTCGAGCTGAAGGACGCGGGTGACGGCGGGCATGTGTCGTGGGGCCCGACCATCTTCGCGACGATCATCGCGTTCGGTGTCGGCTACGCGGTCATCGCGTGGTTCATGAAGTTCATCACGACCAAGAGCTTCATGCCCTTCGTCATCTACCGGATCCTGCTCGGCATCCTCCTGTTCATCCTGGTCGGCACGGACGTCCTGAGCCCGCACGCCGGGGAGTCAGCGGGCTGACCCGCGCGCCTGAAGAGGCCCACACGGCGGTCCGTCGCCCGTGGGGTCGTGCCGGTGACCGGCGCGGCGAGACGAGGCGGTGCGGAACCCGCCACGTACGCTCGCGCCGTGTCCAACGTGACGGCGGTCCTGAAACGGCTGGTCATCGGCCGCGCGCTGCGCAGCGAGGAGCTGGGCGGGACACTGCTGCCCAAGCGGTTCGCCCTGCCGATCTTCGCCTCCGACCCGCTGTCGTCGGTGGCGTACGCGACGCAGGAGATCCTGCTGGTGCTCACCCTCGGCGGGCTCGCCTATCTGCACTTCACCCCGTGGATCGCGGCCGCGGTCGTGGCACTGATGACCGTCGTCGTGCTCTCGTACCGCCAGGTGGTGCACGCGTATCCGAGCGGCGGCGGTTCCTACGAGGTCGCCACCAGCAATCTGGGCCCGTCCGCCGGTCTCGTGGTCGCCGCTGCGCTGCTGGTCGACTACGTGATGACCGTGGCGGTGTCGGTGGCCTCCGGCGTCGACAACATCATCTCGGCGATTCCGCAGCTGGCCGAGTACCGGGTGCTGATGGCGCTCGCCTTCGTCGCTCTGCTGACCGCGATGAACCTCCGCGGGGTACGCGAGTCCGGCCGGGCCTTCGCCGCGCCGACCTATCTGTTCGTCGGCGGCGTGCTGATCATGTGCGGGACGGGGCTCATCCGCTATCTGCTCGGCGACGCACCGGTCGCCGCGACCGCCGAGTACGGCATCGAACCGGTCCCCGCGGACGCGAACCTGGCCGGTCTTGCCCTGGTGATGCTGGTCCTGCGCGCGTTCTCCAGCGGCTGTACGGCGCTGACCGGCGTCGAGGCGATCTCCAACGGCGTGCCGGCCTTCCGCAAGCCCAAGTCGCAGAACGCGGCCACCACCATGGCCTGGATGGGCATCATCGCCGTCGTCATGTTCGTCGGTGTCACGACGCTCGCCACCGTCGCGAAGGTGCACATCACCACGGACTCCTGCAACCTGACGGGGCTCGCCGACTGCGAGAACTACACGCAGCGCACCGTCATCGCGCAGCTGGCCGCCTCGGTCTTCGGCGGAGAGAACAGCTTCGGCTTCTACTTCGTCCAGGCCGCCACCGCGCTCGTCCTGATCCTCGCCGCGAACACCGCGTTCAACGGCTTCCCGCTGCTCGCCTCCGTCCTCGCCCAGCACCGCTACCTCCCCCGCCAGCTGCACAACCGCGGTGACCGCCTCGCCTTCTCCAACGGCATCCTGGCGCTCGCGGTCGTGGCCGGACTGCTGCTGTGGGCCTACAAGGCGAACGTGACCAGCCTGATCCATCTGTACATCCTCGGCGTGTTCACCTCGTTCACGCTCTGCCAGACCGGCATGGTCCGGCACTGGAACCGCGAGCTGCGCACGGAGCGGAACCCCGCCCTGCGCCGACGCCACGCCACCTCCCGGATCCTCAACGCGACCGGCGCGGTCACCACCTGTCTGGTCCTCGTCGTCGTGCTGCTCACCAAGTTCACCCAGGGCGCCTGGCTGGCGGTGCTCGCCGCCGTCGTGCTGTGGGTGATGATGCGGGGCATCCGCCGTCATTACGACGCCACCACGGCCGAACTGGCGGTCACCGACCCGCGCAGCGAACTGGCGCCGCCCTCACGGGTCCTGGGGATCGTCCTGGTCTCCACCGTGCACAAGCCCACGCTGCGGGCCCTCGCCTATGCGCGTGCGATGCGTCCGGACCGGCTGGAGGCCCTCACCGTCGCCGTCGACCGCGACGCGGCGGCGGCGCTGCAGCGGCAGTGGGAGGAGTACGGAATCGAGGTGCCTCTCAAGGTCCTCGACTCCCCGTACCGGGAGATCACCACCTCCGTTCTGTTGTACGTCCGCTCCGTCAGGCGTGAGAGCCCGCGGGACGTCATCGCCGTCTTCATCCCGGAGTACGTGGTCGGCCGCTGGTGGGAGAACCTGCTGCACAACCAGTCGGCACTGTGGCTGAAGAGCCGGCTGCTCTTCACAGCGGGAGTCATGGTGACCAGCGTCCCCTGGCAGCTGAGCTCCTCCGCTCACGCCGACCACCCCGCGGCGCGCGCCCCCGGCTCGGTCCGCCGCGGCGAGCCGGCCGCCCGCTCCAGGCGCTGACTGCGGACGCCCCCTGACCCCTTCGCCGGCCCCGCGTATGTCCCTGGCCCTGCGTGGGCCCTTGGCGTGACGCGTCCGCTGACCGACACTTGGCCGATGACGCAGCGCGTGGATCTCGCGACGGTGATGGACCGGCTGGCCATCGACGAGGTGATCACCGGGTACGCGATGGCCGTGGACGACGCGGACTGGCCCGGCTACCGGGCCCTGTTCACCCCGGACGGCCGCGCCGACTACCGCAGCGCGGGCGGCATCGAGGGCCCGGCGGCGGCGGTCGCCGACTGGCTGGCGGAGACCATGCGACTGTTCCCCGTACGGCAGCACCTGATCGTCAACCGGCAGGTGCGCCTCCAGGACCTGGGCGGCTACCCCGGCGACAGGGCCGACGTACAGGCCGACTACGTGAATCCGATGCGGCTGGAGTCGGGGGACGACTTCGTCTCCGGCGGGCGGTACGCGTTCGGCCTGACGCGTACGGACGGCGGTTGGCGGCTGCGTTCGGTGACCGTCCGGGAGAAGTGGCGGCACGCCGCCTTCCCCGCGCCGGCCGCCGACTGATCGACACGTGGCCTGTCCCGGGCTGCGCCGCTCCATCACACTGGAGGAAGACACTGCTCTCGGGGAGGCGCGGCATGCGGATTCCGGTCGGCCGGCGGGAGCAGCTGGCGAGGCTGTTGTCGTCGCCGTGGTGGCGCGGAGCGGCCGCGCTCGTGACGGGCGCGCTGCCCGCGCTCGCGTTCCCGGCACCCGCGCTGTGGTGGTTCGCGTATGTGGCGCTCGTACCGTGGCTGCTGCTGATCCGGACGGCGCCGACGGACCGCCGGGCCGCTCTCGACGGCTGGCTCGGCGGTATCGGCTTCATGCTCGCCGTGCACCACTGGCTGGTGCCGAATCTGCATGTGTTCCTCGTTGTGCTGGCGGCCCTGCTCGGGCTGCTCTGGGCGCCGTGGGGGTGGCTGGTCCGCTCGGTGCTGGGCGGTTCGCCGTCGGCGGCGCGGGCGGCCGCGGCGCTGGTCGTCGTGCCGTCCGGCTGGCTGATGGTGGAACTCGTCCGATCCTGGGAGGGGTTGGGCGGCCCCTGGGGTCTGCTCGGGGCGAGCCAGTGGCAGGTCCCGCCCGCTCTGCGGCTCGCCTCGGTGGGCGGGGTCTGGCTGGTGAGCCTGCTGGTGGTCGCCGTGAACACGGCGGTGACCGTGCTCCTTGCGCTCCCCACCGCACGCGTCCCCGCGGTCGCGGGTGTCTGTGCCTGCGCCGTGGCCGCCGGGGCGGTGTGGGTGTTTTCGCCGCGCCCCGAACGGCCTGGCCAGGTGGTGCGGGTCGCCGTCGTCCAGCCGGGCGTCATCAACGGGGTCGGCGGGGCGGAGCGGCGCTTCGCGCGCGGCGAGCAGCTGACCAGGGAGCTGGCGGGGCAACGGCTGGATCTCGTGGTGTGGGGCGAGAGCAGCGTCGGCGCGGACCTGGCCGCACGGCGCGATCTCGCGGCGCGGATCGCCGCGCTGTCGCGGACGGTGGGTGCCCCCGTGCTGGTCAACGTGGACGCCCGGCGCTCGGACCGCCCGGGGATATTCAAGAGCAGTGTGCTGGTCGGCCCGGAGGGTCCGACCGGGGACCGCTACGACAAGATGCGGCTGGTCCCCTTCGGCGAGTACGTACCGGCGCGTGCGCTGCTCGGCTGGGCGACGTCCGTGGGCGAGGCGGCGGGTGAGGACCGGATGCGCGGCAGCCGCCAGGTCGTGATGACGCTGCCCGGCGACGGGGCGGACAGCGGGCTGCGGGTGGGGCCGCTGGTCTGCTTCGAGTCGGCGTTCCCCGACATGAGCAGGCGGCTGGTCCGCGGCGGCGCCCAGCTGCTGATCGCCCAGTCGGCGACCTCGACGTTCCAGGGCAGTTGGGCGCCCGGGCAGCATGCCTCGCTGGCGGCGCTGCGGGCCGCCGAGACGGGCCGGCCGATGGTGCATGCCACGCTCACGGGCGTGAGCGCGGTCTACGGTCCCGAGGGTGAGCCTGTGGGCGCCAGGCTCGGTACGGACGCGAGCACCACCGCCGTGTACGAGATCCCGCTCGCCCGGGGTACGACGCCGTACGTCCGGCTCGGCGACTGGGCCGTGTACGGCGCGCTGACGGTGCTCGCGGCGCTGTGCGCGGCGGAGGGCCTGCGAGCCCTCAGGAGGCCTGCTCCAGCGCCTCCCGCACCACCCGCTCGCACAGTTCATGGGTCAGCAGTGCGTCCTGGGCGCTGAGGAACTTGTCGGCGCGGACGGCGTCGAGGAAGGCCATGACGGCCTGTTCGATGCCGCGCTGGCGCGCCACCGGCACCCAGTCGCCTCGCCGCCGCAGGGTCGGCTGGCCCTTGTGGTCGATGATCTCCGCGAGGTTGACCACCTCCCGCTTGGTGTCCTGCCCGGCCACTTCGAGGATCTCCTCGGTGGAGCCGTTCAGCCGGTTCATCATCCCGATCGCGGTGAATCCGTCGCCGGAGAGCTGCAGCACCACGTGGTGCATGAGCCCGTCGCGGATCCTGGCGCGTACGTCGGTGTGCTCGACCGGCCCGGGGAGCAGGAAGCGGAGGGTGTCGACGACATGGATGAAGTCGTCGAGGACGAGGGTGCGGGGGTCCTCGGGGAGGCCGACCCGGTTCTTCCGCATGAGGATCAGCTCGCGCGGGTGCTCCAGGCACTGGGCGTAGCCGGGGGCGAAGCGGCGGTTGAAGCCGACGGCGAGGCTGGTCCCGGTCCGCTCGGACAGCTCCACCAGGCGCTCGGACTCGATGAGTTCATAGGCGAGCGGCTTGTCGACATACGTCGCCACACCGGCTTCCAGCAGCCGGGAGACGATCTCGGGGTGCACGGTGGTCGGGGCGTGGACGAAAGCGGCGTCGAGGCCCTGGGCGAGGAGGGAGTCCAGGGTGGTGTGGCAGTGCTCCCCGGGGATGTGGTGGGCTGCGGCGACCCGGTCCAGGGTGGCCGCCGTGCGTGTGTGCAGATGCAGTTCGACGCCCGGACGAGTGCTGAGCACCGGCAGATAGGCCTTCTGCGCGATGTCCCCGAGCCCGATGCAGCCGACCTTCACGAGGTCCTCCCTATCGCGTTGTCCTCTGTGCCTTCGCTGTTCCGGCAGCATACGTGTGCGGGGGCGGCCGCCAGCCGGCGCTGCCGTCGAAGCCCCGCAGGACGAAGCCGGATCCGAACCGGGAGACGGCGGCGATGAGTACGTCGCGCACGGCGACGGCCGGTGCGCTGCTCTGCATGGCCAGCCGGCCGGTCCTCGTGGCCTGCCGCACGATCCCCATGGTCCGCGGCAGCCGTTCGCACGTGTACGAGGCGAGGCGCCGGGTGATGTCCGGTCCCCGTCCGGCGTGGTGGGCGAGCACGATCGCGTCCTCGATGGCCTGGTTGCCGCCCTGGCCGAGGGTGGGCTGCATGGCGTGCGCGGCGTCGCCGAGGAGCGCGACCCGGCCGTGGTGGTAGGCGGGCAGCGGCACGGCCATGTGGTGCACGTCGTGGCGCAGCACCCCGTCGGGCTCGGTGGCGTCGATGATCGCGGGGATCGGATCGTGCCAGTCGCCGAAGCGGCGGAGCAGTTCGGCCCGCTCGTCGTCCGGGGCGTGCCCGCCTGCGGGCGTCACCGCTGCGGCATAGGCGTAGACGCGGCCGTCCTTGAGCGGCTGGCTGCCCCAGAGACGGCCCTTGCCCCAGGTCTCGTGCGGCGCGAAGGGCCGGTCCGGTGCGGGGACGACGACGCGCCAGGTGGTGAACCCGGAGTACCGGGGTCCGGGATGCCCTGGGAACAGCGCCCGGCGCGCCGCGGAGTTGATGCCGTCCGCGGCGACGACGAGATCGGCTTCGAGGTCACCGTCGGGGGTGGTGACGACGGCGCGGCGGCGCTCGTCACCGGCGTCGAGAAGCGTGGCGGCGGCGCCTGTCCGTACGGCTGGGCCGGGCAGCGCGGAGACGAGGATGCCGACGAGGGTGGCGCGGTGCAGCAGGACGAGGGGGCCGCCGAACCGCTCGGCCGTGGCGGCACTGTCGGTGCGGTTGAGCCGGCGCCCCCGGGGAGTGCGCAGTCCGCCGTCTCCCTGCCAGGCGGAAAGGGACCTGACCCGGTCGCCGAGGCCGATGACGTCGAGAGCACGCTGGGAGTTGGGGGCGAGGCCGATTCCGGCACCCACCGGGGTGAGGGCGGCGGCGCGCTCCAGCACGGTGATGTCCCAGCCCTGCTGGTGCAGGGCGACGGCGGCGGTGAGTCCGCCGATACCGCCTCCGACGACGACGGCCCGGGGCGCGGTGTGCCGGTCCATGACTCCCCCTTCGAACTACACCTGTAGTGACACAGTCACCGTACTACAGGTGTAGTTAACGCGGTAGGTTGTCCCCATGACCCCCCGCACCACCGGCCCCGGCCCCCGCGCCGCCGCCGTCCCACGCTCCGAGCTGATCGGCGACGCCGCCCTGACCCTCCTCGCCGAGCGCGGCATGCGGGGGCTGACCCACCGGGCGGTCGACGAACAAGCCGGGCTCCCCCAGGGCTCGACGTCGAATCACGCGCGCACCCGGCAGGCACTGCTGGAGACAGCGGTGCGCCGTCTGGCGGAGCGCGAGGCGCAGGTGCTCACCCCGGAGGAGATGCCGCAGCCGGTGGGCGGCACGGACGAGCTGCTCGACGCACTCTCCCTGGCGCTGCACCGCTGTCTCACCGATCACCGGCCGCTGCTGGTCTGCCGGTACGAGCTGGCTCTGGAGGCCACACGCAGGCCCGAGCTGAGGGCCTTCTACGACCGGACGGGCGCGGCGTTCCGCGAGCCGCTGGTCGCGCTGATGGCGGGGGCCGGATCGGCCGAACCGGAGCGGCACGCGCTGTCGCTGGTGGCGTGGTGCGAGGGACTCATGTTCTCCTGCGCCGCCGGGTCGTACCACGCGCAGGTGCCCAGCAGGGCGGAGCTGCGCAAGGGGTTCGGCGAGCTGATGCACGGAATGCTCGGTCACTGAATTCCCTGGCGGGGGTGGATGCGCATCGTCGAGGATGCACACCATGACGACATCTGAGCGGACCACAGCACCGACGACCGCCGGCGAGCGCGACATGCTGGAGGGCTGGCTCGACTTCCATCGCGAGACGCTGGCGCTGAAGTGCGCGGGGCTCGACGACAAGCAGCTCCGCGAAACGAGCGTGCCGCCCTCGCAGCTCTCCCTGCTCGGTCTCGTACGGCACATGGCGGACGTCGAACGGAACTGGTTCCGCCGCATCCTGGCCGCGGAGGACGCACCACCGCTGTACTACAGCGAAGAGGACCCGGACGGTGAGTTCCATCTGACCGGCGGGGACACCTGGGAGGCCGCGCACACGGCCTGGAGCGAGGAGATCACGCACGCCCGGGAGCTGGCCGCCTCACGCTCCCTGGACGACCTCGGTACCGGCGCGCACCACGGCGGACTGACGTTCAATCTGCGCTGGATCTATGTCCATATGATCGAGGAGTACGCCCGTCACAACGGGCACGCCGATCTGCTCCGGGAGCGGATCGACGGTACGGCGGGGGTCTGACGCGCCTCGCGTCACCCCTCCGACAACCGGCGGCCCAGCCGGTCGATCGCCGCACGCACCCCGTCCCCGTAGCCGTCGTCCCCCAGCGCGTCCGACGCCGCCCGCGCCCGGTCCAGATGGACGCGCGCGGCCTCGGGGCGGTGGAGCTTCAGATAGTCCGCGGCGAGATTCAGGTGCAGGGACGGATAGATGCCGCGCACGGCGGCCGCTGAGTGGTGCTGCGCCAGACGCTCGTCGGTCAGTCCCTCCGCCGCCGCCAGCGCCCGCAGGTCCCAGGCCAGCTCGTCCCCGGGATCGTCCTGGGTGTCCGCCATGTAGTGGGCGAGGGTGCAGCGGTGCAACGGGTCGCCGTTCTCCCCCAGCAGCGCCCACAGCTCCCCGAAGCGGTTGCGTGCCTCCTCGCGGTCCCCGCCGTGGAGCAGCATGATCGCCTGCCCGATCCTGGTCATGACCGCGTCTTCCGACGCCTCCTGCTGCTCCACGAGTGCGGCCTCCAGCGCTTCGACATCGGTGGTCCCGACGCTAGCCGCCGCCACCGGTGATCCGGCACAGGCTCGGGCGCCGGGCCCGAACCTGTCAGCCAGGTGCGCGAACCGTCAGCCCAGGTCGGGGATGCGCCAGTCGATCGGCTCGTGCCCCTGGGCCGCCACTGCCTCGTTGATCTGCGTGAACGGGCGGGAGCCGAAGAACTTCTTCGCGGACAGCGGCGAAGGATGCGCGCCCTTCACCACGACATGGCGCTCCTCGTCGATCAGCGGCAGCTTCTTCTGCGCGTAGTTCCCCCAGAGCACGAAGACCGCCGGATCGGGCCGCGAGGCGACGGCGCTGATCACCGTGTCCGTGAACTTCTCCCAGCCCTTGCCCTTGTGGGAGTTGGCCTCGCCGGAGCGCACGGTCAGCACCGCGTTGAGCAGCAGGACACCCTGCTGGGCCCACGGCATCAGATAGCCGTTGTCCGGCACCGGGAGGCCCAGCTCCTCCTGCATCTCCTTGTAGATGTTCCGCAGGGAGGGCGGGGTCTTGACGCCCGGGCGCACCGAGAAGCACAGGCCGTGCCCCTGCCCTTCACCGTGGTACGGATCCTGGCCGAGGACCAGCACCTTCACCCGGTCGAAGGGCGTGGCGTCCAGCGCGGCGAAGACCTCCTCGCGCGGCGGGTACACCGGCCCCCTGGCGCGCTCGTCCTCGACGAAGTCGACGAGCTCCTTGAAGTACGGCTTCTGGAGCTCTTCGCCGAGGACGCCGCGCCAGGACTCGGGCAGCATGTCGGTGTCGGTCACGTCAACAACCTCCGGTGTGCGATCAGTTCTCGACCACAGAACCTACCTGCGGCCACTGACAATCGCTCCCGCCGGACGGTCCGCCCCGAACCGGCCCCACCCCTACCAGCTGGTCTGCCGGTGCAGCTCCCACATCTGCATGACCGTCTGCGGGTCCAGGGCGCGCTCGCCGCCGGCGATCTCCTCGCTCGACGCGACGTAGAGCTTGCCCTGCCACAGCGGCAGCAGCCGCACATCGTCCACGAGGATCTCCTGCGCCCGGGCGAACTCCTTGGACACGTCACCGCGATCGCTCGTCTGCCGCGACTGGGGCAGCAGCTGCTGGGTGATCTCCGGGCTCTCGTACGGCGTACCCAGCACGTTCTGCTTGCCGACGAAGGGCGCGATGAAGTTGTCCGGGTCGGGGAAGTCGGGGAACCAGCCTCGGCCGAAGACCGGGTACTCGCCCTTCTTGTACCCCTCCTGGAATTCCTTCCAGGGCTTGCCCTGGAGCGTGACCTTGAACAGCCGCGACGATTCGAGCTGTCGCTTGAGCTCCGCGAACTCGCCGGCGGTGCCGGATCCGTACCGGTCGGTGGTGTACCAGAGCGTCAGCGGAACGGGGGTGTCGATTCCCGCGTCCTTCAGGATGGCGCGTGCCTTGTCGGCGTCGGCGTCACCGTACTTGTCGAAGAAGCCGGTGGTGTGCCCGGCGATGCCCTTGGGGACCATCGAGTACAGCGGCTCGGCAGTGCCCCGGTAGGCCTTGCCGACCAGCGCCCCGCGGTCGACGACCTGGGCGATCGCCTGGCGGACCGGCAGCTTGCCGACCGACGGGTCCTTGGGGTTGAACACCAGGTAGCGGATGTCGGCGCCGGTGGTCTCGATGAGCTGGAGGCCCTCGTTCGCCTTCTTCTTCTCCTGCAGATCGACGACCTCCTCCGCGGTGAGGCCGCGGTACGTCGCGTCGATCTCCTTCCGCTTGAGGGCACCGACCATCGCTTCGGATTCCTTGAAGTAACGGATGGTGACGGCGTCGTTCTTACGGTCGGCGAAGCCGTTGTAGCGGGCGTTCTTCTTCAGCTCCGCCTGCGTGCCCTCCTGGTACGACTCCAGGGTGTACGGGCCGGAGCCGGTGACCTTGCCGTCCTCGCGGAGCTTGTCCTTCGGGTACTCGGCGGGGTCGACGAGGGACATCGCGGGCGTGGCGAGGATGAACGGGAACGTGGCGTCCGGCTTGGTCAGCCGGAACGTGATGGTACGGTTCCCGTCCGTCTCGACCGCACGGAGCGATCCGAGCAGTCCGTTCGGACCGCCGTTGACGTTGATCTTCTGAATACGGTCGATCGAGTGCTTGACCGCGGCCGCGTCCAGCGGATTCCCGTTGGAGAATTTGAGGCCTTCGCGCAGCGTGCACTGGTATGCCGTATTGGTGGGATCGGTGAACTTACACTTCTCCGCCGCGTCGGGCTCCGGCGCGGTGCTCCCGGTCGGGAAGCTCAGAAGGGTCTGGAACACATTCCGGAACAGCTCCCAGGAGCCGTCCCACGCGGCGGCCGGATCGAGTGTGCTGGGCGCACTCGTCGTACCGACAACTATCTGCTGCGCCCCATCGGCGTCGTCTTCCGAAAACAGACCGCATCCCGCCACCAGGGATATGGACGCAAGGGCTGCAGCCGCCCGCAGCATCGTCCGGTTGAACACGTGCACGCTCCTCGTTCAGCCATGGGTCGGCGAACCATACCGCAGTGCCCCGCCGGACCAACGTGGAGGTTCGGCGGGGCACTTACGGCAATCCCTGGTCATTCAGGAACAAACCGGTTCAGTGAACTCCGGCATTCAGGAAAATACCGCCATCGACCACGAGTGTCTGCCCCGTGATCCAATCCGACTGGTCGGACGTGAGAAACGCGGCCGCTCCTCCGATGTCCGCCGGAACACCGAGCCGGCCCAGCGGATAGGCCGCCGCGGCCTCGGCCTCCCGGCCCTCGTACAGCGCTTCCGCGAATTTCGTCTTGATCACGGCAGGGGCGATGGCGTTGACCCTGACGGCCGGGGCGAATTCGTGCGCCAGCTGGAGGGTCAGATTGACCATCGCCGCCTTGCTCATCCCGTACGCCCCGATGAAGGGGGACGCGGAGATTCCGGCGACCGACGCGATGTTCACGATCGCACCGCCGTTCTCCTTCTGCCAGGCCTTCCAGGTCTGCTGGGCGAAGCCGAGCGCGGAGATCACGTTGGTCTCGAAGACCTTGCGGGCCACGTTGAGGTCGAGCTCCGCGATGGGGGCGAAGACCGGGTTCGTGCCGGCGTTGTTGACGAGGAAGTCGACGCGGCCGAAGGCCTCCATGGTGCGCTCCACGGCAACCGCCTGGTGCGTCTCGTCATGGGCCTTGCCCGCGACGGCGATCACACGGTCCCCGCCGAGCTTCTCGACGGCCTCCTTGAGGGCGTCCTCGCCGCGGCCGGTGATGCACACCCGGTCGCCGCGCGCGACGAGCGCCTCCGCGATGCCGTAGCCGATGCCCCGGCTGGCACCCGTGACCAGGGCGACCTTCCCGGACAGCGGGGGAAGCTCCTGCTCCTGAGCGGTCATGTCAGTCACCTCCCGTTCAGTTGAGCGGGCCGCCGGCCACGTACATGACCTGGCCGGAGACGAAGCCGGCGTCGTCGCCCGCGAAGAAGGCGATCGCGTTGGCAACGTCCTCCGGCCTGCCGACCCGCTGCACCGGGATCTGCGTGGCGGCCGCGGCCTGGAACTCCTCGAAGCCCATGCCGACGCGGGCGGCCGTCTGGGCGGTCATCTCCGTGACGATGAAGCCGGGCGCGACGGCGTTGGCGGTGATGCCGAACTTGCCGAGCTCCTTGGCGAGGGTCTTGGTGAAGCCCTGCAGGCCGGCCTTGACCGCGGAGTAGTTGGCCTGGCCGCGGTTGCCCAGGGCCGAGCTGGACGACAGCGAGACGATCCGCCCGAAGCCCGCGTCCACCATGTGCTTCTGGCAGGCCTTGGCCATCAGGAACGCGCCCTTGAGGTGCACGTTCATCACGGTGTCCCAGTCGGACTCGCTCATCTTGAAGAGGAGGTTGTCGCGGAGCACACCCGCGTTGTTGACGAGGATCGTCGGCGCGCCGAGCTCGGTGGCGACCCGCGCCACCGCGGCCTCGACCTGGGTGGAGTCCGAGACGTCACAGCCGACGGCGATGGCCTTCCCGCCGGCCGAGGTGATCTTCTCGACGGTGTCCTTGCAGGCCGCCTCGTCGAGGTCGAGTACGGCGACGGC
Organism: Streptomyces sp. NPDC043870; assembly: GCF_056435785.1. Classification (NCBI taxonomy): domain Bacteria; kingdom Bacillati; phylum Actinomycetota; class Actinomycetes; order Kitasatosporales; family Streptomycetaceae; genus Streptomyces; species Streptomyces sp. NPDC043870. The sequence continues at coordinate 225,987 of NZ_JBWKDT010000008.1, forward strand.
ACGGCCCTCGGCCGCCAGGCGTACGGCGGTGGCGGCGCCAATGCCTCGCGCCGCTCCCGTCACGATCGCGACGCGCTGCTCGGTGGTGGACATGGTTGGTTCTCCTCGCCCTTGGATCCCGTTGGAAGCGGCCGCCCGGCACGGCCCAGATGAATGAGCGACCGCTTAGTACCTTCGTGGACGAGACGCTAGAAGCCCTGGCACCCGGTGTCAACGTGCCCCCCTCTTTCCAGGGCTCGGTTCACCTCCGGGCTCACCGCACCAGCACATCCAGCAGCCGCTCGACCTCGGCCTCCGGGTCGGCCGTGAGTCCGGTGTGCACGGGGCCGGGCTGGACGACCGTCGAGCGCGGGGCGATCAGCCAGCGAAAGCGCCGCCCGGCGTCGTCGCGCGCGGCCTGGCCGGCGTCCTCGCCGCCCCGGCAGACGCCCTCGACGGCGTGCAGCGCGGCCCGTACGCCAAGGACATCGGCCTGCGGGTCGAGTGCCCTGAGCTTGCCCTCGTCGAGGTGGGTGCGGGCGGCCACGAAGGACTTGGCGCGGCAGTACACCACCACGCCCGCGTTGAAGCACTCGCCCCGCTCGACGCGGGGTACGACGCGCAGCAGCGCGTACTCGAAGACATCGCGCTCGGTCACCGGCCGTCGCCCTTCTTGCTCTTCTTGGTCGGGTGCGGCCAGGGCGTGAGGTGCTCGGTCAGCCAGCCGGGTGCCTGGGAGGTCCGGGTCTTGGACGGGGCGCTCAGAGTGATCCGTTCATGGATGGTGGCCGCGCGTGGCAGCAGGGCCTCCACATAGGCGCGGCGCACGGCGTCGGTGGAGTCGAAGCCCGGCTCGTCGACCAGCCACTCGTCCGGGACATCCGCCGCGACCTGGGTCAGCAGCTCTTCGGTGACCAGCGGAGCGAGCTCGGCGGCAGCCGTGGCGATGTCGGGCCGGAAGGGCGCGAGGGCATGGTCGGAGGCGTCGTAGGGCTTGGCCACGGAGGCCTGGGCACCCGGCCAGTTGTGGTGCCAGATCATGGTGGCACCGTGGTCGATCAGCCACAGGTCGCCGTGCCAGACAAGCATGTTGGGGTTGCGCCAGGACCGGTCGACATTGTTGATGAGCGCGTCGAACCAGATGACCCGGCCCGCCTCCGCCGCACTCACCTCGTAGGCGAGCGGATCGAAGCCGAGGGAGCCGGGCAGGAAGTCCATCCCCAGGTTCAGCCCGCCGCTGGCCTTGAGCAGTTCCTGTACTTCCTGGTCCGGCTCGGAGAGCCCGATGACGGGGTCGAGCTGGATCTGGACGAGCTCCGGGACCCGCAGCCCCAGCCGGCGACCCAGCCGGCCGCAGATGACCTCGGCGACCAGGGTCTTGCGTCCCTGTCCTGCCCCGGTGAACTTCATGACGTAGGTACCGAGGTCGTCGGCCTCGACGATTCCCGGGAGCGAGCCGCCTTCACGCAGGGGCGTGACGTAACGGGTCGCGATCACTTCTGTGAGCATTTTCCCAGGCTATCCGGCGGCTGAGCTTCACGATCCAAGATTTCTCCCGAGTCACGACTCACCCCGGGGAGAGCGGCGATCACCCACCCGTAACGAGGCTGGTGACATCGACCGCAGCCGCCGGGCGATCGACGAGCGGAAAGGTGCGGTGCGGGAGGCTGGTGGCCCACCGGCTGCTGCGGTACGAACCCGGCTTGCGGAACGAACCCTTGTGCGTGCTGCCCGTACACCGGGGGCTGCTGCCGTGTGAGTCCCGTCCCCCTCCCCCGGCATTGGCAGCAGTCGCACTGGCCTTTGAAGAACGCCCCATCGTGATCCACTCGAACAGGTCCTGTCCACTCTCGTGTTGACAGGCGACGCTCGAACACGCAGCAGAGGCTGATGGGATACGCCCAGGCCGCAGCAGGTGAGGTGAGTACGGCTTCAGCGACGCAGCGGGGTGGCTGTGACTTCGGGGAGGAATCGGCCAGATTGCTGTCCGGCTTTCCGGCGTGGCCGTTGAACGGGGCGCGACCCGGTCCCGTAGAACAACACAAGCGGGCCCGAAACCGGGGCCGACCATGGAAAGGGAGCCGGCATGACCGGAACGCAGGGACCTGCGCGCACCGTGGCGCGACGCACTGTCTTCGCGGCGGCGGGCGGCGCCGGACTCGCCGCGGCGCTGACGGCGTGCGGCGGATCGGACAGTTCGGGCAGCGTGGGCGAGACACCGGCGGGCGCCGGAACGACCGGCGGGACGGGCGGCAGTACGGGTGGAAGCACCGGGGGAAGTACCGGCGGCAGCACCGGGGGCAGCACGGGCGGCACGACGGGCGGTGGCGGTGGCGGGCAGGTGCTCGCGAAGGTCGCGGACATCCCCGAGGGCGGTGGCAAGGTCATCGGCGATGTCGTGGTCACACAGCCGACGGCGGGCAATTTCAAGGCGTTCTCCTCCAAGTGCACCCACCAGGGCTGCGCGGTGAAGGGCGTCTCCGACGGCATGATCAACTGCCCCTGCCACAACAGCATGTTCGACGCGACGGACGGCAGCGTGAAGAGCGGTCCCGCGACCTCTCCGCTGCCCGCCGCCTCGATCGTCGTGGACGGGGACTCGATCAAGCTCGCGTGACCCGTGTGACGCGCGCGTGACCCGTGTCAGGCTCGCGTCACCCGTGTCAGGCGCGCGTCGCGCGGCGCGGGCGTTTCCAGCACGCGAGCACGTCGTCGGTGGTGGTGACGGTGGCGACGAGGGCGAGCGTGTTCCTGATCATCGCGGGGGTGTACTCGGGGGGCACCCCCGCGATGGCGTCCGCGGGCACGACCGCCGTGTAGCCAAGGTTGACGGCGTCGAACACGGCGTTCGGTATCGCCACATTCGCCGAGACACCCACGACGACGAGGGTCCGGCAGCCCAGATTCCGCAGGAGCGCGTCGACGTCCGTGCCCGCGATCGGTGACAGCCCGTGCAGCCTGCGGACGACGATGTCCTCGTCCGCGACCTCGATCGGCTCCGCGACACGGACCGCCCGGCTGCCGGAGTGCTGCTGCACGGGGAGCCGCTCGGCGGCCCTGAACAGGCGCGCGTTGCGGTTCGCGCCGCGACCGTCGGGCCGCCGCTCCGCCACCGCGTGCATGACCTGCACACCGGCCGCGTGCGCGACGGCGACGAGCCGGGCGGCATTGTCCAGGGCACCCGACGCGCGTGCCGCCGCCGCGAGTTCGGGGAGCGCACTGTCCGTTCCGACAACGCCCTGCTGGCACTCGACGGTGAGCAGCACCGTGCCGGCCGGGTCGAGCTGTTCCACCAACTGTTCGAACGAAGGCACGGCTCCGCCCTTCTCGTCGACGCTTCTCCTGGGTGACCGGGCGCGCGACGGTAACGGCCATTGCGTCATGAGGGAAGAGAGCCCATGATTCCTGACACCTAGTCAGAGAATCTGGCCGCTATTACGAGGAGGGCCACCGATGGCCGTCACACAGCGCCGGGGCCGACGGATCATGATGAGTCCGGCCGAGCTGGACGCGTTCCTCGCCGAGCAGCGCACCTGCCGGGTGGCGACGGTGTCCGCGGACGGACGGCCGCACGTGAGCGCCCTCTGGTTCGCCTGGGACGGGACGTCCCTGTGGCTGTACTCGATCACGCGGAGCCGGCGCTGGACCGAGCTGCGCCGGGATCCACGGATCGCGATCGTGGTGGACTCCGGGGAGGAGTACGCGGAACTGCGCGGCGTGGAGCTCTCGGGCACGGCGGTCTTCGTCGGCGAGGCGCCCCGCACCGGCGAGCCCTGCCCAGAGCTCGACGTACCGGAGCAGCTGTTCGCGCGGAAGAACTTCGGGCTGGACACCATGCCGCACGACGGCCGCCACGCATGGGTGCGACTGACGCCGGACACGATCGCGTCCTGGGACTTCCGCAAGCTCGCGGGGCTCTGAGCACGGAGGGACGCGGACGTCGGCCAGGCGCTGCCGACGCTCCCCGGGCCCGGCCGGCACCCCACACTCGCCGGGCCCGGCCGACGCCCCACGTTACCCGGACGCGGCCCGCACCCCACGCTCCCCGGATGCGGGCATCGGGGCTCAGACCGTGGCCGCCGACTGCCGCAGCGCCTCAACCGCCGCGCGGATCGAGGGCCGCCGGTCGGCGTCGCTGCGCCAGACCGCGTAGATGTGCCGGAGCATCTTCTGCCGTACCGGCACGAGCCTGACGCCGTCCGGCACCGGTCCGCGGCCGAGCCTCGGGGTCACACAGACCCCGAGGCCTGCGGCGATCAGCGCCAGTTGGGTGTGGTGCTCGCCCGCCATGTGCGCGATCCGCGGCTCGATGCCCTTGGCGCGCAGCGTGAACATCAGCCACTCGTAGCAGAATTCACCCTCGGGCCACGACACCCACTCGTCGTCCGCGAAGTCCTCCAGGTCCACCTCCGCCCGGTCCGCGAGCGGATGGTCCGCCGGCATCGCCACATCCGCCGCGTCGTCCAGCAGCTGCGCCCGGGCCAGCCCGCCGGGTACCGGCAGCCGCTTGTTGCTCCAGTCCAGCACGACCGCGAGATCGAGATCGCCCCTGATCACCTGCCGCACGGCGTGCTCGGGCTCCAGCTCGCTGGAGCGGACGCGCAGCTCGGGATGGACCCTGCGAAGGGACGCGAGCGCGGCGGGGAAGAGTCCGCGCGCGGCCGTCGGGAACGCACCGACCCGCACCTCGCCGACCACCTGCCCGCGCTGCGCCTCGATGTCGGCCTGCGCGAGCTCCACCTGGGACAGGATGCGCGCGGCATGGTCGGCGAGCAGTCGTCCGGCGTCGGTGAGGCGCACCCCTCGCCCGTACTTGGCCAGCAGCTGCTGGCCCACCTCCCGTTCCAGCTTCGCCATCTGCTGGGACACGGCGGACGTCGTCACATGCAGCCCGTCGGCCGCTGCGCTGACCGAGCCGTGCCGGGCCAGCGCGTCGAGGGTCCGCAGGCGCTCCAAGTTCAACATGTAAGCGATGCTAAGCGAAACTCTCAAAGAAGTCTCGCTTGTCCTACGAGAACGGTGCGGCCAAGGTAGAGGGCATGAGCACCGTCAGGCCGCCGTCGCGCGACCGATCCCGCATATCGCCTCCCTCCCCTTCGTCCCCACCTGCCCCTGCCTCCCTCGTCACCCTGGCTGCCCCCGTTGCCCCGGCTGCCCCGGCCGCACGCCGTCCCGCCGTCGACTGGCGCATCAGGTTCGCCGTGCTCGCCCTGATCTGGGGCTTCAGCTTCCTTCTCATCAAGGTCGGCACCCACGGGTACGCGCCGTTCCAGGTCACCTTCGGCCGGCTGCTCTTCGGTACGGCGGTGCTCGCCGCGGCGATGGCGGTGAAGCGCGAGCGGCTGCCCGGCGGAGTGCGCACCTGGGGGCATCTCACCGTTGCGGCGTTCCTGCTCAACGCCCTGCCGTTCTCGCTCTTCGCCTACGCCGAGCTGACGATCCCCTCGACGCTGGCGGGCATCTGCAACGCCACCTCACCGCTCTGGGGCATGGTGCTGTCGCTGGTGGCGCTCTCCGAGGACCGGCCGACCCGCCGCCGTGTCGCCGGGCTCGGGATCGGCTTCCTCGGGGTGCTCACCGTGCTGGGCGCCTGGCAGGGCTTCTCCGGGCTGGATGTCACGGGCACCGCGATGGCCCTTCTCGCTTCGCTGAGCTACCCGGTCGGCTGGATCTACGTCCGCCGTACGCTGGCGGGCTCCAGCCACTCGAACCTCTCCCTCACCGGCGCTCAGCTTCTTCTCGCCACACTCCAACTGGCGCTGGTGACCCCGCTGTTCACCACGCTCCCCAGCTCCCTTCCGGTGGTTCCCCTGCTCGCGGTGATCGCTCTGGGCGCTCTGGGGACCGGCTTCGCGATGCTGCTCCAGTACGGACTGGTCGCCGAGGTCGGGCCCACCACGGCGACGATGGTCACGTACTTCATCCCGGTCATCGCCACGGCCGCCGGTGTGACGCTGCTGGGCGAGCAGTTCGGCTGGAACACCCCGGTCGGTGCGCTGATCGTGCTGGCGGGAGCCGCACTCACGCAGAGCAGGCCGAAACCGCGTCAGCCGTAGGCGCGTGCGGGCAACGGGTCGGCCGCCGATGCCACCGCTTCGGCGAGCCGGCCGATGTCGTCGCGCGTCAGACCGGACACCGTGAGCCGCACCCCGGGCGGCGTGGACGTCCGGAACCGCGCCCCGGGAGCGACGGCCCATCCGGCGTGCAGCAGCCGCGCCACCGTCCCGGTCTCGTCGGCCACGGGTACCCACACGTTCATCCCGCTGCGGCCCCGCGCCTCGACGCCGCGTTCGGCCAGCGCCCGCAGCAGCGCGTCGCGCCGCTCGCCGTACGCGTGGGCCACAGCCGCCGGGTCGACGGCCCCGGAGACCCACAGCTCCACGACAGCGCGCTGGGTCAGCCGGCTGACCCAGCCCGGTCCGAGCTGCTGCCGTCCGAGCACCCGGTCGATCGTGACCTCGTCCCCGGTCAGCACAGCGAGGCGGAGATCCGGACCGTACGCCTTGGCGGTGGAGCGCACGAGCGCCCAGCGATCCGACACTCCGGCAAGGGGGTGGAGCGGCTGGTCGACGATGGCGTGGCCGTGGTCGTCCTCGATGAGCAGCACTTCCGGATGCCGGGCGAGGACGGCGCGCAGCTCGCCCGCGCGGGCCTGACCGATCGCGGCTCCGGTGGGGTTCTGTGCCCGGTCGGTGACGATCAGGGCCCGGGCTCCGCCGTGGAGTGCCCGCTCCACCTCGTCCGGGAGCGGCCCGTCGTCGTCGAGGCCGACCGGTGCGAGCCGCAGCCCCAGCGCCGGGATCAGATCCAGCAGGCCGCCCCAGCCGGGGTCCTCCACGGCGACTGCGTCGCCGGGCCTCAGCCACGCGTTCAGCACGCGCTCGATCGCGTCGAGCGAGCCGGACGCGACGGCGATCGGCCCGTCCGGCACCCCGTCGGCGTCCATCCCGGCCCGGGCGAGCCGCGCCAGCTCGGGGTCGACCGGCGCCTGCCCGTAGAGGACGGGCCGCTCGTCGTGGTGGCGCGCGGCGGCCGCGAAGGCGTCCCGCAGCGGCGGCAGCAGAGCGACGTCGGGATTGCCGTCGGAGATCTGCCGGACGCCGGGCGGGGCCTCGACCCGGAGCGAGCCGCGCGCCGTACTGGCCGGGCGCGGCCGCACACGGCTGCCCCTGCGCCCGGCCGTCTCGATGACTCCCCGGTCGCGCAGCGTCCGGTACGCGGCCGCCACGGTGTTCGGATTGACGCCCAGCTCGGTCGCCAACTCCCGCATGGGCGGGAGAAGTTGACCCGGCTGCAGATCGCCTGCACCAACCCCCCGCTCGACGCTCGCGGCAATCTCCGATGCGCGACGACCCCTGATCCGATACTCTCCTAGCACAAACGAGATTATGCACTAGTGCAATGGAGATCGCAATGGCCTCGACGCCGGTGAACGCCGCGTACCGGACGACCGAGCGCACCGTCCCCACCCGGGCCCGGGACCGCGCTTCCTACGACCGCGAGCTGGTGCACTCGATACTCGACGAGGCGTACGTCTGCCATCTGGGCTTTGTGCGCGACGGGGCGCCGGTGGTGCTGCCCACGCTGTACGGCCGGGTCGGCGACACGCTGTACGTCCACGGCTCCACCGGTTCCCGCCCGCTGCGCATGGCCGGTCAGGCAGACCGGCCGGACAAGGGCCTCGAGGTGTGCCTGACCGTCACCCACGTCGACGGGCTGGTACTGGCCAGGTCGGCCTTCCATCACTCGATCAACTACCGCTCGGTCGTGGTCCTCGGCACCGCCCATCAGGTCACCGACCCGCAGGAGAAGCGCACCGCTCTCGACGCGCTGGTCGACCATGTCGTGCCCGGCCGCTCGCACGACTCGCGCCCGGCCAACGACAAGGAGCTCGCCGCGACCGCCGTGCTCCGGCTCGACCTGGACGAGGTCTCCGCCAAGGTCCGTACGGGCGGTCCGAACGACGAGCCGGAGGACCTGTCGCTGCCGTACTGGACGGGCGTCGTCCCGCTGGTCCGGAGCCATGGCACGCCGATTCCGGCGGACGACCTGGACCCGGCCGTCACGCTGCCCGACTACCTGTCCGTGCCGTAAGGGGACCCCAGGCAGCGAGGCGGGAGGACCCGGGAAGCCGGCTGGATCGCGCACGGGGGTCGCGGTCCGCGGGGAGGGCGGGCTCACACGACCCGTGTGGGCCCGCCCTCCGTTCATGTCAGGCGAGCAGTTCCGCCGCCCTGCGACGGCCCGCCGCAAGGCGTGCCTCCTGCCAGGCCAGGCCCACGACAGCGGCCAGCAGCACCAGCGTCCCCACCACGGTCGCGGTGGTCAGCCGCTCGTTCAGTGCGGTCACCGCCAGGACCGCGGCGCTCACCGGCTCCAGCAGCATGATCACCGATACGGTCGCCGCCCGGACGACCGCGGCGCCCGCGAAGTACAGCGCGTACGCGAGCGCCGTCGGCACGGCGGCGACGTACACGAGCAGCCACAGCACCCGGACGGGCTCCGCGGTGTGCGGCAGCAGCCCCTCCACGAGCGCGAAGGGCAGCAGTCCCACCGCACCGACCACGAACGTCCACATGGTCGTGGAGAGCGCGTCACCGCCGCCGCCGTCCCGGCCCAGCCACCGGGTCAGCAGGGTGATGGCCGCGTAGCCCGCGGCCGACAGCACCGCGAGCGCCACACCCACCGGGCGCACCGTGCCGCCCTCGCCGCCGAGCACCAGCACCACGAGGCCGGTGAGCGCGCCCGCTACGGCGGCGATCCCGCCGACCCCGAGCCGCTCCCCCATGGTCAGCCTGGCGCCGAGTGCGATGAGGACGGGGCCCGCGCCCAGGGTGACGACGGTGCCGACCGCGAGTCCGGTCTGTTCGACGGCGGCGAAGTAGGCGCTCTGGAAGACAGTCAGGCCGATGCCCGTACCGAGGATGCGCAGCAGCCGGCGGCGGGGCTCCTCGCGGGGCGCGGTGGTCGTACGCCGGCTGCGCAGCGCGAGCGCGCCGCCCAGCAGTGCGAGTCCGCCGAGGCAGCGCCAGAAGGAGAGGGCGAGCGGGCCGAGATCGCTGGACTCGAAGACGAGCGAGGCCGCCGCCCCGGCGGTCCCCCAGGCCACGCCGGCCACGACGAGATAGAAGAGGCTGCGTCCGACGGGCAGGCCGGAACCGGCAGCGGACCCGGAAACGGCGGAAGAACCGGAAACGACGGAGGAAGCAGGAGAAGCGGAAGAAGGGGAAGCAGCGGAAGAGGAATTCGACACGTGATGTCTCCGTGCTGAGTGTCCGGGGGCAGTCCCCCGGGGCCCACTGGGCCGTGAAGACAGGACAGTTGGCCGCTGGACTCCGCACACGGGCAGCGACGAACCGCCCGGGGGACAGGACACCCCGGACCTGGTCTTCGTCAGCGGTGAGCCGCCCGCGCTACGTGGCGGGCGGCGGAAGTACGGTCGAATGCATGATCGTTACACCTTACGCTGCGGCGCGTTCGGACGCCAAGCTCTCCTCGGTGGCTCCCGAGGCGGGCCCCGGCCCGCCGGCCACCGGCCCGGACGGTGCCTTGGGCGTGGACGACTGGGCGATGAACGCACCCGCCAGGACCACCGCACCGCCGATGATCTGGGGTCCGGACAGGTGCTCACGGAGCAGCACCCAGGCCAGTACGGTCGCGATGACCGCCTCCAGGCACGCGACCACTCCGGCCACCTGCGGAGAGAGCCTGCGGACGGAGACGACGCCGGTGACATACGCGACGACGGTGGCGATCAGCACGATCCAGCCGAGCAGCAGAGCCGCCGGGACGGGCGTACCGCCCATGCTCGCGCTGCCGCCCAGCACCGACCAGTCCATGCCCCAGGGCCGCGCGACGACCGTCAGGAGCAGCGCGCCGATGAGCAGTCCGTACGCGATCACGCCGAGCGGGTCCGGGGCGTCGGCGCCGTCCCCGCCCTGGTCGGACAGGACGAAGTAGCCGACCTGGCAGCATGCAGCGCCGAGGGCCAGCAGCAGCCCGACCGCGTCGAAGCTCAGCCCGGACCAGACCTCGACGACGCAGGCGAGCCCGCCGACGGCGAGGACCACTCCGGCTGCGGCGGCGCGGGTGACCGGCCGCCGCTGGACGAAGCGGACCCAGGCGAGGACCAGGGCGGGGGCGAGGTACTCGATGAGCAGTGCCACGCCGACGGGGATCCGGGAGATCGCCGCGAAGTAGCAGGCCTGGACGCCGGCAACGGCGAGCAGTCCGAAGCCCGCGAGCAGCGCCGGCCTGCGTATCAGCAGGTAACGGTGGCGCCAGGCCACGGGGAGCATGACGAGGGCGGCGCCTGCGACCCGCAGCCACACCACATGCAGCGGGTCGAGCCCCGCTTCGATCAGCGGCTTGGCCGCCACACCTGAACCACCGAACGCGAACGCCGAGGCCAGGGCGAGTCCCAGGCCGGCGTTCCTTCCCTGAGACGCGCGCATCCGCACATCATGGCAGCCCCCGTCAGGAGCGTCACATCCGTTACACCTGTTGAGACAGCTCCCCATCACAGCTGTTGAGACAGCTCCCCATCACAGCTGTTGAGGCAGCTTCCCGATGCGACCTGTGAGACGGGCGGTGTCGACCCCCGCGTGCGCCAGTACCTCGACGGCCCGGCACTCGCGGTCCGCAGCGATCGCGGCGAGCAGATCGAGTCCGGTGGCGCGCGAGGCCCCGCGCAGCGCGGCTCGCTCCAGCGCGTCCTGCATGGCGGCGGCCACCGACGGCGACCAGCCGGCCGACTCGGGGTCGCGGACCAGGGGGACCGCGCCCGAGTCCTCGACCGCCGCCTGCCAGCGCAGCCCGTAACCGATGCTGCGCTGGACGAGGTAGCCGAGCACGCGGGCGAGCTGGGCCCCGCCGTCGAAGACGCTCCGCACCTCCGGGTCCGATTCGATCAGGGAGTGCAGCAGATGGGCGGTGTCGATCTGGCGGTCGCCGTCCCGCAGCGCGCGCCGGCGTGCGCCCGCGACGACCGAGGCCAGTTGCTCGGTGAGTCCGGCGTCGGTCCCGGCGCGGGTGGATGCGGGCTGCTGGGGCACCCGCGGGACAGGGATTTGCACACTCCCACCCCATCAGCCCCGCGCGGTGCGGACATCGCCGCGTGGAAGCATTCGCGCCTCCCACGGAGGTTGGGCTCACCCGGCCGGTTTCTCCTCCTTACGGATGAGATCGGACCCCTTTGCCCCCTGACGGAGCGCGGCCACGGGTGTCCTCCCGTCCGCAAGAATCTGACAGTTCATCAGTATTGAATGTTCACGGCCACGCGGCTACGTTCCGCGACACCAGAGCCCAATGAGAACGCGTGAAGGGGTGGTCGTATGGCCGAGGTCAGTGCAGAGGCACGCATCGAGGCGCCCGCCGGGAAGGTATGGGCCCAGTTGACCGACTTCGCTTCGTACGGCCAGTGGAACGCCACCCACACGAGCTTCCCGCAGGGCGGCCCGGACACGCTCGCGACCGGCGCCACGTTCGCCGAGAACATGAAGCTGATGGGCTTCCCGGCAGAAGTGACCTGGACGGTCGAGGAGCTGGAGCCGGAGCGGGTCTTCGCCATCAAGGGCAAGGGGCCGATGGGGGTCCTCGTCGGCAACCGCTACACACTCACCCCGGACGGTGACGCCACGACGGTCCGGATCGACGGCGAGTTCACGGGCGCGGCCGTCTCGCTGATGGCGGGCAAGCTCAAGGATTCGGCGACCGCCGCCCTCAACGAGTCCCTGCGCAAGCTGAGCGGGCTGGTGGGCTGAGCCCCCGGACGCACGGAAGGGCCCCGCCTCGGGCGGGACCCTTCCGTGGCGCACCTGCCGTCGCCCACCTGCCGTGCGTCAGTGCTCGTCGGCCAGGATCAGGTACAGCTTCTTGCGGGCTTCGCCGATGACGGCAATCGCCTTCTGCCGCTGCTCGGCGGTTCCGGTCTTCCAGACCTGACTGAACGCCTCCATCAGCCCGAAGCCTGCGGTACGTATCTCGTTCATGGCATCCCAGTCGATGCCACGGCCCGCTTCCTCCCAGGGGGCGTCCGGGACCGACTCGGCCTCGGTGCGCCCGGTGTCGGTGAGCGTGAACAGCTTCTTGCCGCCCTCGCTCTCGCTGAGGATCAGCCCCTCGTCCTCCAGCAGCTGGAGTGTGGGATAGACAGAGCCCGGGCTGGGCTTCCAGGCCCCGCCGCTGCGCTCGCCGATCTCCTGGATCATCTCGTAACCGTGCATCGGGCGGTCCTTCAGCAGGGCCAGGATCGAGGCCCGCACATCACCGCGGCGCGCCCTCCCCCGGCCGCCTCCGCGACGTCCGCCGCCCCACGGCGGCCCGCCGAACCCCGGCCCGAACGGACCGAATGCGGCACGGACTCCTTCGTATTCACCCCGACCACGATGACCCGGTCCGCAGTTGCCCTGCCCGGATCCGGGTCCGTACCCGTGTCCACGTGAACGCATCGCTACGCTCCTTCCATCGTTGATCTGTCGCGATGCGTCAACGATATATCGGAACTCTTCGGTTGACAACAACCGATCGGTCCAGCTCCCTGAAATTGGCCTTGGCCTGCGGCTTCAGTGGCCCCCTACGGTCAGCGGCATGCGGATTCGAATCGTCGACGCCTTCACCGACCGGCCCTTCGCGGGCAATCCCGCCGGGATCCTGCTCCTGGACACCGACGCGTTCCCCGACGAGAGCTGGCTCCAGAACGTGGCGAGGGAGGTGAACCTCTCCGAGACGGCCTTCGCCCACCCCCTGCCCGCCGGCGGCGAGGCCGACTGGGCCCTGCGCTGGTTCACCCCCACCGCGGAGGTGGACATGTGCGGTCACGCCACGCTGGCCACGGCCCACGTCCTGCACGCGACCGGTGCCCTGCCCGCCACCGGGGCCGCGACCGGCACGGTGCGCTTCGCGGCGCGGTGCGGGATCCTCTCTGCGACGGCACATGAGGACGGCACGATCACGCTGGACTTCCCGGTCTCGCCGCTGACCCGCGCGGAGGCCCCGTTCGGCGTCGCCAAGGCGCTCAACGCGGCTCCGCTCTCGGTCCACGACACCGCCGACCACATCGGCGATCTGCTGGTCGAGCTGGCGGACGAGGCGACCGTACGCGGCCTGACACCCGACATCCCGGCCCTGGCCACCCACTCGAAGCGCGGCATCATCGCCACCGCCCCGGCCGAGGACCCGGGCCGCGGATACGACTACGTCTCCCGCTGCTTCTTCCCCAACGTCGGCATCGACGAGGACCCGGTCACCGGGAGTGCGCACACCGCGCTCGCCCCGTTCTGGTCCGCCCGGCTGGGGCGCGACGAGCTGACCGGACTGCAGGCCTCCGCCCGCTCCGGTCTCGTACGGACGGCTCTGCGCGGCGACCGCGTCCTGCTGACCGGCCGTGCGGTCACCGTCATCGACGGCGAACTGCTCGCCAGGCCCTGACGCGCCGTCCCTGACACACAAGGGGCGTACGGCTGCTGCCGTACGCCCCTCGAAAGACCCCGTGTTCCGCGTGGATCACACCGTGGGCAGCCAGCTGACCTTCCCGGCGAGCAGCCCGTACCCGACGAACGCGACGATGTCGAGCAACGCGTGTGCGACGACGAGTGGGCCGACCCGGCCCCACCGCCGGTAGAGCAGCACGAAGACCACGCCCATCACCATGTTGCCGACGAAGCCGCCGATCCCCTGGTACAGGTGGTACGAGCCGCGCAGCACCGAACTGGCCACCAGCGCCGCCATTGGCGTCCAGCCCAACTGGCCCAGCCGGCGCAGCAGATACCCGACGACGATCACTTCCTCCACCACGGAGTTCTGCACCGCGGAGAGGATCAGGGCCGGGTACTTCCACCAGACGTCGGGAAGCGCCTCGGGCACGACCGTCAGATTGAACCCGGCGGCCCTGGCGACGAGATAGAACGCGAGCCCCGCACTGCCGATCCCGGCGGCCACCAGCGCACCCCGCCCCAGGTCAGGCCAGGGTTTCGTACGGTCGAAGCCGATGGCCTTCAGGCCACCGACGCCCTCCCTGAACAGCAGATGCGCGACGAGCGCGACCGGCACCAGGGCCGTGGCGATCCCGAACAGCTGCCAGGCGAGATCGAGCCACGGCCGCCCGGGGGCGAACGAACTGTTGAGTGTCGCCGCCTGGTCCTTGAGACCTCCCGGCTTCGTGAGCGACCCGACAAAGCTGATCAGCGACGACACCGCGCTGGCACCCAGCGAGAGCGCCAGGACGAGCAGGGTCTCCGACCGCAGGGTCCTCCGTGACAAACCTCCCTCGGGAAGCCAACCGGACTCACGTCCCGCCTCCGCCTGCACAGCTGCCTCCTGTTGCCTCGTCCCGTCGCCACAGCTTGCCCGACGACGGCGCGGCGGACGAAGGCAGGGGCGCACGAGGACGTCGAGACGCGGGACGCGGGGTGCGGAGGCGGGGCGGGGGCAGGGCGAGGCCGGCGGGCGAGGCGCGGAGGCGGGCGGGGGCAGGGACGAGCAGGAACGCGGGCAGCCGCGAGCGGTCAGCCCGCCGGCCAGACCGGCCAGGTGTGCACGGGATCGCCCAGATGCATCAGCTCGGAGTACCGGCGGGTGACGGCCGCCAGCGCGGCTTCCCGGTCCAGTCCGGACTCCAGGGCCCGGTGGAAGGCGTCCGCCTGCCAGGACGCGCCGTTCACCCGGCGCCGGCACCGCCCCTCGATGACCCCGAGGTAGAAATCGCGGTCCGCCGGCTCCACGTTCCACGCGTCCAGTCCGGCCGCGGCAAGCGGCAGCAGTTCGTCCCGTACGAGCTTGACGGCCGGTACGCGTGTCATGCCGCCGGAACGGCCCGGCCGCGGCCACTGGAGCTCGGCGTCGATGCCGTGACGGCACGCCGTGTCGAAATTGGCGGCGGCGACCTCGAACGGCATCCGGGTCCACACCGGCCGCGACTCCTCCGCCAGCGCCCGCACCAGCCCGTAGTAGAGGGCCGCGTTCGCCACCACGTCGGTGACAGTGGGCCCGGCCGGGAGGACCCGGTTCTCGACGCGCAGATGCGGTACGCCGTCGGCGAGTCCGTACACAGGACGGTTCCAGCGGTAGACCGTGCCGTTGTGCAGGACGAGCTCCTGCAGGCGCGGCACGCCGCCGTCGTCGAGCACCCGTAGCGGGTCCTCCTCGTCGCAGATCGGCAGCAGCGCCGGGAAGTACCGCAGGTTCTCCTCGAAGAGCTCGTACGCCGAGCCGACCCAGCGCTCGCCGAACCAGGTCCTGGGCCGTACGCCCTGTGCCTGGAGCTCGGGCGGCCGGGTGTCGGTGGCCTGCTGGAACAGCGGCGGCCGGGACTCGCGCCACAGCTCCCTGCCGAACAGGAAGGGCGAGTTCGCGCCGACCGCGATCTGGACGGACGCGATCGCCTGCGCGGCGTTCCACACCTGGGCGAACCGGCCGGGGGTCACCTGAAGGTGCAACTGCACCGACGTACAGGCGGCTTCGGGCGCGATCGACGTCGAGGTGCAGCTCAGCCGCTCCACTCCCTCGATGTCGAGGGTGAAGTCCTCACCGCGGGCGGCGACGATCTGGTCGTTGAGCAGGACATAACGGTCGACCTCCGAGAGATTCGCGGAGACCAGGTCATGACGGGTCAGCGTCGGGAGAATTCCGATCATCACGATCCCGGCGTCGACCTCGGCGGATTTGCGGTGGGCATATCCCAATCCGGTACGGAGCTCCTCCGCGAGCTGATCGAGAACTCGGCCGGCGAGCCGGTGGGGGGCTATGTTGACCTCCAGATTGAACATTCCCAGCTCGGTCTGGAAATCTCGGCTGGCTATCCGGTCGAGCACTTCGGCATTCATCATCCGCGGCAACCCGTCGGCCCCGGCGAGATTCAGCTCGATCTCCAGCCCCATCAGATTCTTGGGCCGGTCGAACCTCTTCTCCGCCAGGAGCCTCCCCAGTCCCGCCAGGCACTGCTGAAGCTTTCTCCGGTACCTTTGCCGATCGGACAGGTCGAACCCGCCTGCCACGACCTTCTCCCCCATCGAAGCACCCCTCCTCGAGTGGGCGGCCGACGGCGTCGGCCGCTTACGTCACGGACGATAATGCCCAGACCGAGTGATCCATAACGCCCCGCGCGCGACTGTGGACCGCTAGTCTGGATCGGCATTCACGCGGCACATTCCTTCGGCATGGAGCGGTGCGCAGTTACCGCTTACCGATGCGTGGTCAAAACGCCGACGAGATTCGGCCGACCGCTCGCGGGGTAACACCCCAGGTGACGGCAGCGCGTTCATGAAAAATCATCAGAAACTCCCCGCCAGAAAGGCTGAATGCGCCCTTGAACGCAATACCGGGGACGGCTAGCAGAAACATTGCGTGAACACGCGTCGTATAAACTCCGTGAACGAGGCAGAGAGTCGGCGCCCGGCCATGGAAATTCGGCCCCCTCTGGCCCACGCTGACAGTGCCGTCCGCATCTGCCCTCGCATCACCCTGTCTCTTGAGTGAGAGGCGACCCACCATGCCGCTGCTTGTTCCCCCGGCCCCCGCGCCCGCCCTGCGCAGCGTCCTCGCGGCACTCGGTTCCCCCGCCGCAGTCCGCGAGGCTCGTACCCCCGCCCTCCGTTCCGTCCAAGGAGCGGTGAGTGCCGAACTCCCGCTCCCCGTCCACGTGCTCGACCAGGTCGTCCCGCACGGCAGCCGCAGGCCACGCACCCGGCTGGCCGGCTGGCGGTTCCTCATCCGCAGCGGCGAGCGTGCCATCGCCGCCGCGGACACCATGCTGACCCCGGACGGCTGGGCCTTCTCGCACTTCTTCGAGGGCCCGTACATCGCCTCGACGGAACGCGCGCTGCAGCAGGCGGAGGCCGTCCCCGGTGCGTATCAGCCACGCCTGCTGTCGGTACCCGAGCTGTACATGCTCACGCTGTGGCTGCACAGGAACACCGAGGCCGACGCGGCGGCGGGCAAGCCGGCGCCGGCCGATCTGCTGGTTCCGCTCGCCCCCGCGCCACCGGGGATCGCCGCCCACCGGGCGCACCTGGTCGCGGATCTGCTGCCGGTACTGACACTGCGTGTCACCCCCGCGCCGCTGCTCGGGTCGCCTGCCTGAGCGACGGACACTTGATGTTCATGCCCCGTGACCTCAGGTCACGGGGCATGAACATGCCCCGTCCGGACTAGCCCACTCCGGCCACCCCGAACCACCCGAAGAGACGGTGCAGTTGGGCTGAACCGTCCGCGCGGGTGATACGTCATTAAGTGGTAAGACGAGGTGCCGCTAAATCCCTGCGGATGTTATGCCCGTGGGGCAACACTGGGACCGGACCGAACAAGATACGGGGGCGGCCATGAACACCGCATCGAGCCGCAGGACAGTCTCCACACCGCAGCGAAAGAACCCATCCATGTGCCAGCACCAGCCACCCTGCCCGACAGCTGAATCCGCCGACCGGGAGGCCGCCCGTCTCGTGGCCCACCACCCGGAGCAGGGCTGGAGTCTGCTGTGCAACGGCGTCCTGCTCTTCGAGGACACCGGTGAGCTGCTCCCGGACGGGCAGATCATCGCCCCGCACCGGCCGCTGCGACTGGTCACGGCGGCCTAGGGCAGCACCCGGGGCGGACGAGCCGCGCCGGACACAGCACCACACCGCGCACAGCACCACGCCGGACAACCACACCGGACAACAACGGGCCGGCTCGGAGGCGAACTCCGAACCGGCCCTGACGCATGTCCGGGCGCGTCAGCTGTCGTACTCGTCGAGCGGCGGGCAGGAGCAGACCAGGTTGCGGTCGCCGAACGCCCCGTCGATCCGGCGCACCGGCGGCCAGTACTTCTCCGCGGCCTGGACACCGGCCGGGAAGACCGCCTCCTGGCGGCTGTACGGGTGCTCCCACTCCCCGCCGAGCGCGGCCGCGGTGTGCGGCGCGTTGCGCAGCGGGTTGTCCTCCGCGGGCCACTCGCCCGAGGAGACCTTCTCGATCTCCGCGCGGATCGCGATCATCGCGTCGCAGAACCGGTCGATCTCGGTGAGGTCCTCGCTCTCGGTGGGCTCGATCATGAGCGTGCCGGCCACCGGGAACGACATCGTCGGCGCGTGGAAGCCGTAGTCGATCAGTCGCTTGGCGATGTCGTCGACGCTGACGCCGGTCGCCTTCGACAGCGGCCGCAGATCCACGATGCACTCGTGCGCGACGAGCCCGGCCGGACCGGTGTAGAGCACGGGGTAGTGCGGCTCCAGACGCTTGGCGATGTAGTTCGCGGCGAGCACCGCGACCTGGGTGGCGCGCTTGAGGCCCTCGCCGCCCATCAGCCGGACGTACGCCCAGGAGATCGGCAGGATGCCGGCGGAACCCCACGGGGCGGCGGAGATCGGTCCGACGCCCGTCTCGGGACCGGCGGTCGGCTGGAGCGGGTGGTTCGGGAGGTACGGGGCGAGGTGCTCGCGGACGCCGACCGGGCCGACGCCGGGGCCACCGCCGCCGTGCGGGATGCAGAACGTCTTGTGCAGGTTGAGGTGCGAGACGTCGCCGCCGAACTTGCCCGGCTTGGCGAGGCCCACCAGCGCGTTGAGGTTGGCGCCGTCGACGTACACCTGGCCGCCGGCCTCATGGACCTGGGCGCAGATGTCGGCGACGTGCTCCTCGAACACTCCGTGCGTCGACGGGTACGTGATCATGAGCACGGACAGCTCGTCACGGTACTGCTCGATCTTGGCGCGCAGGTCCTCCACGTCGATCTCGCCGTCGTCGGCGGTCTTGACCACGACGACCTTCATTCCGGCCATCACCGCGCTGGCCGCGTTGGTGCCGTGCGCGGAGGACGGGATGAGGCAGACGGTGCGCTGGTCGTCGCCGTTGGCACGGTGGTACGCGCGCACCGCCAGCAGGCCGGCGAGCTCGCCCTGCGAGCCGGCGTTCGGCTGGATGGAGACCTTGTCGTACCCGGTGACCTCGGAGAGACGTTCCTCCAGCTCACGGATGAGGGTGAGATAGCCCTGAGCCTGCTCGACCGGGGCGAAGGGGTGGATCTGGCCGAACTCCGGCCAGGTGACCGGCTCCATCTCGGTGGTCGCGTTCAGCTTCATGGTGCAGGAGCCGAGCGGGATCATGCCGCGGTCGAGCGCGTAGTCACGGTCGGCCAGCTTGCGCAGGTAGCGCAGCATCGCGGTCTCGGAGCGGTGCGCGTGGAAGACCGGGTGGGTGAGGACGTCATCGGTGCGCAGCATGGCGGCCGGGAGTGTGTCGTCGACCGTCGCGTCGAGCGCCTCGACGTCGCCCTCGACGCCGAAGGCGGACCAGACGGCGGTGAGCTGGGCGCGGCCCGTGGTCTCGTCACAGGCGAGGGAGACCTGGTCGTCGTCCACGAGGTGCAGGTTGACCCCGTGCTCACGGGCGGCGGCGACGATGCCGGCGGCCTTGCCCGGGACCCGGGCGGTCAGCGTGTCGAAGTACGCGCCGTGCACGATCTCGACACCGCCTGCGCGCAGCCCTTCGGCGAGGATCGCGGCGTAGCGGTGGGTGCGGCGCGCTATCGCCTTGAGGCCCTCGGGGCCGTGGTAGACGGCGTACATTCCGGCCATGACCGCGAGCAGCACCTGCGCGGTGCAGATGTTGCTGGTGGCCTTCTCGCGGCGGATGTGCTGCTCACGCGTCTGCAGCGCCAGGCGGTAGGCCTTGTTGCCGTCAGCGTCGACGGAGACGCCGACGAGGCGACCGGGCAGGCTGCGGGCGTGCTTGGCCTGGACCGCCATGTAACCGGCGTGCGGGCCGCCGAAGCCCATGGGGACTCCGAAGCGCTGGGTGGTGCCGACGGCGATGTCCGCGCCCAGCTCGCCGGGCGAGGTGAGCAGGGTCAGCGCCAGCAGGTCGGCGGCCACGGTGACGATCGCGCCGAGCTCATGGGCCTGCTCGATGACCGGCTTGATGTCGCGGACGGCGCCGGAAGCGCCCGGGTACTGGAGCAGCACGCCGAAGACGCCACGCTCGGCGATCCGGGCCGGGATGCCCTCGCTGAGGTCGGCGACGACGACCTCGACACCGGTCGGCTCGGCCCGGGTCTCGATCACGGCGACGGTCTGCGGCAGGGTGTCGGCGTCGATCAGGAAGACGCCGTCCTTGACCTTGCCGACGCGGCGGGACAGCGCCATGGCCTCGGCGGCCGCAGTGCCCTCGTCGAGCAGGGAGGCCCCGGAGGTCGGCAGACCGGTCAGGTCCGCGACCATCGTCTGGAAGTTGAGCAGCGCCTCCAGCCGGCCCTGCGAGATCTCCGGCTGGTACGGCGTGTACGCCGTGTACCAGGCCGGGTTCTCCATGACGTTCCGCAGGATGACCGGCGGGGTGAACGTGCCGTAGTAGCCGAGGCCGATCATCGGCGCGAGCACCTTGTTACGGTCCGCGAGGGAGCGCAGCTCGGCCAGGACCTCGGCCTCGGTGCGGGCGTCGGGCAGGCCGAGCGCCTCGGCGCTCTTGATCACGTCCGGCACGGCGGCGCCGGTCAGCTCATCCAGCGAGCCGTAGCCGACCTGCGCGAGCATCTTCGCCTGAGCCTCGGCGTCGGGCCCGATGTGGCGCTGCTCGAAGGGGGTGCCTCGCTCCAGCTGGGAGAGCGGAATGCGGTTGGCGGTCATTGCGGAGGCCTCCTGGTCATTGCGACCTGCGAGGGGCACCACGGCGCGGGTGCCCGGACGGCCTCCCCCTCTGTCATCTCAACCTGAGAGCTTCACCGGACCGCCCTGAGGGCAGCCCGGCTTTCACCGTCGGTGAGAGCGGATGCCGTCAAACGCCCGCCCTGCTTTCCAGAGTGACCTCGTCCGTGCGGTACAGGGGCCTGAGAGATTCCGGGGAGGATTTGCTCCTTCGGCGTCTCCGGCACTTTCACCGGAGCACTCTCCCGCACGGGGTCAACAGCCGCCTGCCAGCCTACCAGCGAGGTCTTGGCCCGGACCCTCGAGTGGCCGACGCCTCAGATGTGCACTTTCGTAGTGTTCAGTGAACCGTTGCGACCTGTAGGAGGGACCGTGCAGACCGATATCGATCCGCGCAGCCTGATCGGCCGCAAGGCGTTCGACCGCAACGGCGCCAAGATCGGGACCGTGGACGAGGTGTATCTCGACGACGCGACGGGGGTGCCGGAGTGGGCGGCGGTACGCACGGGCCTGTTCAGCCGGGACGCGTTCGTCCCCCTGGAGCCCAGCGAACTCGCGGGCGACGGTTTGCACATCCCCTTCGAGCGGGCGCTGATCAAGGACGCCCCCGACTTCGGTGTCGGCCGGCACCTCTCCCCCGAGCAGGAACTGCAGCTGTACCACCACTACGGACTCGACCTCCCCGCCCCGCCGGAGAAGCCGGCGGCCTCCCCGCCGCCCGCCTCCGATGACACCACCACAGAACCCCCTGGCACGGGCCCCGCATCCGGCCCTGGCTCCATACCCGACCGGGACTTCGGCCGGCTGGCGGGCAACGACGACTGATCCGGCGGCTGCCGCACCAGCGGCAGCGGCTCCGACGGCTCCAGCGCCGGATCGTCCACCGAGAACGTCCGCACCCGCCCCGGGACGACCGACCACGGCTCCTCGAAGCGGACGGTGACCCGACCGAGCCCGCTGCCCTGGACCCATCCCGCTCCGTACTCGGCGTGCCGCACATCATGGCCCGCGGCCCAGCGCCGCTCGGCCGGAGGCTGCTGCTCCTCCTGCGGCGGCTCCTCGCCCCCAGGACGATGCTCGGAGTCCCCGGTTCCGTCCTCGTCCGCGTGCTCACCGGCCGCGGCCTGCGCGAACAGATCCTCCTGGGTGTAGTCGGCCAGTCCGCTGACCCCCACGCCCAGCAGCCGGACGCCGCCCGTCGTGTCCACCGCCTCCAGCAGCCGGGCCGCGCCCTCCCGCACCACCGCTGGGTCGTCCGTCGGCCCCCTCAGCGTCTCCGACCGCGTCAGCGTCGAGAAGTCGAACCGCCGCACCTTCAGCACGATCGTGCGCCCCGAGTGCCCGGATCCGCGCAGTCGCTTCACACACCGGTCGGCAAGCCGCTCCACCTCGATCCTGATCCGCACCCGGTCGTGCAGATCCACGTCGAAGGTGTCCTCCACGGACACCGATTTGGCATCCCGCTCGGCGACCACGGGACGGTCGTCGAAGCCCATCGCCATCCGGTACAGCGCCGCCCCGTGCGCCCTCCCCAGCAGCCGTACGAGCTCGTCCTCACCCGCCTCCGCCAGCTCGGCGACCGTGGTCATGCCCGCCCGCCGCAGATGCTCCCCCGTCGCCGGCCCCACTCCGGGCAGCGTCCGGACCGACATCGGCCCGAGCAGCTCCCGCTCGGTGCCCGGCTCGATGAGGACGAGTCCGTTCGGCTTGGCCTGCTCGGAGGCGATCTTCGCGAGCATCTTCGAACCCGCCAGCCCCACCGAGCCGGTCAGTCCCGTGCCCCCGAGAATGTCCCTGC
The DNA here is from genome assembly GCF_056435785.1 of Streptomyces sp. NPDC043870. Lineage (NCBI taxonomy): Bacteria > Bacillati > Actinomycetota > Actinomycetes > Kitasatosporales > Streptomycetaceae > Streptomyces > Streptomyces sp. NPDC043870. The sequence goes on from NZ_JBWKDT010000008.1 coordinate 248,376, forward strand.
GCAGCCGTTCACCGGCTTCCCGTGCCGATCGCGAGTCATGGGCCGCCCCACCCGCCTCCAGGTCGACGAAGGCCTCATCCAGGCTCAGCGGCTCCACCAGCGGAGACAGACGGCCGAGCAGCTCCATCACCTGATCGCTCACCGACCGGTAGAGCGAGAACCGCGGCACCAGATACGCGGCGTTCGGACACAGCCGCCGGGCCTGCGCCATCGGCATCGCCGAATGCACGCCGAACCGTCTCGCCTCGTACGACGCGGTGGCCACCACGCCACGCGGCCCCAGGCCGCCGACGATCACCGGTTTTCCGCGCAGACTGGGCTTCGACGCCTGCTCGGCAGCGGCGAAGAACGCATCCATGTCCAGATGCAGAATGGTCGGCGCGGGTCTCACATCTCCGATGCTGCCCTACGCCACTGACAATCGGCCGTACGAGCGTACGAGCCGCGCCGCGAGCCTCTGCGGGGCGGTGGGCCCCGCACGGTTCAGCCCGCCCGCTCGCGGCGGCGTCTGGCCAGCTCGTCGCCCGGATCGTGGCCGACCAGCGTCTCACCGGTGTCGATGCGCTCACCGTGCAGCTGCGACAGCGCCGCCTCGACGTCCCGCCACACCACGCCGACGGCGATCCCGAAGACGCCCTGGCCGCCCTGGAGCAGATCCACGACCTCGTCGGGCGAGGAGCATTCGTACACGGTCGCGCCGTCGCTCATGAGCGTCATCCGCTCCAGGTCCGCGAAGCCTCGGGCCCGCAGGTGCTGCACCGCGGCCCGGATGTTCTGCAGCGCGACGCCCGTGTCCAGGAAACGCTTCACGATCTTCAGGACGACGACGTCCCGGAAGCTGTAGAGCCGCTGGGTGCCCGATCCGTACGCCGGCCGCACGCTCGGCTCCACCAGGCCGGTCCGTGCCCAGTAGTCGAGCTGCCGGTAGGTGATGCCCGCCGCCGCGCACGCGGTCGGCCCCCGGTAGCCGATGGTCTCTGTCGTCGGGTCGGCCGTCAAACTGCCGTGAACCTGATACGCCCCGCCCTCCATCGGAGTGTGTCCGAGGGGACCTGCTGCCGTACCGTCGCCGCTGCTTCTCACGCCGACCTCCGTCCTTGACCTGCCATCTCGACGGTAGGCAGTCGCTCGGGGTGCGTCAACGATCGCCACACTCGGCACGCCGAGTGATAATCACCCTGAGAGTGGTTTTCCGTGCCCCGGTCCGGGGAATGGCTTTTCGAATGCGCCCGCGCAAGCCGGTGCGAGCCGACGGTACAGGGTCACTGGCTGCTGGAGCCGAAGTCCTCGGGCGAGATCTGGTCGAGGAACTCGCGGAACTTCTCCACCTCGTCCTCCTGCTCGTCCGGGATCGCGATGCCCGCATCGTCCAGCACCCCGTCACTGCCATAGATGGGCGTGCCGGTGCGCAGCGCGAGCGCTATGGCGTCGGACGGCCGGGCGCTCACCTCGACCCCGCTGGCGAAGACCAGCTCCGCGTAGAACACGCCCTCACGCAGGTCAGTGATCCGGACCTCGGTGAGCTCCTGCCCGACGGCCTCCAGCACGTCCTTGAAGAGGTCGTGGGTCAGCGGCCTGGCAGGGGCCATGCCCTGCTGTGCGAAGGCGATCGCGGTCGCCTCCCCGGGGCCGATCCAGATGGGGAGGTACCGGTCGCCTCCCACTTCACGCAGGAGCACGATCGGCTGGTTGGAGGGCATTTCCACCCGGACACCCACAACGTCGAGCTCGTTCACACAGCAACCCTAGGACGTGCCCGGCAGGTTTGGGTAGTCGGGCCGCCCCAAGATCAGGACAAGCTCAGTGCAGGCGGACACCCAGTGCCGTCTGCATCAGGGCCGTGTGGAGCCGCACGGACAGCGCCGCCAGCTCCTTCGTGGTCGCCTCGGCATGGGCCCTGGTCTGCGGATTGCGGTGCCGACGCAGCGGGGCGACCACTTGTTCGACCAGGCCGGCCTCGCGGTCCGCGGCCGCCTTCATGGCACGCAGGTGCCTGGGTTCCAGACCGAATCTCCCCAGATCCGCGATCAGTTTGGCGACTGTCACGGATTCGGCGTCGTAACCGCCGTCCGCCGCCGGAGTGATGAGTCCGTACGACTCCCACTCGTCGAGCTCCGCCTCGGTCACCTCCGCGGCGGCGAGCAGCTCGGCCCGGCCCACCCGTGCGGCCGTGGGGCGGTCCGGCTCCGGGTCCCCTGCCGGGGGCAGGTCCCGGCCCGCGCCCTGGGGTGTCAGCGGGACCTGCTCACCGCGGCCCAGGGCGTCGAGATGCTCCCGGATGACCTTCAGGGGAAGATAGTGATCCCGTTGCATGCGCAGCACCTGCGCCAGGCGCTCGACGTCCTCCGGGCTGAACTTTCGATAGCCGGAGGGGGTGCGCCGCGGCTCGACCAGACCCTCGGCCTCCAGGAAACGGATCTTGGAGATGGTGACCTCGGGAAACTCGTCACGCAGCTGGTTCAGCACCGACCCGATGCTGACCAGCCTGTCGCCACTGGCGGTGCCGTGACCGGCACCGCCCGTCGGAGTTCGCAGCATGGATTTCCCTGAGGGTCACACGCCCCGCTGGCTCGAGTAGAAGACCAGCCTGTACTTACCGATCTGAACCTCGTCACCGTTCGCGAGCACGACCGAGTCGATCGGCTCCCGGTTGACGTAGGTGCCGTTGAGACTGCCGACATCCGTGACGGTGAAGCTGCCGTCGGCGGCCCTGCGGAACTCCACATGACGCCGGGACACGGTGAAGTCGTCGAGGAAGATGTCGCTCTGCGGATGGCGGCCGGCCGTGGTCAGCTCGCCGTCCAGGAGGAAGCGGCTTCCCGAGTTCGGCCCGCGCCGGACCACGAGCAGTGCCGAGCCGAGCGGCAGGGCTTCTACGGCCGCCTGGGCCTCGGGCGAGAGCGAAGGGATGGGCGTCTGACCCGTGACCTCGGCCTCGTAGGCTTCGATCCCGGAGATGGAGATCGTCGAGGTCGTCTCCGAGGCACGCTCGGCCGGTGCTCCGGACCGCAGCGGCGCGCCGCAGTTGGAGCAGAAGCGGCTGGTTTCGGCGTTGCGGTTCCCGCATCGCGTGCAAACCGGCATGGACGGATCCTCCTGCCGCGGCTGCCCCGCGGGGGCATGGGATGCGTACGGGTCGGGCGTCAACCCTCCACCCGTACTTGAGGTTGACGGTTCCCCGAAACCTATGCGGCCGGGACCGGCAGGGTCAACAGCAGACGCGCCCTGACCGCCGGGAATGTCACCGCCGGAGCCGGCGACCTCGTCCCGGAAGAGCGGGCGCTCGCCGCTCTGCTCCGCCTCCTGGCCATGGCGCGGTGCGCGATGACGGGCAGTGCCGCTCTCCTCGCGTGCGCTCTTGCCGAACAACTTCCCAAACAACTTCACGGGCGATTCCCCTTGACCGAAATAGACCCGCCCGTGGGGCAGGAACCCTGAATGAACACACCTACCGACCCGGACACCCTCACAACGTCCGTACCCTCCGGACAGTTTCCACCACGCAGCACGCTTACGATGCGTCGACCCCCCGCAACCTGTTGCCCATGTCCGGACACCCCCTCGCGCCCCCGTCCCACTAGGAGGACGACCGAGCGTAGTCAGGCCGTTCCACGGGCCGCAAGGCATCCACGACGATCTTCTCCGACCGGGTCACCGTGGCGGTGGCCTGCTCCTTCTCCAGGGTCTGCACCACGCCTCCGGGGATGTTCAGCGCCGGCTCCAGATCCTGCGGCTTGCCGATCACCTTGAACCGGTACGGCGCGCTGATCTTCTTGCCGTCCACCTGGATGTCGCCGTCCCCGCCGGAGAAGTACGAGTCGGCGACCAGCCTGACGCCATTGACCTGGATCGCCTCGGCGCCCGCGGCACGCAGCTCCTGGATCGCGTCGAGCAGCATGTCCGACTCGACCGCGCCGGAGCTGTCGTCGATGGTCAGCGTGATACCCGGACCCTCGGCCGCCACCGTACCGGCAAGAATCCCCAGCTGACGCTCCTTTTCCAGGGTCTGCTTGCGCGCCTCTTCCGCCTGGTCCGAGCTGGTCTCCAGTTCGGTGCGCTGGTCCTCCAGGCGCTGCTTCTCGTCCTCGAGTCGCGTGGTGCGGTCGTCGAGTTCGTCGAGAATGCGCACCAGGTCCTCCTGGCGCGCGCCGCGCAGAGCACTGTTGTCGCTGTTGGAGCGGACCTGGATGGCAAGGCCGAGGCCCAGGACGAACAGCAGTACAGCGACGATGAGTTGGGCCCGGGTGACGCGCGGCGGCCAGAGGCTCGCGACGAGTCGGCGGCGGCCGGTCAGCTGCGGTTCCTCGGCGGGTGTTGCCGTCTGCGGCGACTCCGCCTGCGGGTCACCGGCCACCGGGCCGTCGGCCTGCGGGTCACCGGTCACCGGGCTGTCGGCCTGCAGGTCGGCGGTCACCGGGCCGGCGATCTCCGGGCCACCGGTGTCCCGATCGTCCGTCGCCCGCTCCGACTGCGCTCCCGGCGGCTGCCCCTGCGAGTCCTGTCGGCCCTGCGGTTCATGCCGGTCCTGCGGCTCCGGCCGCTCCTTCGGCATCTGCTCGTTGTCGCTCATCGCCCTCACGCCCTGAACACGTGCCGGCGGATGGCGGCGGCGTTGGAGAAGATCCGGATGCCGAGCACGACCACGACACCCGTGGAGAGCTGGGCGCCGACGCCCAGCTTGTCACCGAGGAACACGATCAGCGCGGCGACCACGACGTTCGACAGGAACGAGACCACGAAGACCTTGTCCACGAAGATCCCGTCGAGCATGGCCCGCAGGCCGCCGAAGACCGCGTCGAGGGCCGCGACGACGGCGATCGGGAGGTAGGGCTCGACCACCGCCGGAACTTCGGGCCGGACCAACAGTCCGACCACGACTCCCACGACGAGGCCCAGTACGGCGATCACGATGTGCCCTTCCCTGTGTCTGCCGTGCCCTGACCGGTGCCCGTTCCGGCACTGGCGGACCTCGGCTCTGCGGTACGTACGATCAGGCTCGGCGCGGCAGGCAGGCGCACCTGCTCCTGCGCGGAAATACTGGTGCGGATGCCGAAGTTCTCCTGCAGCGCATGCAGGTACTGGCCGTCGGCACTGTCCTGGAAGGCGGTGCTGAGCTTCTTCCCGTCCCCCACCGCGAGCACCGTGTACGGCGGCACCAGCGGCTTGTTGTCGACCAGTATGGCGTCGCCCGCGGCGCGGATCGCGGACAGGGCGGTCAGCCGCTGTCCGTTGATCGAGATGGCTTCCGCTCCGGACTGCCACAATCCGTTGACGACCCGCTGCATGTCCCGGTCGCGGACCCGCCCCGTGTCGGAGAACCCACTGCTCTCCCGCGGACCGCCGCCGCCCGACCCACTGTCCTTGGCGTCGTCGACGACCAGCTTGACGCCCGGACCGCTCACCTCGGTCGCGCCCGAGAGCAGCGCCGCCAGCGCGCCCTGGTCTCCGCCGTGCTGCTGCAGCGCCTTGCGCTGCCGCTCCTCCACCTCGTCACGGAGCTGGTCGACGTCGCCTTCCAGGTCGTCCGCGGCCGAGGTCTCCGCGCCGATGCGGTCGATGAGCTCCTCGCGCTCCTTCGCCACGACCGGTGCCGATATCCGCGCCTGCGCGGCACCGAGCGTCACGACCAGCCCCGCCAGCACCAGACCGGCCGCGAGCCACAATTTGGCCCGCAGCGACTTGGGCAGTCCGCCGCCCTCGGCCTCCCTGCGGGCCGCCGCCTCCGCGTAGCCGTCGTCGAGGCTGTGGTCCATGACATTGGTCAGCAGCGACATGGAGGCATCAGGGCGCGGCGGCGATGAGGCGGTGCTCCGAACGGGGGGCTGCTGCGGCATGCCGCACATCGTCGCACGTCGGAGCCGCTACCACCGAATGGCCCCACCAATGTGCCGGAAGGCGGACTTCGCCGCCCTCCGGCGCACCCGGTACCTACCTCACTGACCTGCGCTGTCCACCACGCCGGACCACTCGTCGAGAAGGGCCTGGGCCGACGCGTCGTCCGGGCCTTCCGCCCACAGATGGGTGACGGCCTCGGCGGGGTCGGGCAGCACCATCACCCACCGGCCGTCCGCCTCCACCACCCGTACACCGTCCGTCGTGTCGACCGACCGGTCTCCCGCCGCCTCGACGATCCGGCGCATCACGAGCCCCTTCACCGCCCACGGCGTCGCCACGTCCCGCCGCAGTACATGCGCCCGCGGAATGCGCGCGTCGATCTGACTCAGTGTGAGCTGTGTCCGGGCCACCAGCCCGATGAGCCGCACGAACGCCGCCGTGCCGTCGAAAACGCTGCTGAACTCGGGAATGATGAAGCCGCCGCGCCCGTCTCCACCGAAGATGGTGGATTCCTCCCGGCCGACCCGGGTCAGATCGTCGGGCGACGTGGTCGTCCATTCGACCTGCGTGCCGTGGTACGCCGCGACCTGTTCGGCGATCCGTGTCGTCGTCACGGGCAGCGCCACACGCCCGCTGCGTCGTTCCGCGGCCACGAGGTCGAGCAGGACCAGCAGGGCCCGGTCGTCCTCCACGATCCGCCCTCGCTCGTCCACAAGCGACAGCCGTTCACCGACGGTGTCGAAGCGCACACCGAACGCCGCCTGCGCTGATGCCACGATCTCCCCGAGCCGGACCAGCCCCGACCGGCGGGCATCGGCCGTCTCGGTGGGCCGGGACTCGTCGAGGCCGGGATTGATGGTCAGCGCGTCCACGCCGAGCCGGCCGAGGAGACTCGGCAGAACGAGCCCGGCGCTGCCGTTCGACGCGTCGACAACGACCTTGAGACCCGCCTCTGCGATCCCCGCCGTATCGACATTGCGCAACAGCGATCCGGTGTACGAGTCGAAGACGCTGGCCGGGAAGGTCAGGTCCCCGATCTCACCCGGGAACGCACGCCGGTACTCCTGCCGCGCGTACACCCGGTCCAGCTTCCGCTGCCCGGCCTGGGACAGGTCCGCGCCGCGCTCGTCGAAGAACATGATGTCGACGGAGTCCGGCACTCCCGGTGACGTACGGATCATGATGCCGCCCGCGCTGCCTCGTGCCGTCTGCTGACGGGCCACGGGCAGCGGCACGTTCTCCAGGTCGCGTACGTCGATGGCGCTGGCCTGCAGCGCCGAGATCACCGCCCGCTTCAATGCCCGCGCACCACGCGAGTGGTCTCGCGCGGTGGTGACGGTCGCGCCCTTCTTCAGTGTGGTCGCGTACGCCCCGGCCAGACGTACGGCAAGCTCAGGCGTGATCTCCACGTTGATGATTCCGGAGACGCCACGCGCCCCGAAGAGGTGCGCCTGGCCCCGCGACTCCCAGATGACCGAGGTATTGACGAAGGCGCCGGCCTCGATGGTCTTGAACGGGTAGACCCGCACATTCCCCTGAACGATCGATTCCTCGCCGATCAGGCACTCGTCCCCGATGACCGCGCCGTCCTCGATACGCGCTGCCCGCATGACGTCGGTGTTCTTGCCGATCACACAGCCGCGCAGATTGCAGTGCTGCCCGATGTAGACGTTGTCGTGAATGACGGCCCTGTGAAGGAACGCGCCGCTCTTCACGACCACATTCGAGCCGACGACGGTGTGCTCGCGGATTTCCACATCGGCTTCGACCTTGGCGTAGTCGCCGATGTACAGCGGACCGCGCAGCACCGCGTCGGGATGCACTTCAGCGCCTTCCGCCACCCAAACGCCGGGCGAGATCTCGAAGCCGTCGAGCTCCACATCGACCTTGCCTTCGAGGACGTCGGCCTGGGCCTTCACATAGCTCTCGTGCGTGCCCACGTCCTCCCAGTAGCCCTCGGCGACATAGCCGTAGATCGGCTTGCCTTCCTTCATGAGCTGCGGAAAGACATCACCGGACCAGTCCACCGGAACGTCGGCCTCGACATAGTCGAAGACCTCGGGCTCCATGACGTAGATTCCGGTATTAACGGTGTCGGAGAAGACCTGTCCCCAGGTCGGCTTCTCGAGGAATCGCTCGACCTGACCGTGCTCGTCCACGATGGTGATGCCGAATTCCAGGGGATTCGGCACCCGGGTCAGACACACCGTGACGAGACCGCCCTTCTCCTTGTGGAAGGAGATGAGATCGGTCAGGTCGAAGTCGGTGAGAGCGTCACCGGAGATGACGAGAAATGTATCGTCCTTCAGCGCCTCTTCGGCATTCTTCACGCTCCCCGCGGTGCCGAGTGGCTTCTCCTCGTTGGCATAGGTGAGCTCCATCCCCAGTTCTTCGCCGTCACCGAAGTAGTTCTTGACCAGGGAGGCGAGAAACTGCACGGTTACAACGGTCTCATTGAGCCCATGCCGCTTCAGCAAGCGCAGCACATGCTCCATGATCGGCCTATTGGCCACCGGCAGGAGTGGCTTGGGCATGCTCGAGGTCATGGGGCGAAGTCGCGTTCCTTCGCCACCAGCCATCACGACGGCCTTCATGTCGGAAGCGTCCTCCTTGAAGAGACGACGGTCCAGCCGACTTCACCCGTCCGGGGCAGGCCCTTCTCGTGTCACATGCGGACCGGCGGACTCTGCACAGCTCCGTGCATACGGCTCAATCGGCCATGGCATCAGCCTTGACGAGTCGGCGGACCTGAACCACGTAGAGGATCCCTGCCCACCAGTAGAGAGTTGTACCCCATCCTGCGAACGCCCATCCGAAAACTTTGGCAAGTGACGCAAGCCACGTGTTTCCGTCACTGAGCAGGAGCAGCGGGAAGGCATACATCAAGTTGAAGGTAGCTGCCTTGCCCAGGAAGTTCACCTGGGGCGGCGGATAGCCGTGCCGGCGGAGGATTCCCACCATCACCAGGAGCATCAACTCCCGTGCCAATAGGGCCGCGGTGAGCCAGAGCGGCAGGATCTCGCGCCAGGTCAGCCCGACCAGCGTGGAAAGGATGTAAAGCCGGTCGGCAGCGGGGTCGAGGATCCGCCCCAGACTGCTGATCTGGTTCCAGCGCCGGGCGAGCTTCCCGTCGAGGTAGTCGCTGATACCACTGAGCGCCAGCACGAGCAGTGCCCATCCATCGGCATTCGGCCCGCCGAACTCGGGCAGAAGGATCAACCACAGGAACAGCGGTACGCCAAGCAGGCGAGCCATGCTGAGGATGTTGGGGATGGTGAGTACCCGGTCCGTCTGAACGCGAGTCTCCTGGACCTCCACCCGGGGGCCTCCTGTGCCGAACGTGCCAATGATGCCCCCTGACCTTACCCTTAGCTCCGTATGTCCTGTACACAGGGGTGTCCGAACGCAGAAAAGCCCCGGGCTACAAGGCCCGGGGCTTTCCCCAAAGATTGTTCGGCGGCGTCCTACTCTCCCACAGGGTCCCCCCTGCAGTACCATCGGCGCTGAAAGGCTTAGCTTCCGGGTTCGGAATGTAACCGGGCGTTTCCCTAACGCTATGACCACCGAAACTCTATGAAGATGTGAACCCGCCGACCACACAGTGGTCTCGGCATGTTCGTTACTTCAGAACTAACACAGTGGACGCGAGCAACTGAGGACAAGCCCTCGGCCTATTAGTACCGGTCAGCTTCACCAGTTACCTGGCTTCCACATCCGGCCTATCAACC
>NZ_JBWKDT010000009.1:0-13903 GCF_056435785.1 Streptomyces sp. NPDC043870
GCCGCCCGTGCACTGCGGCCGCCCCCCCCCCCCCCCGCCCCACCCCCCCCCCCCCCCCCCCCCCCCACCCCCCCCCCCCCCCCCCCCCCTCCCCCCCCCCCCCCCCCCCCCCCCCCCCCCCCCCCCCCCCCCCCCCCCCCCCCCCCCCCCCCCCCCCCCCCGGGGCTCAGGCGCGGGTGCGCAGCACCGTGCCGCGGCGCTCGAACTCCAGGACCGTCTCGGTGCGGCCGGCCGCCTCGGCACCGAACTCGCGCTCGAGAAGCCACAGCGCACCGTCGATACCGGAGCTGATGCCGCCCGCGCACACCAGATCGCCGTCGTCCACCACGCGCGCGTCGCGCACATCGGCGCCCAGGTCCTTCAGATACTGCTTGGCACCGTGATGGGTCGTGCAGGGCCGGTCGTTGACGAGCCCGGCGGCGTGCAGGACGACCACTCCGGTGCAGATGCCGACGAGGGTGAGTCCGGGCCGTACCGCGCGCTTCAGCTCGCGGGTCAGCACGTCCTTCCTGATCTCGGGCCAGATGCCGGGCCCGTCCTTGCGTGTGAAACCGCCGCCCGGCACCATGATCACATCCGCCGCCCCGGGGTCCCATGCGCCCGGAGCGGCGATGTCCGTGCCGAACGTGCCCGTGATCCGGCCGGGTTCTCCACCGGTCACCAGGGTGGTGGTGAGGGGCAGGCCCATTCTCTGTGCGAGGCACAGGACCTCCAGCGGGCCGATGAAGTCCAGCTCCTCGGCCCCGTCGAACACGACGATGTGCACGCGCAGCGGCCGGTTGCGGCGGCGGCCCGGCGTGGCCCCGTACGCCCCCGAGGTCCCCGCGCCCAGCACGGCCGCGACACCGGACCCGGCCGCCGCCGACCTGAGCATCCCTCTGCGATTCATCATCCGCCTCCACAACTGTCGAGTGCCTCCGGAACGACGTGCCGACCAGGACGTCGGACCGGAGGGGGCGGAGGTTCCCGAGGTCCGTTGTCAGTGGCATGGGGCAGGGTGGACGGTGTGCCGCTGTATCCATCCGAGAGGAGAGGCCGACCGATGAGTGTCGCCACGATGATGACGTCGCGCGAACGAGCCGCAGCGCAGGCGTATGTGCGTCTGCTGGGCGCGGTCCGCGCCGCACTCACCGAACCCCCCGGTGCGGCCCCGCCACCCCTCGTGCTCACCGCCCCCATGGCGGAGGCGGACCGGGCCCTCGCGGACGCGGGCTTCGCGGGAAACGAGGCGGAGTTGTTCGGTCTGGTGAGGGACCTTCACACCGCGGGTGTCACGCGTCGTGCCGCAGGGGCGTGAGTTGTTCGATGTCGTAGCGGGCCCGGAGCTCGATGATCGCCGCATGATCCAGCGGACCGCCCGAGTTGAGGATCTCCTGGAGTTCCTCGAAGTACCGCTCGTGGTCCGGTGGCGGGGCTGCCTGGAAGAACATCTTCGCCGGCTCGTCCGTGCGGTTGGCGAACGCGTGCGGACAGCCCGGCGGTACGACGATGACCGTGCCCGGGCCGGCAGCGACGGCGCGCCGGCCCGTGAGGGACTCCCAGTGGCGCCAGTCGTCACGCGTGCGCACCCGGGGCTCGAAGGCGAGTACCTCCAGCTCGCCTTCGAGCACGTAGAAGAGCTCTTCGCTGCGCGTGTGCACATGGGCACCGACGTCGAACCCGGGTGGTACCACCACCTCGAAGCTGGACGCCGCGCGTGAATGCTCGCCGGTGACCTTGAACGTCACCTCATGGGCCGCCGAGTGCAGCTTCCGTCCCTCGCCGCTCGGCACGAGCAGCCCCTCGGGCGGCCGGGCGAGGGCGACGGGCGGCGCGCTGATGTGGGCGGTCACCACGTCACCGGCAATCCCTCGGGCCCCCGTATGAGCGCGCCCGGGCGCCACCGGAGATCATCGAGCGGGACGGCGGGACGAAGCTCGGGGAATCGGTCCAGCAGGGCGGAGACGAGCAGTTCGGTCTCCAGCCGGGCGAGCAAGCCGCCCACGCAGTAGTGCGGTCCGTATCCGAACGCCACATGCGGGTTCGGGCTTCGGTCGAGCACGATCTCCTCCGGGTCGGGGAAGACGTCCGGGTCGCGGTTGGCCGCCAGGTACGAGACATAGACGGCCTCACCCGCCTTGACGTCGTGCCCGGCGACGGTCACGTCCTCCGTCGCGATCCGGGTCAGCCCGACGCCGTTGCGGTGCGGGATGTAGCGCAGCAGCTCGTCGATGGCCGAGGGCCGCAGCGCGGGCTCGGCACGCAGCCGGGCCTGATACTCCGGACGGGTGAGGAGGATGTAGACCATGTTGCCGGTGTTGTTGGTGACCGCCTCGCCGCCGAGCTGGATGAGCAGTGCGAGGCCGACCGCCTCCGACTCGGTGATCTCGCGCTCCGCCACGGCCGTCCCGAGCACCCCGATCACATCGTCGCCGCCCGTGCCCCGGCGCCTGCGCAGCAGTTCGGCGAAGTACGCGCACATCCCCCTCTTCGCCCGCTCGCTGCGCTCCACGCCCTGGGACGAGGAGAGAATGAGCACGGTCCACTCGTGCATCTTCGGGCGGTCCGGTGCGGGCACGCCCATCAGCTCGCAGACGACGGCCAGCGGGAACGGGGCGAGGATCCGCTCCGTGAGGTCGGCGGGCGGGCCGTCGCGCAGGACACCGTCGACCAGTTCGTCGAGCAGCTTCTGCGCCTGCCCGCGCAGCCGTTCCACGCCCCGCGTCGTGAACGCGGCCGCGACGGCCCGGCGCAGCCGGGTGTGATCGGGCGGATCCTCGAAGCCGACCGCTCCGTCGACCGGGATGAAGTGCGGGGCGAGCCGGGTGACATCGTTGCCGACGACCGCCTTGCGGCTGAAGCGCGGATCGTTCGCCACCATCCGCACCTCGTCGTATCCGGACACCAGCCAGGCCCAGCCCGTGCCGTTGGGGAGCTTGATACGGGTCACCGGACCGTCCTGCATCAGCTCGGCGAGCACGGGATCGAACTCCACACCGGACAGGTCCTGGACCGGCCAGAAACGCACCGGCGGGCGCGGGTCGGCCGTGGCCGTGGCCTTGACTGTGGCCGCACCGGCGGTCGTGCTGGTCGCGCTGGTCGAGGTGGTGATCATGGTCATGCTCCGCATGGTGGTTCAGCTCCTCCCCGCGCGCGCGGGGACGGTGAGGAGCCCGTCGGGGACGGTCCAGCTGCCCAGCGACATCTCCGCGGTGATGCCGGGCCCGAAGCCGGCGAGGATGCCGCGCGCCGCGTGCTCCGTGGAGCCCTCCTCGAAGAGCCGGTGCAGTGCGTCCAGGACGACGGCGCTCGCGATGTTGCCGTACTCGGTGAGCGTGGCCCGGCTGAACCGGAAGGCCTCGGGCTCCACTCCGAGGAACATGCTCAGGTCGTCCAGGATCCGCGGCCCGCCCGCGTGGATGATGTAGAAGTCCAGCGAGGTGGCGTCCCAGCCGTGGTCCGCAGCCAGCTCCTTGAGGGCCGGAGCGAGTGGTTCCATCGTGCCGGGCACCCGCTTGTCCAGCTTGAAGTGGAAGCCTGTGGCGCGGATGTCGTACGCGATCCAGTCCTCGGTGTGCGGGACCAGATACGAGCCGTTGCGCTCCAGTTCGACGCCGTGGCCGCCCCTGCCGCGTACCACCGCCGCTGCCAGTCCGTCGCCGAACAGACCGTTGGAGAGCAGGTTGCCGACGTTCACATCGGCCGGCTGGTAGCACAGCGAGCAGAACTCGCACGCCACGATGAGGGCGTTCGCCTCGGGATAGGCGGTGCAGAAGTCGTGCGCCCGGTTGATCGCGGCACCGCCGGCCGCGCATCCGAGCTGGGCGATCGGCACCTGCCGGACGTCGGTGCGGAATTCCATCGTATTGATCAGCCATGCCGTCAGTGACGGCATCATGAAGCCCGTGCAGGACACGAAAATGATCGCGTCGATATCTGTCGTGGCGAGTTCTGCGTCTGCCAGTGCCTGTCGGATGACGGCAGGCACACGCGCCTTGGCTTCCGCCTCGTAGACGGCGTTGCGCTCTTCGAACCCGGGGTGCTGCAGCGTTTCCTCGATCGGTCGCAGCAGATGCCGCTTCTCCACCCCCGTGTTCCGGATCAGGCGCAGCGCCAGCTCCAGTTGCGGGTGATCCGCGTGAACGGACCGCGCCAGATCAAGGGTCTGCTCCATGGTGATCACGTGCTCGGGCACGGACACCGCGGGTTTGCACAGAGTGGCCATGACATGCCGCCCTTCCTCTCGCGTTCCTCCAAAATGATCAGGGACGACACGCCGTCGCGCGCGCCGGGCAACCCCTTCCCAGTTGCACCGAACGGGTGATGCGCGGGCGTGTTCGAGCCGATGTCCGTGCAATCGGGAAGGGATGTGTTCCTGGCGGGGGCCGTACGAGCGCAGTGCACGTGATCCGCACGCCAGCGCGATCACAAACCGGGAGATGAAGTCGATGAGGCCAGAACTCAAGACGGAGGCCGCGCCCGGAAGGGGACCCGGCACCGGCTCCCTGGCCGGTGCCGATACCGGCGCCGGTACCGGTGCAGACACCGGCCCAGGTACCGGCGCCCGGGGCTGCCCCGTGACCGGTGCCGGCCCGGGGGAGGAGCGGACGGTCCACCACTGGGCCCTGGAGGACTTCCCGGCCCTGGACTTCGACCCGTTCCTGACCACGCTTCTGCGCGACGAGCCGGTGGCGCGTATCCGGCTCCCGTTCGGCGAGGGCAGTGCCTGGCTGGTGACACGGTACGAGGACGTCAGACTCGCCTCTTCGGACCCCCGGCTCAGCCGGAAGGCCCTGGCGGAACGGTCGGTGACGAGCGGCTCCCCGCACGCCATCGCGGCGAAGCACGCGGCCCTCAACTACGCGGACCCGCCGCACCTCAACACGATGCGCCGCGTGGTGGCGCGGGCTTTCACCGGCGCGAGCATGCAGCGTTTGCGGCCCATGGCCCAGCGGACCGCGGACGCCCTGCTGGACACCATGGAACGGCGGGGGTCCCCCGCGGATCTGATGGAGCATCTGCACGGGCCGTTCCCGCTCTCCGTCGTCTGCGACCTGCTGGGGGTGCCGCAGGACGAGCGGTCGGACATGACCTTCTGGGCGAACGTGATCATGACCCCGGCCCCGGCGCCCAGCCGGAGCAAGGCGGCGAAGAACACGGTCCGTGACGTCGTCGTCGGACTCCTCGGCAAACGACGTGCCGAGCCGCGCGACGACCTGGCCGGCGTGCTCGTGGCCGCCGTCGAGACCGGTGAGATCAACGACGACGAGGCGGTCTCGCTGGCAACGGCGATCCTGGTGAGCGGCGCGCACGCGGTGCGCAACAACAGCGCAAACATGGTCTACGCGCTTCTCACCCGTCCGGAGCACATGGCGCGGCTGCGCACCGAGCGCGGACTGCTGCCACAGGCCGTCGACGAGCTGCTGCGGTACATCCCGCACCGCAACGGTGTGGGGCTGCCGCGGATCGCGACCGAGGACCTGGAGATCGGCGGCGTCCGCATCAGAGCGGGCGAGCCCGTCTACTCCTCGTACCTCGCCGCGAACCGCGACCCGGCGGTCTTCCGCGACCCGCACACGCTCGACTTCGACCGTGGGCCCGTCGCCCATCTCTCGTTCGGGTTCGGACCGCACCACTGCGTCGGCTCGATGCTGGCCCGGATGGAGTCCGAAATCATGCTCGCGACACTGCTGGACCGGTACCCCCGGCTCGAGCTCGCGGTGCCGCCCGAGCGGCTGGAATGGCAGGAGGGCGGGTTGATCCGAGGCCCCAAGACCCTCCCGGTCCGTTGGTGAGGCTCTGATGGATATACGGATCATGCACGGTTCGCCCGACCACGTGGAGCTGGCGGCGCTGATGGCGGTGCTGACGGCCCTCGCCTCCCGCAGTGAGACCGCCGCCGCGCGCGGGGCCCGACGCCGCAGGGCGCACTGGGACCGGGCGTGGGGAGGCGGGTTCCAGCCGAGCGGCTCGTGGCGGGCGCGGGACAGAACGGCCATGGCGTTCGACCCCGGGTCCCGCTACTAGGGCCTGATCGGCCGGACAGGCACTAAGACCTGATCGGCCGGACAGGGCCGGAGTGTTCCCCGCTCCCGCCACGGACGTCAGACGAGCAGACGCAGCGACGTGCCGGACACGCCCACCCGGACGGTCTGGCCCCAGGTCAGATCCAGTGCGTCGGACTCCATTCCGTCGCCGAACGCGACCAGCCGGTCGGACTCGACGGTGAGCCGGAGCCGCTGCGTACCGGAGAGGACCCCCTCCACCAGCGAGGTGCCGGTGGCGGGGGAGGGCCAGGCCTCCCGTACGAACCAGATCAGCCGGGGATCGGCCGGGGCGGGCAGTGGCTGCCGGCCGCCGCGCTCCTGCCACAGCGAGCGCAGCCAGCCGGTCGCCCCGGTCCCGGTGCCGACCAGGACGCCCGAGGACGCCTGGGCTTCGGCGCCGTCCGGGTCGTCGTCGGGGCCGGGGCCCCGACCGGTCGGTGGTGCCGGACCGGCCGGCCCGTCGATGCCCAGCCGGTAGCGGGACGTCTGGTGGCCGGGCCGGCCGAGGTAGATCTCGTTGAGCGCGAGCAGCCGCTGGGTGTCGTCGGCGACGGCCTCCACCATGGTGAGTTCGTCGGCCGCGGCGCCGCGGCCGACCGCGGCCCGCAGCAGCCGGGCCGCGTCCGTCGCCCGGTGCCGTACGAGGACACCGAGGCCCCGGCCGGGGTCGGTGTCGATCCCCACGACCGGCTGGCCCGAGAGGTACTTCGCGGTGTTGGCGACGAGCCCGTCCTGGCCCACCACGACCACCACGTCCTCGGGCGCGAAGAGAAAACGGTCGAGGTCGCCGCGCTCCGCCCGGGCCTGCCGCCACTGCACCGGCACCGCCGCTGCGACGTCCGCGAGCACCCGCCGCGCGCGGTGGTGCCGCTCCGCCACCTCCCGGATGCTCCGGCCGCGTGAGGACAGGAAGAACTCGGCCTGGCCATGGGTGCCGTGCCGGGCGAGCAGCTCCTCGTACTCGGTGGTGCGGTGCACGAGCACCGCACGCGGGGCGAGACTCATCCCAGCCTCGCGAGGAGCCCGGTGAGGACATCGGGCGAGAGGGTGACGCTGTCCACGCGCGGCAGGTTCTCGGCGAGCCGGGTCACGGCCAGTGCGTGCAGGGTCGCCGGGTCCACCTCGGCGTGCACACGCAGCCAGGCCGCCTGTGCTTCGGCCCGCGCCTTTCCGACCTCGCGTGCCGCCGTCGCCTCGGCCTCGGCCAGCCGTACCTGGCGGGCGGCTTCCGCCTGCGCGCGTACGGCGTCGGCCGCGGCGCTCTCCTCGGCCTCGCGCCGGGCGTTGGTGCCCTTCTGCTCGACCAACTGCTCTTCCCTGCGGGCCAGTTCGATCCTGCTGGCGAGCTCGTTCTCGGCGATGGCGCGCTCGCGTTCGACGGCGACGGCCCGCCGTTCGTAGGTCGCGCGGTCGGCCTCCTGCTGGATCTGCTCGCGCGCGGGGGTGCGCAGGGCCCGCTCGACCTCGGGCTCGGGCCGCAGGGCGATCACGCGTACGGCCACCACCTCGATCCCCGTGGCGGCCAGTCGCGGCTCCTCGCCCAGCCCGCCGGAGATCCGCTCCCGTACCGCGGCGACGCCGTCGACCAGGGCCGCCGACAGCGGCGTACGGGCCAGGACGTCGAGCGCGTGCTGCTGGGCGGTCTCGGTGAGCAGGGTGGAGATCTGCTCCAGCGGGACGCCGCGCCAGACGCCGGTGTCGGGATCGACGGAGAAGTCCAGCCGGGCGGCGGCGGTGGCCGGTTCACTGATCCGGTACGTCACGGTCGCCTGCACCGAGACGTCCTGGAAGTCGGCCGTCCGGGCGTGGAACGTCATGGCCAGCTCCCGGTCGTCGACCGGCACTTCGGAGAGCGCGGCGGACAGGGCGCGGAACCAGAAGCTGAGGCCGGGTCCGTCATGGGCGAGCCGGCCGCGCCGGTGGTGGCGGACATGGGCGGTGGGAGCGGAGCGGAGATGGCGCCATCCGAAGCGCCTGGTGATGTCGGCCATGAGGCAACCCCCTGTTTTCGTCACTGCGACGATATTGGATGGGGCCGCTTATCGTCAATACGACGAAATGAGGAGTCGCCGCGCTTGCGCCGCACGGCGGTCCGCATCAGGCTGACGGCATGGTCACCATCACCGTGCGCAGGGTCTACGACGAGCCGGAACCGGACGACGGTACGCGCGTCCTCGTCGACCGGCTCTGGCCCAGAGGAGTCTCCAAGGAGCGGGCGGCCGTCGACGAGTGGCTCAAGGAGGTCGCTCCGTCCAACGAGTTGCGGAACTGGTACCACAAGGACTCATCGCGCTACGAGGAGTTCGACGCCCGCTACCGGCAGGAGCTGGAACAGGGGCCGGCGGCGGAGGCCCTGGACCACCTGCTCGGCCTCGCCCGCGGCGGGCCGGTCACCCTCGTCACCTCGGTGAAGAGCATCGAGGGCAGTCATGTCCCGACCCTCGTCGCCCTCCTGGAACAGGCCGGTCAGCCGTCGGCGAATCCGTAGACACGGTCGGCGGTCCCGGCGAACACCAGGGCCCGCTCCTCCTCGCTCAGCTCCTGCGTCAGCGTGCGCGCCGTGGCCGGCACCCCGGCGTACGAGGAGGCGAGCCGGCACACCGGCCAGTCGACTCCGGTGAGCCCGGCCGAGAGCCTCCACAGGCGCGCGGCGTGCTCCGGGTCCGTCGCGTAGGCACGTACACCGCTGGTGAGCTCGCCCGTACCCCCGGTGGTCGTCTCCGCGATGTCGCAGTCCTCGCAGTAGACGCCGCCCATGCCGGCCAGCTGCGGGGAGGTGGCCGCCCAGACCTGTGTCGCCGCACCCTGCTCGGGTGTCTTGAACGAGGGGCTCAGCGGCTTGCCGTCCTCGTCGATCCAGCCGGCGGCGACCATCTCCTCCGTGGCGAGGTGACGCACGAGCTCGGTCATGATCTCGCCGGGGTGGACGGCGAACGCCCGGACTCCGGCGTCCTTGCCGAGCGCATCGAGGTGTACGGCGAACAGCACATTGGCCGTCTTCGCCTGGCCGTACGCCTGCCACTTGTCGTAGCCGTGCTCGAACTGCAGGTCGTCCCAGCGGATGTCCGAGAGCTGATGGCCCCGTGAGGACACCGAGACGACGCGCCCGCCGCCGCGCGCGATCGCCGGCCAGAGCCGGTTGACGAGCGCGTAGTGGCCGAGGTGGTTGGTAGCGAACTGCCCTTCCCAGCCCGGTCCGACGCGCGTCTCGGGGCTGGCCATGACACCGGCATTGTTGATCATCATGTCGACGCTGCGGCCCGAGGCGAGGAAGCGCTCGGCGAAATCGCGGACGCTGTGCGGATCGGTGAGGTCCAGTTCGTCGATCTCCACACCGTCGATGCCCGCGACCGCCTCCTCGGCGGCCGGGCGCCGTCGTGCGGGTACGACGACACGGGCGCCGGCGCCGGCCAGCGCCCGTGTCGTCTCCAGCCCGAGACCCGAATAGCCGCCCGTGACGATCGCGAGCTGTCCGGTGAGGTCGATCCCGTGCAGAACGTCCTGTGTGGTGCTCCGGGCACCGAAGCCCGAGCCGATCCTGTGCTGTGCAGTGGTCATGCTTCGACGCTACGCATTGGAGGGCACTCCAGGGCAAACGACGCGTCCGTCAGTGCGCCTCGTCGAGCCGGGCGCGCTGGTCCGCCGTCAGGTCCAGGTCCACCGCGGCCAGGCTCTCGTCCAGCTGGGCCACCGACGACGCGCCGACCAGCGGGATCACCGGAATCTCGCCGCCGATCAGCCAGGACAGGACGACCTGGTTCGGCGTCGCGCCGGTCTCCTTGGACACGGCCCGCAGGGCTTCGAGGCGGGCGGGAGTGCCCGCGTGGTCGAGACCCGGGTCGAGGGGCTTGTCGTCACGGACGTAAGTGCCGCCGAGCAGCGGGGAGTAGGCGACCAGCGCGAGCGAGGGCTCCGCGCGGACATAGCTCAGCAGGTCTCCCGCGACGACGCCCAGCTCCCCGTCCGGCGAGCGCAGCGTCGGCAGGTCGGTACGGCGGCGCAGATAGGTGTGGTGGTACTGGAGGACTTCGTAGCCGGGCAGCCCCGCCGACGCGGCCAGGGACCGCGCCCGCTCCACCCGCCACGCCCAGTGGTTGCTCACGCCGAGCAGCCCCACCGTGCCCTCGGCGACCAGCTCCGCGAACGCCTCCACCGTCTCGCGCACCGGTACGTCCCGGTCCTCCACGTGCGCGTACAGCAGGTCCAGCCGGTCCACGCCGAGCCGCTCGCGGCTGCGTTCGGCGGACTCACGGACGGCCGCGGCCGACAGTCCCTCGATGTCGCGGGTGAAGGTGCTGGTGGGCGAGTTGGGCCGGGCCCCGAGCTTGGTGGCGATCGTGATCCCGTCGGCGCTCCCGCGGCTGCGGATCCACCGGCCGAGGAGTTCCTCGCTCTCACCGCCCTGAGTGCCGTTGACCCAGAACGCGTAGTTGTTCGACGTGTCGATGAACGTGCCGCCGGCCTCGGCGTACCGGTCGAGAATCGCGAACGACGTGGCCTCGTCGGTCACCGTGCCGAACCGCATGGCGCCGAGGCTGAGCACGCTCACCTCCCGCCGGGTCTCCGGGTCCTGGCCGATCGTGCGGTAGCGCATGCGGATTCCCCTCGTGAGCGCGTGTCAGCGCGTGTCATCGACGACACGGAGCATGGATCTTCGAGTGCGCTCCAAGTCAAGTCCCTCCGGTGTGTGCACACGTCAAGTCGGGCCGCCCGAGAGGGTGTTCACGAAGAACGGCCGGGGCCCCCTCCTCCTGGGGCCCCGGCCGCTGCCGGCCCGCGAAGCGCTGCGCTCCGCGGGGCGGGTCTACGGGGTGATCAGCCGGCCGATCCCGATGCCCGCGGGCGCGCCCAGGAGCGTCGTGTCGTAGTAGACGCCCGACGACGGCACGACACCGGACGTGCCGCTGTTGTCGAGCTGGAGGATCACGCCGTTGTTCGCGTCCTCGCCGTCCGCGCCGAGCGCCAGATCCGCCCGGGAGTAGCCGGACAGATCGGTCAGCGACACCGCGGAACCGAGCCGGTCGTTGGGCTCGGCCGTACCGGGGATGCCGGTGGTGTCCTGGTGGTAGACGACCGCTCCGGTGGCTGTCATGCCGGTGGCGGAGCCGCGGATCAGAAGCACCTGGCCGGTGTTGGACTGGTTGACGCCGCCCAGGGTGAGGTCCTCGCCGGGCAGGCCGGTGAGGACGTCGCCGTACCCGTCGAGGTTGACGTCACCGATGGAGACCGAGGCACCCATGGAGTCACCGGACTCGTCCGTGTCGGGGATGCCGGTGGTGTTCTGCTGGAAGGTCTGCCGTCCGGTCGTGGTCAGTCCGGTGGCGGAGCCGAGCACCGTGGCGACCGCGCCGCCGGCGGCGGTGTGACCGGACTCGGCGGCGGTCGGCTGGCCGATGACCAGGTCGTCGTATCCGTCGCCGTTGATGTCGCCGGCGGCGAGTGAGCGGCCGCCGCGCGGGTAGAGGACGCCGACCCGCTGCAGACCGGTGGCCGAGCCCTTGAGCGCGACCAGTCGGCCGACGCCCGCGGAGTCACGGTAGGTGATCGCCGCGTCGGCGTAGCCGTCGTTGTTGAAATCGCCGCTCGTGGCGGAGGCGAAGGACACCACCGAGGTGTTCGCGGTGTCGCTCAGCCAGCCGGCCTTCGTCGCGTAGGTGGAGTTCTTGGACTCGAACACCCACCAGCGGCCCGGCTTGCCGGGGGCGACCGACAGGACGTCCGCGGTGCCGTCGGCGTTGAAGTCGCCGGTGGTGACGGCGGTGCCGAGCTTGTCACCGGTCACCCGGTAGGCGGGCGAGGTCATGTAGCTGACGCCGGAGTTCAGCCCCGGGCCGTTCAGAACGGTCACCGAGCCGGTGTCGGTGTGGCCGGACTCGTCGTCCTCGCCCGGCGTGCCGACGACCAGGTCGGCGTGGCCGTCACCGTTGAAGTCGCCCCAGGCGGAGGTGGTGCCGAACTGGTCGCCGTCCTCCGATGCACCGGGCACGCCCGTGCTGTTCTGGTCGATGGACTGCCGCACCGTCGTGCTCGGCCCGTCGGTGGTGCCCGGCAGGACCGTCACCCGGCCCGCGCCGTTCGCCGTCTTCGGCAGACCGGCGACCAGGTCGGTGATGCCGTCCCGGTTGTAGTCGGCCGTCGGGATCGCGGAGCCGCGGCCGGCGCCGGCGGCGAAGTTCCGGATCGAGGAGAGCTTGGCGTACAGGTTCTTGCCGGGGCAGGCGGTGGCGAACGCGTCACGGTGTCCGGAGATGACGCTCATCGTGGCCTGCTGGCCCGTCGTGTACTTGCCCGTGTCGCCCTGCGCGGTCAGGGTGACGGTGCCCTTCGGGTTGCCGCCGTACTGGCCGAGCTTCCACGCCGCGACCCGGGCCGCCGACTGCAGGGCGGCCTTCGACGGCTGGCCGGCGGGCTTGCCGGTCGCCGGGTCGCCCTCGAAGTCGCCGAGGAAGGCGATGGCGGTGGAGTAGCTGTTGAAGCCGTAGGTGTGCGCGCCCTTGACGGGCAGGTCGATGCCGCCGCCGCGGCCCTCGAAGATCCGGCCGCACTTGTCGACCAGGAAGTTGTAGCCGAGGTCGTTCCAGCCCTCGCTCTGGATGTGGTACGTCATGATGCCGCGGACCAGGGCCGCCGACTCGGCGCAGCTGTAGTTGTTGCTGCCGACGGTGTGGTGGATGAAGACCGCCTGGATCTTCTCGATGTACTCGGCCGGGTCGTCGACGAGCGACTCGTCGGCGCCCCACGCGGCGCGGCTGATGACCGGGGGCTGCCTGACCGTCGACGGCAGCGCGGCCGGCTTGGTCGGGGTGGGGGTCGGCGTGCCGGTGTCGGACGGGGTCCCGGTGGGCGTGGCCGTCTCGGTGCCGGTCGGCGCGACGGTGTCCGTCGGGGCGGCGGTCTCACTCGGCGTGTCGCTCGGGGCGGCGCTGTCCGTGGGGACCACGGTGTCCGTCGCCGCAGGGGAGGGGGTCTCCTCCACGGCGAACGCCGCGTTGTCCATGGCGGGCGTGGGCGAGCTCAGGCCCGCGGCCGGCGCGGCGGGGTTCTTGGCCTCGGCCTTGCTGACACCGGGGTCCACCATGTGCAGCTTCAGGCCCTTGGGCAGTGCCTTCCTGGCCTCCACGCGCACCTGTACGGCGGTCGAAGGGCCGACCCACAGGGGCTCGGAGGCACCCCGTCCGTTGCCTTCCGTGCCGTCCGGCCGGTGCGCGTCGAATTCCACGGCCTGCCAGCCGGACCACTTGCCCGTCGCAGCACTGCGCGTACGGACCCGCGCCGTGCCCGTGACCTCGGCCGTGTCCCCGTCCCAGCCGATACCGACCAGCGAGAACGGCTCGGCTTCGGTGGCGGGCAACTCCCGCTCGGTGGCTCCGCCGCCGGCGAGCGCGAGAGTACGGAGCTTCGCCGCCCGCTCGTGCAGCGGGGGCCTGCTCGGCGGATCGGACGGATTGGCCGTCGCCACGGTGACCACGCCCGCCCCGCCGAGGACCACGGCCCCGATGGTCAGCCATGCCCGGCGTTTCATGCTCAACGGTCGGTACGCGTGCGACGTACGCGGGCTCAAATGCCCCACCCCTCAGAAGAGTCCACTGGAGACGCACCCGTCACGGGAGCGCTTGTACTGTGCAGCGATCCCGGAGGGCGAAACATCACGGCCCAGCGGTGCTGTGTGACCGGGTTCACATGGGGAGGGGTGAAGGGCTGTACGGGCGCCCGTGGCACCGGCTCACCGACGGGCAGCGGTACGTGAGGCGCTCGACGTCATGGACGACCGGGGCCGCGCCGTGGGCGGTCGGCGCACCGCACGCGGCAGCCGGGGGGGGGCCCCGTGTGCGCTTAGGAGGGGGGGGGGTTGTCGGGGGTCAAGGGCCTTTTTTTCG
>NZ_JBWKDT010000009.1:13913-35715 GCF_056435785.1 Streptomyces sp. NPDC043870
GTGGGAGTGAGGGAAGGCACGCACCGCCCAACCACCCACCCCCCCCCCCCCCCCCCCCCCCCCCCCCCCCCCCCCCCCGGGACTCAGGTGCCTTCGGCGGACTCCGGCGCCGGGCTCTCCCCGGTCGAGAGATGGAACAGGCCGCCCTCCGGGTCGCGCAGGGTCGCCACCCGTCCGAGCGGAGTGTCCCGCGGAGGCGTGATGACCGTCCCGTTCGCCGCGGCGGCCCGGGCCACCGCGGCGTCCACGTCATCGCGGCAGAAGTGGACATGCCATTTCGGCCTGATCTCCGGATCCGGTGACGCCGCCACGCCGCCGTACAGGCCGGCCACGGTCTGCCCGCCGGCCCACAGCATCACCCGGTCGTGCTCGTAGCGCACGTCGATACGGTCGGGTCCCTGGGAGTCCCATTCGAACACCCCGCCGTAGAACAGCGCCGAGTCGAACGGGTCCCTCGTATGGAGCTCGAGCCACGCCACGGCGCCGGCGCCGCGGCCCGCGTGCCAGCCGGGGTCGACCGGACCCTCCCAGATGCAGAACAGCGCGTCCACGGGGTCGGCGGCCCACGCCACCCGTCCCCGTCCGAAGGCGAGCGGGCCCACGGCGACCGTGCCGCCCCGCTCCCGCACGCGTGAGGCCACCGCGTCCGCACTGTCCGCCACGAAATAGGCCGTCCAGGCGACCGGCAGCCGCACCCCCATGGTCTGCGTGGACTCGACGAGACCCGCGACCGGCGCCCCCTCCGCCAGCGCGACGACGTACGAGCCCTGCGTCTGGGCGTCCGGCTCGAATTCCCAGCCGAACACCGCACCGTAGAAGTCCTGGGCGGCCTTCATGTCCTGTGTCGTCAGGCTCACCCAGCAGGGCGTGCCCTGAACCCCACGCGCTGTGGCCGCCAAGGCCGCTCACCTCATTCCTGTCATCCCTGCGCAGGAATCGACTCCCTCACACCCTTCAACAGAATCAGGACCGTCGCCACCGCAGGCGGTCCGGACGGCGGCCGGCGCGCGTGTTCAGGCCCTGCCCGTGTCGTCCCTGTCCGTGTCGTTCTTGTCCGTGTCGTCCGGCCAGATTCCGATGTGGTCGCGCTCCAGCTCCAGCATGACCCGGTCGCGCATGCCGAGGGACTCCGTGTACTCCGCGGGGAGCTGAAGGCGGCCGGCGCGGTCCAGCATCGCGTACTCCCTTGCCACCACCGACTCCTGGCCCGTCGCGGCGTCGATCTCCGTACGCCGCAGGATCTCCGTGGAGGTGCGGCCGTCACGGATGGCCACCGTGCGACGGACCTCATCGGCCACCGCCTGGTCGTGGGTGACGATGACGATCGTCGTGCCGAGCTGCTCGTTCGCCGTGCGGAACGCCGCGAAGATCTGTTCGGCCGTCTGGGAGTCGAGCTCGCCCGTCGGCTCGTCGGCGAGCAGCACCGACGGCTCGTTCGCCAGCGCCACCGCGATCGCCACACGCTGCTGCTGGCCACCGGACATCTGCCGCGGGTGGCGGTCGCGGCAGTCGGCGACGTCCAGCAGCGACAGCAGGGACATCACGTACTCGCTGCGCTCCGCCTTCTTCTTCGCCTTCCGCGTGCCACGGCCGCGCAGCTGCATCGGCAGCGCCACGTTCTGCGCGGCGGTCAGATACGGCAGCAGATTGCGTGCCGTCTGCTGCCAGACGAAGCCGACGGTCTCGCGCCGGTAGCGCAGCCGCTCCTTCGCGCCCATCGTCAGCAGATCGCAGCCGGCCACCTTCGCCGCGCCCGCCGTCGGCTCGTCCAGGCCCGCGAGGATGTTCATGAGCGTCGACTTGCCACTGCCGGACGCGCCGACCAGAGCCATCAACTCGCCCTCCCGGACCAGGAGATCGAGCCCCTGCAGCGCCTGCACCTCCACGCCGTCGGCGGTGAAGATGCGCACCAGACGGTCACAGGTGATCAGCGCGTCGTGGCCGTACTCCGGGCTGTCACGACGGGCCGCCGCCCGGCGCTCGAGCTCCCCGAGGGTGGTCCCCGCGGAGGCGGTCGAGGCCGCCCCGGCCATGGAGGCCGGTGCGGCCGTGGAGGAGTCGGTCATCGCGTGTCTCCTGCCCTGAGTTCGGTCGTTGTCGTACGCCGGGTGGTCACCCAGGCCTGCGCCGCCGCCACCGCCGCGGCGATCACCACCACGGCGAGCGCGGGCAGCAGCAGACTCCACGGGTCGGCGCGCAGCTGTACGGAGCCGGGCGAGGTGACGTCCGCGGCCAGGGCCAGCCGGCCCAGATCGATACCGGGTGCCAGCAGCCGGATCGCCGCCCAGCCGACCAGCGCACCGCCCACCGCGGCCAGCAGCGCCTGCGGCAGGGACTCCAGGACCAGCAGCCGCCGCCCCTGACGGCGGGTCAGGCCCATGGTGCGCAGCCGGCCCAGCAGCGCGGCCCGCTCCGGGGCGGCCTGCAGCAGCGACAGCAGCACCGCCAGCACGGCGTACCCGGCGCCCGCGACGGCGGCCACCGCGTAGACCCGTTCGGCGCCGCTCTGCACCGGCGACTCGGTGAACCCGTCCCGTTCGGCGGAGCGCAGCGTGACCGCCGCGCCGCCGCCCGCCGTACGGGCCGCTGCCTTCACCGCGGTACCGGACACGGAAGGGCCCGAGACCAGCAGCGTGGTGGTGGCGGCGCCGGGCAGGCCCGCCGCGTCGACCACGAGGAAGTCGCCGTCGGCCGAGGCCGGGGTGACGTCGCGCACCAGGTCCACCCGTACGGTGAACGGGCTGCCCGCGGGACCGACCTCGCTCACCCCGCCGCCCAGCCGTTCGGCGACCCCGGGAGAGGCGAGCGCCGGCAGAGCTCCGGACGACCTGCGCAGTTCATCGGCGCGGAAGGCCCCGAGGCCGGTGCGCCCGGCCAGCCGGGCGTAGGAGTCCGGGTCGACGGCGACCAGCGTCACGCTCCCGCCGCCGCCGTCCCTCAGGTCCAGGTCGTACTCGCGGTGGACGGGCGCGATGTCCCGCACCCCGGGCACCTTCCGTACGGCGTCGGCCACCGTGTCCGGCAGCTCGCCGGCCGCCTCGACCCGGGCATCGGCGCCCACCGCGACCAGCGAAGCCCGGTCACGGGCGTCGTCGACTCCGGCGAGCACCGAGCCGCCGAACGCCGCCGTGGTCAGGGCCACGAGCAGTGCGAGCAGCGGAAGCGCGGCGGTGGCGGGGGACCGGCCCGCACGGGCCAGTGACAGAAAACCGATCGCACCACGCCGGCGCGCCACCGGCAGCGCCGCGAGCCGCAGCGGCAGCGGATACAGCCGCACCAGCAGCAATGCGGCGATCACGCCCACCAGCACCGGGGCGGCGCTGACCAGTTGGTCCACGTCGCCGTCCGACGTGCCCCGGCGGCGCAGCGCGGCCACCGCCGCCACGGTCAGCACCAGCAGCGTCAGCTCGGCCACGGTCCGCCGGCGCGAGGGCCTGGCCCGTACGAGATCGTTCCGTCCGTCGTGCAGCCGCGTCCGCCGGTGCACGAACGCGGCCCGCAGCGGCAGTGCGGCACACGCGACCAGCGCGACCGCGGCCGACGCCAGCAGGGGCGGCAGCAGCCGGCCCTCGGGTACGAGGACGAGCGCGAGGACACCGCCGAGAGCCGCTGCGGGCAGCACCGGGACGGCGGCCTCCGCGAGCAGCCGCCCCGCGACACCGCGGACCGAACCGCCGCGTGAGCGCAGCAGGGACAGTTCGGAGTGCCGCCGTGCGGCGGCCAGCCCGCCGGTCATCAGCAGCACGACGCAGGCGACGCTGCCGACACCGAAACCGGCGACCGCGACCACCGGACCGATGGCGGAGACGACCCCCTCGAACTCGAGGAAGATGTCGTCCAGACCGGACCTGATCTCCAGCTCCGGCGAGACGGCGGTGCGAAGGCGCACCTGCAGCGGGCCGTGTTCGAGGGAGGCGACCGCTTCCTTGATCCGGGGCGGATCGCCGACGCCGAGCCCGGCCGGGTCGGTGGCCACGCGCCAGTAGACCTCGGTCTCCGCCGACACCGACAGCAGCGCCGGTGCCGCTTCCGGGGCCAGCAGCAGCGCGCCGTGCCAGTACGGCTGCGGGACGGGCGGTGGCGTGTAGAGGAACGTCGGCGTGCGCAGGACTGGTTCGACGGACCAGTAGCTCAGCTCGGGGTGCACCGGTTCGACGACGCCCGTGACCCTGACGGCGAGCGGTGCGCCTCCGCCGGGGCGCGGTACGTGGACGGTCGAACCGGGCTTGATGGCGAGGGCCTTGGCGGTGGCCGTGGTGACCGCGGCCTCCACGACGTCGGTGGCCGCGGTGACGGAGTCCTTCGCGGCTCTGGGTGCCCGTCCGGAGCGAAGGGTGGAGTGCTTGTCGAGCCCCGTCGGGGCGCTGAGGGTGAACACCGGTGCCCCGCCGTCGAGTTCGGGAAGCCAGGTGTCGGTGGCCGCCACCGGCTTGGCGGTGCGCACCCCGTACCCGGACTGCCCGGCGTCGGCGCGCAGCGGCTCCGGCAGCGTGGCCACGATCGTGCGGTACTGCTCGGCCAGCCGCCGGGGGCGCACCGCGGTGGTGCCGGCCCCGTCGTCGCCGTCCTCGTTCAGCGGCGGTACACCGGTCAGCTGGACACCACTGCGGTCGGGCGCGGAGGTGGTCAGCAGCTCGCGCAGCCCCTCGCCCTCGTAGGCGTCCACCGCGCGGGGGAAGGCCGCGGCGAGGAACGACGTGACCAGGACGAGCAGGGCCAGCGCGACAGCGGGACCGGGTGCGGTGCGCAGCCGGGTACGGACCCAGGGGGCGACGACCTTCACCGCACGCCTCTCCTTCGTCCTCCGTACGCCACTTGCTTCCCGCACCTCACTCGCCTCCCTGGACGCGCAGCGATGCCGCCGTATCCCCGCGGCGCACGGCCAGCGCCGCGACGACGAGCACGGGCGCGGCGGCAACTCCCGCGATCAGCAGGGCCACCCGTACGACGGGCAGCTCCACCAGCACCCCCGGAACCGGCTGGGTGGCCTGCCCGGTCAGCACGATCAGCGGAACGACGGCACGGGTGAGCACCGTGCCGAGGGCCACGCCGATCACCAGCGCCAGCCCGATGAGCAGCGACTGCTCCACCGCCAGCAGCCGGGCCTGCTGGCGCTGCGGGGCGCCGAGCGCCCGGAGCACCGCGAACTCCGCGGACCGCTCCCGCAGCGCTCCGACCGTGCTCACCGCGAAGCCGACCGCGGCCAGCGCGGCGGCGACGGCGGCGACCGCGAGCAGTGCCGACTGCGGGCCCGCCCCCAGCGGATCGTCGTGCAGCGCCTGGGCGATCTCGTCGCGCACCTCGATCTGCGCGGGGTCGATCTCGGCCCGGTCGCGCAGCGCGGACGCGACCTTGGCCGCCTTGCCGGGCTCGGTGAACAGCCACCACTCGGCGGGCGCGAGCGCCGAGTCGGGGCGGGTGGCGAGCACCCGGTTGACGGCACGCAGATCGAGCAGCAGCGCGCCGCCGTCGGTGGCGGTTCCGGCCGCCCGGCCGGGGCCGTGCGCACCGGGCCCGGTCGTCGGGATGTCCCGCAGGACCCCGGCGATCCTCACCCTGACGGGGCCGCCGGGCATCG
This sequence comes from Streptomyces sp. NPDC043870, assembly GCF_056435785.1. Classification (NCBI taxonomy): domain Bacteria; kingdom Bacillati; phylum Actinomycetota; class Actinomycetes; order Kitasatosporales; family Streptomycetaceae; genus Streptomyces; species Streptomyces sp. NPDC043870. The sequence goes on from NZ_JBWKDT010000009.1 coordinate 19,492, forward strand.
GAACCTCGATCTCGGAGCCGGTCCTCGCGCCGCTGGACTCGAGGAAGCGGTCGGTCGCCAGCGCGGCCGGCACGGCGGGCGCGGCCCGCTCGGCGGTGATGCGGACAGTGACCGTGCGATCCTCGATCCAGCCGCCCTCGAGCACCGCCACGCCCGTGTGGTACGAGACGTCGAGCGGCGTCCCGGTCGACGAGTGCACGGCGGTGACCGCGGGCTGCGTCTCGTCGGCCCCGACGCTCGCGGTGGCTCTCGCCTGCCAGGTGAGCCCCTCGGGCACGTTGACCGGCTGCGCGTCGCCGTCCGCGGTGACCGCACGCATCGTGCCGATCGTGAGCCGCTTGGGCGCGATCCGGTCGGGGTTGCCCTTCTCGTCGAACTCGACCGCGGTCAGCGCCAGTGGACCCGCGTACCTTCCGGCCGGGGCGTCGGCGGCCCTGGCGAGATCCACGGTCATCGTGTGCGGCCTGCCGTCCGACGGGACCGTGTCCAACTGCATCCGGTACGGCACTCCGTAGCGGTCCTCCACCGTGACCGTGGGGTTCACGCCCGACTCCCCGTACGGGCCGTCCTCGGCTGCGTGGAGGGTGATGCCGAGAACGAGGCGCGCCGTGCCGGCGGGCAGCGGCAGCCCGGCGCGGGCGGTCGGCTCCGGGCGCAGGGCCGCGAGCAGACCTCCGGGGTCACCGTCCGCCAGATCGTCCCGCAGCCGCAGTTCCTCGCCGGCCAGGCCGGTGTCGAGCGCCAGCACGGTGGCCTGGCGCCCTCCCGAGAGGCCAAGACCCGTACGGGCGGCCGGGACCGCGGCCTTCACCCCCGGCATCCCGTCGTACACCCCGCCCTGCCCGAACTGGACCGTGCCGCTGCCCAGCACACGGACCGGGGCACCCGAGCGGAAGTCCGCCTGGTCGTCCTGCGAGCGGTCCCAGGACGCGCCCTGCCCGATGGCCAGCACTCCCATCGCGACGGCGAGCACCAGCAGCAGCACCGGGCCCGCGCCGCGCAGCGGTCTGCGGCTGAGCTGCCAGCCGGCGAGCGGCGCGGTCAGCCCGCGGCCGCGGGCCGCGCGCCGCTCGGCGAGCCTCGCCGTCGGCGGCAGCAGCCGGAGGGTGAGGACGGTGCCGGCGAGCAGTGCCAGTGCCGGAGACACGACGAGCAGCGGGTCGATGCCCAGTTCCCCCTGGCGGTCGCCGCTGAGGGCGCCGCCGGTGAGAGTGCGCCGGTCCAGCTGCCAGTACGCGACCGCGGCGACGACGAGGAGCCCGACGTCGGCGCCCGCCCGCAGCGGGGCGGGCAGCGCGCGGGCACGGCCGCGGGCCGCCCGGGACGCGGTGAGCGCCGGGACGGCCATCGCCACCGCGCAGGCCGGCGCCACCACCGCGCCGACCAGCCAGACCCGCGCGGTCGGACCGGTGGCAGATGAATCGAGGGACAGCCCGATCCTGGCGAGCAGGCCCTGCCCGGCCAGCAGCCGGGTGAGCGGACCGGCGAGCAACGGCGCGCACACGGCGGCGGGCAGCGCGAGCAGCAGCGCCTCCAGGGCGGAGAGTGCCGCGAGCCGGCCGCGCGACGCACCGCGGGCGAGCAGCACCCGGGTCTCGCCCGCGCGTTCCGTGCTCAGCAGCCGCGCCACCAGCAGCAGCGTGTACGCGGCGAGCAGCACCAGCTGACACGAGACGATCAGCAGCGTCGCCCGGGACACCAGCAGCGCCCGCTCCAACTGATCGAGCACGTCGGGCAGCGAGGTGCTCGCCGTGACACCGCCCTTCAGCGCCGGCTGCGCGGCGAGCAACCTCTGGCTGTTCTTCGCGGCCGTGCGCAGCGCGTCGATCCGGTCGGCGCCGAGTGCGCCGAAGTCACCGGTGGCCAGCCACGACGCACTGCGCCGGGTGATACGGCCCGAGCCGTGCGCTTCGGCGTCGGTGAGCAGCGGCCCGTACGTGGTGAACGAGTCCTTGTGCACGCCGCGTCCGCCCAGCTCGTCCAGCTGCCAGTACGGGTCGTTCCGGTCGGCCGGGCGGTAGACACCGGTGACGCGTATCCGCACCGCGGGTCCGCCCAGCCGGTCGGCGAGGGTCAGCACCCGCGGCCCCGGCGCGAGCTTCAGCTGCTTCGCGGCCGCCTCGGGCACGGCGACCTCGGTCACCCCGCCCGGGTCCGCGGTGGGCCAGGCGCCCGCCAGGAGCCGGACCCGGGAACGGTCGACGGCGGCGAACTCGGTGAGATCCGGTTCCCCCCGGCGGGCGGCCGGCGCCTGCAGGTCGCGCGGCAGCGCGTACGGTCCCGACCGGTCGAACTGCCGCAGGTTCACCGGCAGTCCGTCGAACGACTGCTGTGCCCCGCGCCGCACGGCCCGCGCCGCCGCTTCGCGGTCCCCACCCGGATTGTCCGAGGTGATGACCAGCGAGGCGGCAGCGGCGTCCCTGCTCCGCAGCGCGTGCCGCAGCCCGGCGTCCCCGACGGAGCCGGCGAAGGCGGCGAGCGTGGTCAGTACGGCCGTGGTCAGCAGGACGGCGAGCAGTGCGGCCGCGAGCAGCAACCGGTGTCCGCGTGCACGGAGAAACAGAAACCCCGTCATCGCCGTCCCCCCGTTGTACCGACACGCGTCCCCCGAAAGCCCTTTCGGGACGGAATGTTTTCAGACGCTGCAGGGGGAAGTGACCGCTCATGCATGCGACTTGATCGGATCGTGACCGGATTCCGGGACGGGAGCACCGGAATCCGAGCTCCCGTTTCCGGCGTGCGGCAGCCGTCACCCATGTTTCAGGACGGCGTCGGCGCGGCACCGCGTGCGGTGCCGGAGAGCCGCGAGGGCGGCTGCGCCCCACAGCCCGGGTGCGGTGACCGGCCTCCCGGGGCACGCTGGTGCTAGGGCCTACAGGTCTGCAGGGCCTGCAGGGTCTGCAGGGCCTGAGGCTGCCAGCCGCCCGGCCGACGGCCGCGGAGGAAGGGGTGCCATCGATGTTCGCGAGACTGAGCACCTACCAGGGATCGCCCGTGCCCGGGCACGGTGACCTGACGGCGAGTTCGGAAGCGATTGTCAGGCAGGTCCGGGGTATGCCCGGCTTCCTGGGCGTGTACTACTTCGTCGACCGGGCAACCGGGAAAGCCGTGACGCTGACCCTGTGGGCGGACGAACAGACCATGCATGCCAGCGAGGAGCTGGCCGACCAGATCAGGGTGGAAACCGCTCGGAGAGAAGGCCAGCGTGTTCTCTCCGTCGAACGGTTCGAGGTGGGCTTCAGTCACCTCGTACCGTGACGTGCGCAGCGCATCACAGACAGTCCGCGATCCGCGGATCACCGGCAGGACGAGCAAGCGGTACGGCGTTCTCCGAGACCCGCAACAGCCGTAGCAGGCCGAGGCAGGCGCTGCCCCTGGCGGCACCCGGGTGTCCGATCCCGCCGTCGGAGGCGTAGAGCGCGAGGATTGGCCACCAGGTGGGGCCCCTTCACATCCTTGGGTTCCAGGGGTCGTTGCAACACCCCCAGTGCAGGGGATGCGATGGACTTCGAGATCCGTGAGGACCGGACGAGTCTCTTCCCTCGCTGGAGCATGCCTTGAACGAGGCGGGCGACCCGGCGCTGTGCGGACTTCGCCATGAACTCGTGGAGTTCACCACGCGCTCCGGCGTAGAGGTCAGTTACCGAAAGCCGGTGGTCGCGGTCGCCGGGCACTTGGCCGGCGGGCAGGAGGACAGCCGCGCTCGCAGCGTGAGGTTCCGCTGCACGCCGGGGCCCTCGGCGGAAAAGAGTTGGTCTTCCGCCGAGACGTGCGGCTAGGGTGATGTTGTCTTGAGGCGGCCACTGGCCGCCGCTGTTGGCTGAGCGTGATTGAGGAGGTGTGACCGATGGCTGTCGTTGAGATGGGCGCTGCCCGCATCCGGAAGTTCATTCAGTCCACCTCCGTGGCCTCCGGCTGACCTCACTTTCTCCCGCGCCCGTGAGCGCGGTGCCGGGGCCACCCTTGTGAAGGGTCCCCCTTGTCTTTCTCTTCTCTCGCGGGTCCGTCCGCGTCTTCCTCGCATCCTCTCGCCCCGTACGGCTGGGACGAAGGAATCGCCGCCGAGTTCGCTCCGTACACCGCCCAGGGCCTGGTGCCCGGCCGGGTGGTGCGGGTCGACCGGGGGCAGTGCGACGTCGTCACCGCGGACGGGACCGTCCGCGCCGACACGGCGTTCGTCACGCCCCACGACCCGCTGAGGGTCATCTGCACCGGGGACTGGGCGGTCGTGGACGCCGACGGCAGCCCGCGCTACGTCCGGACGTATCTGCCGAGGCGCACCGCGTTCGTGCGGTCGACGTCGTCCCAGCGGTCCGAGGGACAGATTCTCGCCGCCAACGTCGATCACGCGATCATCGCGGTCTCGCTCGCCGTCGAGCTGGACCTCGGGCGGATCGAGCGCTTCCTGGCGCTGGCCTGGGAGAGCGGCGCGCAGCCGCTCGTCGTCCTCACCAAGGCGGACCTGGTGCCGGACGCCACCGGGAGGTCGTACCTCGTGCAGGACGTGGAGACCGTGGCGCCCGGAGTGCAGGTACTGCCGGTGAGCTCACTGACCGGTGAGGGCATGGACGTGCTCGCGGCGGTCGTCTCCGGCGGTACCAGCGTGCTGCTCGGGGTGTCCGGCGCCGGAAAGTCCACACTGGCGAACACGCTGCTCGGCGACGACGTCATGGAGGTCCAGGCCGCCCGTGACGTCGACGGCAAGGGCCGCCACACCACCACCACCCGCAATCTGCTCGCCCTCCCGGGCGGCGGGGTCCTGATCGACACACCAGGGCTGCGCGGGGTCGGCCTCTGGGACGCGGGCACCGGAGTCGGGCAGGTCTTCTCGGAGATCGAGGAACTGGCCGAGGGCTGCCGCTTCCACGACTGCGCGCACGAGTCGGAGCCGGGGTGCGCGGTGCTCGCCGCGATCGAGGACGGCTCCCTGCCGGAGCGCAGGCTGGACAGCTACCGCAAGCTGCTCCGCGAGAACCAGCGGATCGTCGCCAAGACCGATGCCCGGGTGCGGGCGGAGATCCGCCGCGACTGGAAGCTGAAGCACGCGGAGGGCCGCGCGGCCATGGAGGCCAAGCGGGGGCGCGTCCGCTGAGGGGCTCTGCCCCCGCTCCCGCCCCTCGATCGCCGGCGAGGCCGGATCTTCCGGCGCGCCGGCGATCGAGGACACGGCCGAAGGCCGTACGGGGGCCGGGGGCGAAGCCCCCGGTTACGGGATGACGGGACGGGGTGGTTACGGGACGGGGCGGGACGGGGCGGGGCGGGGAGAAAGCGCGCCGCAGGCGCCCCGGTCCGGCAGCCCGCACAGTAGCGTGGTGTCCGAAAACCGCCAGAGATCGCACGGCGCACCGCCGACACTGGACACGTGATGGACGAAGACACCAGGTACGAGGCCGTGAGCAGCCGTGACGCGCGGTTCGACGGCGAGTTCTTCTTCGGCGTCCGCACGACCGGCATCTACTGCCGCCCGAGCTGCCCCGCCGTCACGCCCAAGCGGAAGAACGTCCGGTTCTTCCCGACCGCCGCAGCCGCACAGGGCCACGGCTTCCGGGCCTGCCGACGCTGCCGGCCGGACGCCGTCCCGGGATCGGCCGAGTGGAACGTACGGGCCGATGTCGTCGGGCGGGCGATGCGGATGATCGGTGACGGCGTGGTCGACCGGGAGGGTGTGCCGGGTCTCGCGGGCCGCCTCGGGTACAGCGCGCGGCAGGTGCAGCGGCAGCTCAACGCCGAGCTCGGCGCAGGGCCGGTCGCGCTCGCCCGCGCCCAGCGGTCGCACGCCGCACGCGTTCTGCTCCAGACGACCGGGCTGCCGGTCACGGAGATCGTGTTCGCGTCCGGTTTCTCGAGCGTGCGCCAGTTCAACGACACGATCCGCCGGATCTACGCCCGTACGCCGAGCGAACTCCGCGCCGAGACGGGATCCAGGCAGGCAGTGAACTCCGCCGGGATCCCGCTGCGCCTCGCCCACCGGGGGCCCTACGCGGCCCGCGAGGTCTTCGACCTGCTCGCGCAGGAAGCCGTGGACCGGATCGAGGAGGTCGTCGGCGCCCCCGGCAGCCGTACGTACCGGCGTACCCTGCGGCTTCCGTACGGCTCCGGCATCGTCTCCGTCGACGAACGCTCGGCCGGACCCTGGCTGGAGGCCCGCATCCAGCTGACCGACCTGCGCGACCTGACCACCGCCGTCCAGCGGCTGCGCCGGCTCTTCGACCTCGACGCCGACCCGTACGCCGTCGAGGAACGTCTCTGCGCCGACCCCGTGCTCGCCCCGCTCGTCGCCGCCCGCCCCGGGCTGCGCTCACCCGGGACGGCCGAGCCGGAGGAGTTCGCGGTACGGGCCGTCGTCGGCCGCGAGGAGGCCGCGCGACTCGTCGAGGCGTACGGCAAGGTCCTGGACCAGCCTTGCGGCGGGCTCACACACCTCTTCCCCGAACCGGCCGTGCTGACGGACCACCCGGTCGCCGGCCCGCTCGCGAGCGCCGTCGCCGACGGGCACCTGCGCCTCGACCCCGGCGCGGACCGCGACGAGGCCGAGCGGACGCTGCTCGCCCTGCCCGGCGTCACGCCGCGCACCGCCGCGCTGATCCGGATGCGCGCGCTCGGGGACCCGGACGTCGCCCCCGACGGCGGGCGCGACGACGAGTCCCACCGGCCATGGCGTTCGTACGCCACCCGGTACCTCGCCACGACGCACGCTGAGGCGTCTCTTCCGGATCACCGGACGACCTCTCCGACAGGGGTTCCCGGCGGCGGACGTGTGGGGATGCGGCCGGACCCAGGGCGTGGCCCACGGCGCGAGCCAATTGGCCTGGAGCTGGGGCGCCACGTTGGTCTCTCCTGTGAACAGCCAGGTCGAGGTGGCGGCACTTAGCGCGCGGCCGATCGACCGTCACACGCGGTCGGTACGCGCTGATCATCAACAAGTCGGAGTAATCGGCAGAGGGGCACGGAAGGCTCGTGATCAATACACCTCGGCCCTGTCCGGCTTCCGGCCTCCGGCTTCCGGCTTCCGGTCTACGGGGAGGGCTCTTCCAGGCCCCAGCTGTGGATCTTCTTCGGGTGGATCCGGATCACCTCCTCGCTGAAGTGCGGCCCCAGCTCGTGCGGCCCCGTCAGCAGCTCAGCCTCGCCCCGGATGTCGACCCCGCGCACCTGCCACGGCCGCGTGCTCACGATGTCGTCCACGACGAGCGCGACCTTCGGGTTCGCCTGCAGATTGCGCCACTTCTTCGTCTTCCCCATGGCCAGTCCGCCGACGAGGATCGTGCCGTCGTTCTGGGGGAAGAAGCCGACCGGGTTGGCCTGGGGCTGCCCCTGAGCGTCCACGGTCGCCATCCGCCCCAGCTTCTGGGTCCTGAGATACGCGCGCTCGGCTTCGCTGAATTCGGTCATGAGGTCAGCATCGCCCGCCCCGATCGGCTGCGCATCGGCATGTCGTCCTGGTCCGGAGGTCCTAAGCCAGGGCCGGCCCGTGGTCTGCGTCAGCCGGGAAGGCTCCCTCGATCCCATGGCGCACCACGCAGGGCGCCCCGGCCTCGCTCACCAGGCGCACCCACGGGTGACGCCCCCTGCGCACCGCGCTGAGCAGGAACGCGCCCTGTGTGCGGAAGTGATGGACCGCCAGATCCCGCCGGGCCTCCGGGACCGCCGGGAAGACCCGGACGATGCCGCCCCACGATTGTCCTCGCGGGGGCCGGCGGCGAAGGCGCCCGGCCCGTCGGCGGCAGGTGGTTCGGTGGCCTGCGCGGGGACGGACGCCGCGCCGCCGAGCACCAGCGCGCTGCCGACCGCCGTGCCGCCGGCGAGAACGTCACCGACGCCCGATGCGGCCGCCCCCCGTGTGCCCCGGCACTCAGCCCCAGATCACCGCACCCACCCACGCGCCCACGACCAGCAGACAGCCGAAGAGCTCGACCAGCACGCTCGTCCCTGCTGCCCGCATCACCGTCCGGGTCGAGGTCATGGCCTCCCCGTGCCCGCCGAGGCGCAGCCGTTCGGAGCCGTACACGCCCCCGATGAATCCCACCACCGCGCCCACCACGGGCAGCAGCACGAAGCCGAGCAGCGCCCCCGTACCCGCGAAGACCGCCATCCGGCGGGTGATTCCCACGCCGCGCATCCGGCGCGGGCCCAGCTGCCAGACGACCACCTGATTGACCAGCAGCAGCGCCGTCGCCCCGACCAGTACCCACCACGCAAGGGCCGTCCTCGCCTGCACCGCCCACCACAGCACCGCGGACCAGACCAGCCAGGTGCCGGGAACACCCGGAACCAGCACCCCGAGCAGGCCCAGCAGCATCACCATGCCGACCAGTACGAGCTGCCATGCACCCATCTGCCAAGGGTGCAGGACCCCGCTCAGCTCCGCAGGTCGCGCACCAGGTCCTGGCCCGCGGCGCGTTCCAGGTCACGGGTCGTGTCACGTCCCAGGCCGTGTCCCAGGTCGCGGGTCGTGTCACGACCCAGGCCGCGGGCCGTGTCGCGCGCCACCCAGCCCTTCTCGTACGCGTGCCACCCCAGCTGCAGCCGAGTGGTCACCCCGGTCAGCTCCATCAGCCCCTTCACCCGCCGCTGCACGGTCCGCAGGCCCAGCTCCAGCTGCTTCGCGACGCTCGCGTCCGTCATCCCCGCCAGCAGCAGCGACAGGATCTCCAGATCGGTGGCGTCGGGGCCGGGCGTCTGCTCCTCCGTCAGCTGCGCGCCCGCCCCGAGCCGCAGCGGCAGTGCCTCCCGCCACACCGCCTCGAACAGCCCCATCAGCGACTCCAGCAGCCCGCTCGCATGCACCACGAGCGCCGCCGGCTCCGAACCCCGCCCGGTCAGCGGCACCATCGCGAGTGTCCGGTCGGCGACCACGAGTTTGGTCGGCACCCGGTCCACGACCCGGACCTGCTCGTCGCGGCCGAGCGACGCGGACACCTCGGTGAGCCCGGAGGGCAGCGCCAGTACCTCGCGCTCGATGACGACGCGGTACGCGACCCCGCGCTGCGATGCCCGCTCCTCCGCCTCGTTGTCCATCCCCGACACCACGACAGGCTTCCCGGTGACCAGTGCGCAGACCTCGTCCGTCGCGCCCAGCTGAAGCTGCAGAAAGCGGTGCGCCACCGCGCTCGCGCCCGTCACCACTTCGACCAGGTCGTGCACGGCCGGCTCCGCGGCCTCCGCCCGGTACTCCTCCGCCAGCAGTGCCGCCGCCAGCTCCGCCTGTTCCAGCTCATGGCGGTGCTGGGTGAGCAGTGCGCCCAGCGCGACCCCGGGGGGCGCCGCCACCCAGCGGCCCGCCCGCGCGGACGACTGCGCGGCCAGACCGTGCCGCTCCAGCAGACGCAGCGCACGCTCCGTGTCCGGCTCCGGAAGTGCGAGCCGGTGCGCCAGATCGGTGACCTCCGCGGCGCCCAGCGCCACCAGCGCGCGGTACGCCGACTCCTGTCTCGCATCGAGACCTATCGCTCCCAGCACCCCTGTGCCCTCCCCGGACCTGGGTCCTGTCCTCCGGATCCTGCCGGGCTCGCGTGCCCGGCACGCCGAGCCGGCCTGATCCAGAAGGCAGGACCTGACCATTCCGTATGTGGCCGACATGTGGCCGACATGATCGTGGCGGAAATCGGCCACGGCGTAAACCCGCCGATCACATCATCCCTGCACCGCCCGTCGCTCCTGCCAATCTGGCGCCACCGCAGCAGCAACAGCCTCCGGACACGTGGCATTTGTATGCCGGAGTGCCGAAATCGACTGGCGGGAGCAATGCGCCCGATATCGCGTACGGCGCTGGGGGCGGCGACCGCCGCCGCCCTGGCCGTCACCCCGGTCGCGCCGTCCGTGGCCGCCGGACCGCAGGACGCCCCGGCCGGCAACCGACCTCTGACAGGCAGTCAGGCCGCGTCGGCCGCTCAAGGACAGCCTCGGCCTTCCGGTGGGGGGTTGGGCCGCCCGGCGGACCCATCTGCGGACAGATTCGGGATTGATTTTTCGGAATGCTCCGTTTTCGCGCGGCCGCCGCCGTGGACAATATGGGCATGAGTCAGCAGGGGGAGAGGCCCGCCGCCGGCGACGACTGGTGGAACCGGCTGTACGACGAGTCCGCCCCGGACGCGGGACCCGACCAGGGGGCGGGCGACACCCTCGACGACCGCTTCGACTCCGCGGCGGACACGGTGGGTGTGGGGCCTCCCGAGGCGGCGCCCGAGCACCGCCCACGCGCCTGGTGGGACCCGTCCCCCCAGCAGGGCGGGGCGCCGTGGGAGGCCCCCGCGGCCCCGCCTCGCCCGCAGCGCGCTCCCGCACCACCCCGCCCCCGTACGCCACCGTCCACGGCCCCGGCGCGACCGGAGCCGTCCGCGCCCGCCGCGGCCGGCCCGCCGGATGCCAACCCGTCGGATGCCAACCCGTCGGATGCCAACCCGCAGGACGCCGCCGCGCCCCGGCAGCCGGACGTCCCCGTACCGGATGTGCCCGCACCGGATGTGCCGCTCCTGCCCGCGGCGCTCCCGCGCCCGCGCACCGGGCACGTCGGGGACCGGCCGCCCACCTACGACGCCGAGCCCACCGCGCTGCCCGCCGCACGCCAGCAGCAGCTGGACGAGCTCGTCGCCGACACCGTGCTCGACGGCGCGCGGTACGGGGCGTACACCCTGCGGGCCGCGTCCGTGCGCGGCGACTCCGCCCGCTACCGGGGCGAGCCCCGGCGCGACGCGCTGCTGACCGCGCGCTTCGGCGCGGGCGAGGGCGCCCTGGTGCTGGTGGCCGTGGCCACCGGCGCACGCGCCACCGAAGGAGCGCATCTCGCCGCGGCCGACGCCTGCCGCTGGATCGGCGGAGCCGTGGGCCGCAGCCACGCACGGCTCGCCGAGGACATCAGGTCGGGCCGCCGGGGCGACCTCAAGTCCGGGCTGCACCGGCTCACCGACCGTTCCTTCGGCAGGCTCCGCGCCCGCGCCGCCGAACTCGGCCTGCCCCCCGAGGAGTACACGGCAGACCTGAGGTGCCTGCTGCTCTCCGCCGACCCCGGGTGCCGCACCCGGGTGTTCTTCGGCATCGGCGGCGGCGGGCTCTTCCGGCTCCGCGACGGCGGCTGGCAGGATCTCGAGCCCGTCGTGCCCGAGCCCTCGGCCGTCACCGGCGAGCCGGTCGTCGGCTACGGCTCCCCGGCGCCGGAGGACATCCGGGGCGACCGGCTCACGATGGACCTGGGCATCGCCACCCCTCCGTCCCCGTACGTCGAAGCCCCCGTCCCGCCGCCGGCCGAGCCCTTCCGCTTCCGCGCCTCGGTGGCCCGCCCCGGCGACACCCTCCTCCTGTGCAGCGCCGGCCTCGCCGATCCGCTGCGCGGCGAGCCGGCTCTCGCCGGGGAACTCGCGCAGCGCTGGGCCCCGGCCGAACCGCCGGGCCTCGCCGCGTATCTCGCCGACACCCAGCTCAGGGTGAAGGGCTACGCCGACGACCGTACGGCGTGCGCCGTCTGGGAGGCGTAACACGAGAGGCGTCACGCACCCGGTCATGGATAGATGGACCCATGGCCAAGCAGAACGTCGCAGAACAGTTCGTCGACATCCTCGTCCGCGCGGGCGTGCAGCGGCTGTACGGAGTCGTGGGCGACAGTCTCAACCCTGTGGTCGACGCCATCCGCCGCAACAGCGCCATCGAGTGGATCCAGGTACGCCACGAGGAGACCGCCGCCTTCGCGGCCGGCGCCGAAGCGCAGATCACCGGCAGGCTCGCCGCCTGCGCCGGCTCGTGCGGCCCCGGCAACCTCCACCTCATCAACGGCCTCTACGACGCACACCGCTCCATGGCGCCCGTGCTCGCCCTCGCCTCCCACATCCCGTCCTCCGAAATCGGCCTCGGATACTTCCAGGAGACCCACCCCGACCAGCTGTTCCGCGAATGCAGCCACTACAGCGAGCTCATCTCCAGCCCGAAGCAGATGCCGAGGCTGCTCCAGACCGCGATCCAGCACGCCATCGGCCGCAGCGGGGTCAGCGTCGTCTCGCTCCCCGGGGACATCGCCGCCCAGCAGGCCCCCGAGAAGTCCATCGAGCACGCCCTGGTGACGACCCGTCCGACGGTCCGCCCCGGCGACACGGAGATCGACGCCCTCGCCCGCATGATCGACGACGCGGACCGCGTCACGCTGTTCTGCGGCAGCGGGACGGCCGGCGCCCATCACGAGGTCATGCAGTTCGCGGAGCGCATCAAGTCACCCGTCGGCCACGCGCTCCGCGGCAAGGAGTGGATCCAGTACCAGAATCCCTACGACGTCGGTATGAGCGGACTGCTCGGCTACGGCGCCGCGTACGAGGCCACCCACGAGTGCGATCTGCTGATCCTGCTCGGCACGGACTTCCCGTACAACGCGTTCCTCCCCGACGACGTCAAGATCGCCCAGGTCGATGTCCGGCCCGAGCACCTCGGCCGCCGCTCCAAGCTGGACCTGGCCGTGTGGGGCGACGTACGCGAGACACTGCGCTGTCTCACCCCGCGGGTGCGGATCAAGAACGACCGGCGCTTCCTCGACAAGATGCTGAAGAAGCACGCCGAGGCGCTGGAGGGCGTCATCAAGGCGTACACCCGCAAGGTGGAGAAGCACATCCCGATCCACCCCGAGTACGTCGCCTCCGTCCTCGACGAACTCGCCGACGAGGACGCCGTCTTCACCGTCGACACGGGGATGTGCAACGTCTGGGCGGCCCGCTATCTCACGCCCAACGGACGGCGTCGCGTCATCGGTTCCTTCAGCCACGGCTCGATGGCGAACGCGCTGCCGCAGGCTATCGGTGCGCAGTTCACCGATCGCGGCAGACAGGTCGTGTCGATGTCGGGCGACGGCGGATTCTCCATGCTGATGGGCGACTTCCTCACTCTCGTCCAGTACGACCTGCCAGTGAAGGTCGTCCTCTTCAACAATTCCTCGCTGGGGATGGTCGAGCTGGAGATGCTGGTCTCCGGACTGCCGTCGTACGGCACCACGAACCACAACCCGGACTTCTCGGCGATCGCGCGGGCGGCAGGTGCGTACGCCGTGCGCGTGGAGAAGCCGAAGCAGCTCGCGGGCGCCCTGAAGGACGCCTTCCAGCACCGGGGCCCGGCCCTGGTCGACGTGGTCACGGACCCGAACGCGTTGTCCATTCCGCCGAAGATCAGCGCCGAGATGGTGACGGGCTTCGCGCTCTCCGCCAGCAAGATCGTGCTGGACGGCGGGGTGGGCCGCATGGTCCAGATGGCCCGCTCGAACCTGCGGAACGTGCCACGGCCCTGAGACGCGGAGAGTGCCCCGCCGATGACGCGGCGTGAACCGGCATGCGTGGCGGCACCGGGGCGGGGCATGCATGTCGTGGGCGCTCGTGTGAGTGCCGTTTCGAAGAGGAGAGGACCGTTCCGACGTGCGGTGGGGGATGATGACGAGACGTCAGGGAAGGTCCGGGCCTGCGCAGCTGCGTCGCAGTGTGGGGCGCGCGGATCTCAGGGCCGTACCGGAAGTGCGGCGGGCCTTGCGTGACTTACTGGGGCACTGGGGCGAGCCCGGCTCGGCCGAGGTCGCGGAGCTGCTGACCAGTGAGCTGGTGACCAACGCACTGATCCACACGGACGACGGCGCGGTCGTGACGGCCACCGTCGCGCCCGCCAGGCTCCGGGTCGAGGTACGCGACTTCACGAGCGGCCCGGCCGAGCCGCACGCCAGAGCCGCCTCCGACGACAGCACGCACGGCAGAGGACTCGTCCTGGTGCAGAGCCTCGCGGACGCGTGGGGAGTGCGGGCGCACGAACTGGGCAAGGTGGTCTGGTTCGAACTGGCCGGCGGGCGGACCTGATCGGTAGGGATCGCGCCCACCCGCCGTACCGGCTCGTCGGCTGCCGCTTCAGCCGAACTGCTGCTCAAGATGCTTGAGCTTCTGCTCGAGGGAGTCCAGACGCGGGAGCGCCTGTGTGTCGTCCTCCGCGGTGAGGTCGACGGTGATGGGCTCAGTACCCTTCACGGCCTGAAGGGAGAGCCGGGGGCGCAGTGGCAGCTGTCCCGGCTCGGCTATGGCAGGCTCCGCGACCGGCCCGACGGCCGGTGCGGAGCCCGCCGGACCACTCAGGGTGGCGACATCGACCTGGCGCCCGCCGCCGCGACCGCGGCCCCACGCCCGGTGCTGCCGGTTCAGCGCCCGCAGGTGCGCCCGGTCCAGCTTCTCCTGGTCGCGCCTGCGCATCCGGGTCTGTTCCTTCTGCCGTCGGTCCTCGCGGACCTCGTCGACCGCCTCGTCCAGCGTGCGTACACCCTCGAGCAGCATCAGCGACCAGGCGCCGAAGGTCTCGCGGGGCGCCCGCAGCCACCGTACGACGCGGATCTGCGGCAGCGGGCGCGGCACCAGGCCCTGCTCGCGCAGCGCGGCCCTGCGGGTCTGCTTCAGCGCACGGTCGAAGAGCACCGCGGCCGACAGCGACATGCCGGCGAAGAACTGCGGGGCGCCCGCGTGATCCAGACCGCGCGGCGCGTGAACCCAGTTGAACCAGGCGGCCGCACCCGCGAACGTCCACACCAGCAGCCGGGAGCCGAGGGCGGCATCGCCGTGGCTCGCCTCGCGCACGGCGAGTACCGAGCAGAACATGGCGGCGCCGTCGAGGCCGAACGGGACCAGGTACTCCCAGCCGCCGGAGAGATTCAGGTTCTGCCGGCCGAAGCCGACCAGACCGTGGAACGAGAGTGCCGCGGCGACCGCCGCACAGCAGAAGAGAAGCAGGTAGGAGGCGGTTCCGTAGACCGCCTCTTTACGCCGGCGGCGTTCCTCGCTGCGTTCCCAGGAGTCGTCGGCCGCGGAACCGTCACCGGCGCGCTTGTTGCGCGCGAGCACCGCCACCGCCGCCACGACCCCCGCGAGCAACACGCCAGCCGGGAGCAGCCAGTCCAGCGATATCTCGGTCAGTCTCATGCGGTGTCCCTTGCATCTGCATCGCGGTAGGCGTTTTCGGGCGCCATATTGGCCGAAGTCACGGGGCGGTCAGAGGGTTTCGGGGCAAGAGAACGCCAAGAGAGCGTCAGGGCATACGAATAGGTGCGTTCTTCTCGAACGCACCTCAGGGGGAAGGGATTTGAGTTCGATTTATGCCACCTGGATGAGTGGCGTGGCGTGGGGCGGCCGCTGTCAGCCCTCCGTGGCGCTGAGCCTCCGGACGCGGTCGGCGTCGCACGTGCGAGGGCAGGTGACGCAGGTGTCCTCGGGGCGCAGCGTGTAGAAGAGGCAGCAGCTCGCCCGGTCGCGGGTCGGCAGCGGCTCGCGACCGGGACCGGTCAGCTCGCGGAAACCGGCCGTGCCGACGTACGGCTTGGTGGTGCCGGGCAGCAGTGCCTCCAGCTCCGCCATGGCGCGCCGCTCCTCGCCGAGCAGATGCGCGACGTACCAGAGCCCCTCGACGATCTCGTCGGTGGCCATGCCCCACAGGGCCCGCCTGCCGCGCCGCATCCGCGGCCCGAACCCGTCGAGCACGGGTCCGATGTGCTCGGCGACGGCGTCCCGCACCTCCGCGAGCAGCGCCTCCTCGTCCCGGACGATCCGGGCGCCGGGCAGCGCCGCGGCCGGGTCGCCGGGAAGGCAGGCGAAGTCACGCACCCGCACGGTCATCCGGCCGAGGGCCCGGTGGACGGACACGTTCGCGACGGGCAGCCGGGGCACCCGGCGGTCCAGAAACCACGGGACCGTGATCAGCAGACAGGCCGGCCAGGCGTACCGGTGGAGTCCGAAGCTGGCGACGACGTCGGGGCGGGCCTGCTGTCCGTAGTCACGCAGCACCTGTGCGTTGTCCCAGGCCAGGAAGGCGTCGAGGGCGGGACCGCCCGCCGCGAGGTCCGCCGCCGCGACCCAGCCGGCCCCGCGAGGGGCCGGCTCGCCGTCCGTCAGCTCCTGGACGCGCAAGCCGGGAAACGCCGCTGTCAGGCGCGCGTACGCGTCCGTGAGCGGCGAGGAGGCGGCAGGCCGCGAGCTGGTGAGGACGGCGGGGACGGTCATGCGGGGACCACCGAATCGCGATCGTTGGCAGGTTAGGCTTACCTTACCCGAAGCGATCGATGTTTGAACTCCGCCCTCGTCCGCCTATCGTGCACAGGGGACCTGTGCCACGCGAGCCGGGCCCGGTACGAAGCCGGAGGAGGACCCGAGTGGAGCAGGGCAGAGCGCGCGCGAGCGCCGCGGCACGTGCCCACGCGCCCGCCTCCGTCCCCGGGCAGGTCCGCGGTGAGCAGGTCCC
>NZ_JBWKDT010000009.1:35811-212746 GCF_056435785.1 Streptomyces sp. NPDC043870
TCCCGGGCGGGATCCCGGGCCAGGACCGCGGTGGGCAGGCGCGCGGTGAGCAGCTTCAGGGCGGCCAGGTGCGGGCCGAGCAGGTCCGCGGTGAGCAGGTCCCGGGCGGGATCCCGGGCCAGGACCGCGGTGGGCAGGCGCGCGGTGAGCAGCTTCAGGGCGGCCAGGTGCGGGCCGAGCAGGTCCGCGGTGAGCACACGCACGGCGAGCCACCCGCACCCGGCACCGTCGTACGCCGCCATTCCGTACGAGGCCAGATCCTTCAGGCCCTGCGGGCCGCCCTCGTCAGCGGTGAACTGCGCCCCGGCGAGGTCTACTCCGCGCCCGCCCTCGGGATGCGCTTCGGCGTCTCCGCCACCCCCGTACGCGAGGCGATGCAGCAGCTCGCCCTCGAAGGCGCGGTCGAGACCATCCCGAACCGCGGCTTCCGCGTCACCCTGCGCAGCGCCCGCGAGCTCGCCGAGCTGGCAGAGGTCCGTGCCCTCCTCGAGGTCCCGGTCATGCTCCGCCTCGCCCGCACCGTCCCGGCCGCCCGCTGGGCGGAGCTGTGGCCCCTCGCCGAGGCGACCGCGGCCGCCGCGGCCGTCGGCGACCGTGCCAGCTACGCCGAGTCCGATCGCGCCTTCCACCGGGCGGTCCTCTCCCTCGCCGGCAACGACCAGCTCGTCGCCGTCGCGGACGATCTCCACCGCCGTTCCCAGTGGCCGCTGGTGAGCGCCCCGGCCCCCCGCAGGGCGGACCTCGTCGCCGACGCGGCCGAACACTCGGCGCTGCTGGAGGCGCTGATCGCTCAGGACCTGGCGGTGGTGAACTCGCTGGTGCGGGAACATTTCACCGGCGCGGACGGCTGAGGCGGGGCCGTTGCCGGACGCGGTTGTTCCGCTCGCGGGCCAGAGCGTACGAGGTGCGGTGTGGGCCCTGGCGAACCAGCTCGGAGTGGCCGCGCGGACACCGGGCGAGCTGGTCGGTGCCCTGACGGCCGACGCCCGCCGGAGGGTGGTCGTCCTGCCCGATCTGAACGCCGCCCACGATCCGGACGCGATCGCCGAACTCGTGTGCGCGCTCAGGGATCTGGGCCACATCGAGCTGATCACCGGGACCCGGTCGCAGGCGGCGGACGTGGCCGGCGCCGCGCCGGCCCTGGACGACCCCGCCGCGGTGTGCGCCGCGGACCCGTCACGGGTGACGACCGCGTACGAGCACCACGGCGACCCGCCGGACGACCACGGCGGGCTGCGGTCGGCCTGGTTCCGGGCCGGCCCGTCGCTGATCCGCGACCAGCCGGTCTCCGGGCGGGCCCTGGTCCTGCTCACCGCCCTCGGCGACGACGCGGACCCGCGGCTGCGCCCCGCCCTCACCGCACTCGCCGCCGACGCGCCCTGGCAGGCCGACTGGACCCGGATACGCGGCGACGTCAGCCCGCCCTGGCCGGGTCCGGTGGCCGCACTGGCCAACGGCACCGGCCGCTGGGCGGGCCATCTCCTGGTGGCGGACCAGCGCGGTACGGTCCGCTCGCTGCACCCGGCCGACGCCGAGCCCGCGGCGGGCTCCGTCCCCATGCCCGTGCGGATCAAAGCACTCGCGCCCGTACCCGACGGCACGCTGCTGATGCTGGACGAGCGGGGACGCCTGCACACCCACGGCCGTACGCCCCTGACGGAAGCCGTCACCGCCACGCTGGAGAAGCACCCGGGCACGGCGCTGGCCGCCACCGACGGCCTCGTACTCGCCGGGGACCGGCACGGCTCGCTGCACGCGTTCGGTCCGCGGGGCGTGCACCAGGCGGCCCCGCACCGCGGCCGGGTCACCTGCCTGACCGTGGTCCGCCGTCCCGAACCGCTGGTCTGCAGCGGAGGAGCGGACGGCACGGTCCGCACCTGGTCCCCGGGCAGGCCTACGGCGTCCGCCCCTCTCGCCGAGCGTTCCTGTCCCGTGGTCGCCCTCTCGGGCGAGGGCCCGGCCCTGGCGGTCGCCTGGGCCGACGGCCTCGTGGAACTCCACGACTTCGGCACGCGCGAGGTCCTGGGCTTCCGCCCGGGCCCGCCGGTCCGCGCGGTGGCGGTGGTCGCGGACCGGTCGGTGGTCATCGGCACGGACGAGGCACTGATCCGCCTGACGGCGCGGTCTGCTCACTGACGTCGGGCGCGGACTGCCACGCGGGCCGCCCACGGGCTTCAGCGCGTCTCTTTCGGACCTTCGCTCTGCGTTTCGGTCTGTGCTTCGCCCTGAGCTTTGGTCTGTGCCTCGCCCTGAGCTTCGGTCTGTCCTTCGGCGTGTGCTTCGCCCGGCCCGTCGGCGTGTGCTTTGTCCGGCCCTTCGGCCTGTGCTTCGCTGCGCTTGCGCCACCACACGGAGAGGACCCCGATGCCTCCCGCGGCGACGAAGAAGCCCACCTTCACGGCGGCTTTGGCGGAGAGCCAGGCCGTGCCCCAGCGCATCCCCCAGCCCAGCCACCACGCGACCGCGCAGACGGCCCCCGCGGCGCAAAGCCCCGCCGCGACGCCCAGGGCGGTGCGCTTCCACGTCCGCCCGTCGGCGGTTTCCCCCGTGTCACTGTTCATGCGGATCACGCTAGGGGCCGTGCCGCCGGGCCTCGTCGGCTCGAAGGACGATCGCGCCCGCGACTTTCGTCGCGGCGTCCGCCCGGGAGGCGAGCCGAAGGTCGCAAGTCCGGCGGCTCGGGAGGGGTTTGCCGGTCCGTGCCGGACGGGATGCGTCAGGCCGCCGGCGCCGGTGGTGCCAACTGGTCCGCGAGCCACGTCGGTACGCCGCCCAGCAACCGGAACAGCCGGGCGGCCTCGGCGCGCAACCGGCCGGCCTCCGGTTCCGGTTCGGTGTCGGCGAGGGCGGCGAGAGCCGGGGCCGTGCCGATGAGATAGCCCAGCTCCTCGCGGATACGGAGAGACTCCGTGAAGCCGTGCCGGGCCTCGGCCAGTTCGCCGTCGCGCAGCGCGAGCGCGGCGAGATGGCGCCAGGTGAACGAGAGCAGCAGGGTGTCGCCGTGGGCGACGGCGCCCGCGTGCGCGCGGTGGTAGGCGGCGCGGGCGGCCTGCGGGGAGTCGGCGAGGTGTTCGGCGATCAGACCGCGGCGGAAGTCCAGGAGAGGGCGGCCGGGCGCGGCCGGATCGAGCAGGGCGGCCGCCCGGCCGAGCGCGGCGCGTGCCTCGTCCGCCCGGTCGCGCACGCTCAGCACGGTCGACGCGTACGCGAGTTGCCCACGTTCGCAGGCCGCCGCGCCCCGCTCGTCGTCGTCGCCGGCCGCGGCCTCCGCGGCACGCAGGGCGTCCTCCGCGTCCTCCCAGCCCTTGCCGGTGAACAGACAGCGCTCGACGAGCAGTGCCGCGCGCTGCAGCGTGAGCGCGGGAGACCTCGTGTGCGGGGCGAGCAGCGCCGCCGCGTCGGCCCAACAGCCGCGCGAACGCAGCCGCCATACCGCGGTCTGGAGTGGATCGTCACCTGCTGTGGTTCCGGAACCAGACATGGCGGTATGCGCCACATTGCCCTCCCCGAGCGCGCCATTGTGCTGTTGAGTCAGACCGAATCTCAGCATGGATCGGCGTGCCGGGCCAAGGGTTCTGGTGAATGAATTCACAATCGCCGTGGGTTTGACCGGTACAGGCGGATGGAATTCGCCGGAATTCAACGGCCCACTGATCCGCTTGTCGTCATTTCGGGTGAACGGGCGTATGCCGTTTGACACCCGGCGCCCTGGGAGCCCGGCCGCGGCCGAACTCCCTCGCCGGAGGCGAAGGTTCCGCGGTGCGAAGCGGCTGCCCCGAACCCCGAACCCCGAACTCCGGAGGCGCTGTGTGCCGTGGGCTTGGGCCCGGCGCCCGGTCCTGGCCCACGGGACGGGTCGCGTGTGGCGCGGCGCGAAGCTGCCGCCCCCGCCGGGGGGGTACCGCGTACCCCCTGCTTCGCTAGGACATCCGCAGCGCGAGGAAGAAGTCCAGCTTGTCCTCGAGTCGCGACAGGTCCCGCCCCGTCAGCTGCTCGATCCGGCCTACCCGGTACCGCAGCGTGTTCACATGCAGGTGCAGCCGGGTCGCACAGCGCGTCCAGGAGCCGTCGCAGTCCAGGAACGCCTCCAGTGTCGGGATGAGTTCCGCCCGGTGCCTGCGGTCGTAGTCGCGCAGCGGGTCGAGGAGACGTGCCGTGAAGGCCCGGCGTACGTCGTCGGGGACGAACGGCAGCAGCAGGACGTGCGAGGCGAGCTCGTGGTGGCCGGCCGCGCACACCCGGCCCGGGCGTGCCGCGGCGACGCGGCGGGCGTGCCGGGCCTCTTCCAGGGCGCCGCGCAGGCCCTCCGCCGAGTGGACGGCGGCGCTGACGCCGAGGGTGAGGCGGCCGTCCCCGTCGAGCCCCGCGGACAGGGGCTCGCGGACGGCGGCGAGCAGGGCGTCCGCGTGCAGCCCGATGTCGGCCATGTCTGCCACGTCGGCGGGCGGGCTGTCGAGCAGGTCGGCGTCCGCGGTGACGGTGACCGCGGGCAGGGGCACGAGCGCGATCGCCTCGTCCCCGGTGTGCGCCACGGCGATGCGGTCGGCGGAGTCCGAACCCGTCGTCGCGGGGTCGACCAGGATCTCCTCCAGCAGCGACTGGGTGACGGGGCCGGCCTCGATCGGGGCCCCGCCGTCTTCCTGCTCCCACTCGACGCGCGCGACGACGACCTGCCAGTGCGGCGCGGTGCCGAGGCCGGGGAGCAGTACGGGTGCGGCTACCCGCAGCCGGGCCGCGATCTCGGCGGGCGCGGCGCCGGCCTGGACGAGTTCCAGGACCTCCTGGGCGAGCCGGCGCCGTACCGTACGGGCCGCCTCGCGCCGGTCCCGCTCGACGGCGATCAGCTGGGTGACGCCCTGCAGCAGGTCGAGGCGGGCCGCGGGCCAGTCGGAGGCGTCGGCCTCGACCGCGAGCAGCCAGTCGGACAGCACGGTCTCGCGGACGTCCCGGGACGCCGGGACGGCGCCGCGTCCGGTGTTACGGATCGGGAAGAGCGAATACGTGACGCCCGCGGCGGTCGCGCGGTGCGGGCCGCGCCGCCCGGTGCGGGTCGCCGCCAGATGCTCGGCGGCGAGCGCGGCGCTTACCTCGGCGGTCAGCGGCTCACCGGCGCCCGCGATCTGCCGGCCGGTGGGGGAGAGGACCCAGGCCCGAAGGTCCAGGTCGGAGCCCAGGAGGTCGAGAACCACCTCGGGGCCGCCGCCCGTGGGTCCGGAGGTCATCAGCCGGCGGTGCCGGTCGACGACGGCGGCCAGGTCCCCGGCCCGCTCGCCGGAAACCTGTCGCACCACATACTCGGTGATCGTCGCGAACGCAACGTCCTCATTGACCGCGAACAGTGGCAGCCGGTGCCGTACGCACGCCTGCACGAGGTCGTCGGGGATGTCTCCGAGCTCCGCCTCGCCCGCCGCGAGTCCCGCGACCCCAGCGCTTGCGAGAATACGTACAAAAGGCTCGGAATCATCGGCGGTGCGTCGCCAGGCGAGCCCGGTGAGGACCAGCTCACCGCCCGAGAGATAGCGGCTCGGGTCCCGTAGGTCGGTCGTCATCACGCCGCGGACGGTGCGGTCCAGCTCGTCGTCGCCGCCGAGCAGCCGCAGTCCCAGCGCGTCGGTCTCCAGCAGTGCGCGCAGCCGCATCTCGTCGCCGCCGATCTGTCTCGTTGTTGCCGTTGGACTGTGCTGATGGGTGTGCCGTTGGTTTCGGGAGGAAAACGGAGAGGTTACTGAGCCTCGCCTTTCGTTCGAATCTACAAGACGAGGGTGGCGACCAGCCAACTCCTTCATGGTTTCGGTGACTGCACCGGGCGGGGCGGTGCTTGTGTACTTGGGCCACACCGCGTTAACAGGACATGAATAACCAGTCGAGGGCCGGCCGTCCCCAGCCCCTGAGAACGACCGAATCACGTAGAAGAGAGCCACTCATGGACTTCCTTCGCCCCGCCAGCTGGGAGGAGGCGCTCGCCGCCAAGGCAGAGCACCCCACCGCTGTGCCCATTGCGGGTGGCACCGACATCATGGTCGAGATCAACTTCGACCACCGGCGGCCCGAGTACCTCCTGGACCTGAACCGCATCGTCGAGCTGCGCGAATGGGAAGTCGGCGAGGAGAACGTCCGCCTGGGCGCCTCCGTTCCGTACACCCAGATCATGGAGAACCTGCGGGCCGAGCTGCCCGGCCTGGCGCTCGCCTCGCACACCGTCGCCTCGCCGCAGATCCGCAACCGCGGCGGCGTCGGCGGCAACCTCGGCACCGCGTCCCCGGCCGGTGACGCCCACCCGGCCCTGCTGGCCGCCGGCGCCGAGGTCGAGGTCGAGTCGGTACGGGGGGCGCGCTTCATCCCGATCGACGAGTTCTACACCGGCGTGAAGCGCAACGCGCTCGCCCCGGACGAGCTCATCAGGGCCGTCCACATCAAGAAGGCCGACGGGCCTCAGCAGTACTCGAAGGTCGGCACCCGCAACGCGATGGTCATCGCGGTGTGCGCCTTCGGTATCGCTCTGCACCCCGAGACCCGCACGGTGAAGACCGGCATCGGCTCGGCCGCGCCCACCCCGGTGCGCGCCAAGGCCGCCGAGGAGTTCCTGAACGCCGCGCTCGAAGAAGGCGGCTTCTGGGAGAGCGGCAAGATCATCACTCCCTCGATCGCCAAGCAGTTCGCGGAGCTGGCCTCCGCCGCCTGCAACCCGATCGACGACGTCCGTGGCACCGCCAAGTACCGCCGTCACGCGGTCGGCATCATGGCCCGCCGCACGCTCGGCTGGACCTGGGAGCAGTACCGCGGCACCGGCCGCACGCTTGAAGGAGCTGCATAACCATGCGCGTGAATTTCACGGTCAACGGCCGTAAGCAGGAAGCCGACGACGTCTGGGAGGGCGAGAGCCTCCTCTACGTGCTGCGTGAGCGCCTGGGCCTGCCCGGTTCCAAGAACGCCTGTGAGCAGGGCGAGTGCGGCTCCTGCACGGTCCGCCTCGACGGGGTGCCGGTCTGTTCGTGTCTGGTCGCCGCCGGTCAGGTCGAGGGCCGCGAGGTCGTCACCGTCGAGGGTCTGGCGGACTTCGCCAAGCAGCGCTCCGAGCACGGCGGTGCCTGTGGCACCGGCGCCTGCGGCGGCACCTCGCTGCAGGAGGCGCAGGGCTGGACCGCCAAGGGCACCGACTCGCAGACCGGCGAGGGCACCGAGCTCGCCCCGATCCAGCAGGCGTTCATCGACGCCGGCGCCGTGCAGTGCGGCTTCTGCACCCCGGGTCTGCTGGTCGCGGCCGACGAGCTGCTGGAGCGCAACGCCTCCCCGTCCGACGCGGACATCCGTGAAGCGCTCTCCGGCAACCTCTGCCGCTGCACCGGTTACGAGAAGATCCTCGACGCGGTCCGCCTCGCGGCCGCCCGTCAGGAAGAGGCGGTCTGAGCACCATGGCGCTGAATCCACGAGTCGCCGCCGTCCCGGCAGGCACACCCACCAAGGTCACCCAGGGATCGCAGACCAAGGGCGGCATCGGCGAGTCCACGCTGCGCCCCGACGGCACCCTCAAGGTCACCGGTGAGTTCGCGTACTCCTCGGACATGTGGCACGAGGACATGCTCTGGGGCCAGACGCTGCGCTCCACCGTCGCGCACGCCGAGATCAAGTCGATCGACATCTCCGAGGCCGTGGCGATGCCCGGCGTCTACGCGGTGCTGACGTACGACGACCTGCCGGCCGCGATGAAGAACTACGGCCTGGAGATCCAGGACACCCCGGTCCTCGCGCACAAGAAGGTCCGCCACCACGGTGAGCCGGTGGCCCTGGTCGCCGCCGACCATCCGGAGACCGCGCGCCGTGCCGCCGCCAAGATCAAGATCGAGTACGCCGAGCTGCCGGTCATCACCGACGAGGCCTCGGCGACCGCGCCCGGCGCGGTCCTGGTCCACGAGGGCCGCGACGACCACCACATCGGTCACGTCCCGCACCCGAACATCGTGCACCGCCAGCCGATCGTCCGCGGCAACGCGGCCGAGGCCGCCAAGCGCGCCGACGTGATCGTCAAGGGCGAGTACACGTTCGGCATGCAGGACCAGGCCTTCCTCGGCCCCGAGTCCGGCCTCGCCGTACCCGCCGAGGACGGCGGTGTCGACCTGTACGTCGCCACCCAGTGGCTGCACTCGGACCTCCGCCAGATCGCCCCGGTCCTCGGCCTGCCCGAGGAGAAGGTCCGGCTGACGCTCTCCGGCGTCGGCGGCGCCTTCGGCGGCCGCGAGGACCTGTCGATGCAGATCCACGCCTGCCTGCTGGCGCTGCGCACCGGCAAGCCGGTCAAGATCGTCTACAACCGGTTCGAGTCCTTCTTCGGGCACGTCCACCGCCACCCGGCGAAGCTCTACTACGAGCACGGCGCCACCAAGGACGGCAAGCTCACGCACATGAAGTGCAGGATCGTCCTGGACGGCGGCGCCTATGCGTCGGCCTCCCCGGCGGTCGTCGGCAACGCCTCCTCCCTCTCCGTCGGCCCGTACGTCATCGACGACGTCGACATCGAGGCGATCGCGCTCTACACCAACAACCCGCCCTGTGGCGCGATGCGCGGCTTCGGCGCGGTCCAGGCGTGCTTCGCCTACGAGGCGCAGATGGACAAGCTGGCGGCGGAGCTGGGTATCGACCCGGTCGAGTTCCGGCAGCTGAACGCCATGGAGCAGGGCACGATCATGCCGACCGGCCAGCCGGTCGACTCGCCGGCCCCGGTGGCCGAGCTGCTGCGCCGCATCAAGGCCCGCCCGCTCCCGCCGGAGCGCCAGTGGGAGGTCGCCGGCGGTGACGCGGACGTACGCGCCCTGCCCGGCGGTCTGTCCAACACGACACACGGTGAGGGCGTCGTCCGCGGCGTCGGCTACGCGGTCGGCATCAAGAACGTCGGATTCTCCGAGGGCTTCGACGACTACTCCACCGCCAAGGTGCGCATGGAGGTCATCAACGGTGAGCCGGTCGCGACCGTGCACACCGCGATGGCGGAGGTCGGCCAGGGCGGTGTCACCGTCCACGCCCAGATCGCCCGCACGGAGCTGGGCGTCACACAGGTGACGATCCACCCGGCCGACACGCAGGTCGGCTCCGCCGGCTCCACCTCGGCCTCCCGCCAGACGTACGTCACCGGCGGCGCGGTCAAGAACTCCTGCGAGGCCGTCCGCGAGAAGGTCCTGGAGATCGGCCGCCGCAAGTTCGGTTCCTACCACCCGGCCTGGGCCACCGCCGAGCTGCTGCTCGAAGGCGGCAAGGTCGTCACCGACGGCGGCGAGGTCCTCGCCGACCTGGTCGATGTGCTGGAGGACGAGGCCGTCGAGCTGGAGCTCGAGTGGCGCCACCGTCCCACCGAGGCCTTCGACCTGCGCACCGGTCAGGGCAACGGCCACGTCCAGTACTCGTTCGCCGCGCACCGCGCGGTCGTCGAGGTGGACACGGAGCTGGGCCTGGTCAAGGTCATCGAGCTGGCCTGCGCCCAGGACGTCGGCAAGGCGCTCAACCCGCTGTCCGTCGTCGGCCAGATCCAGGGCGGCACCACCCAGGGCCTGGGCGTGGCGGTCATGGAGGAGATCATCGTCGACCCGAAGACCGCGAAGGTGCGCAACCCCTCCTTCACGGACTATCTGATCCCCACGATTCTCGACACGCCGACCATCCCGGTCGATGTGCTCGAACTCGCCGATGAGCACGCCCCGTACGGGCTCCGTGGCATCGGCGAGGCCCCGACCCTGTCGTCCACCCCGGCCGTCCTCGCGGCGATCCGGAACGCGACGGGTCTGGAGCTCAACAGGACGCCGGTACGCCCCGAGCACCTCACCGGCACGTAACCCTCCCGGGGGTGCTGGGGGGACTTCGTCCCCCCGGCCCCCCATAACCCCCTCCGGGGGAGGTGACCCGGGGACTCGTCTCCCGGGCCGCTTTCCTCTCCGGGGGAGGTGACCTGGGGACTCGTCTCCCGGGGCCGCTTTCCCCTCCGGGGCGGAGGTGGTTCGTGGGACTTGTCTCCCGGGCCGCTTCCCTCTCCGGGGGAGGTGACCTGGGGACCCGTCCCCTGGACCCCTCCTCCGTCCGGAGCGGAGGTGGTTCCCGGGGACTCGTTCCCGGACCGCCTTCAACCCGGAGCCGCACCGCTCGCGGTCAGCAACAACACACAGCAACACCCAGCAACACCCGAAGAACTGCAGAGTCGAGCCAGTCCCCGTGGCTCCCCGATCTGCAGCCCCGTTCGTCTCGGGCCGTCCCCCGGGTCGTGCAGCCAACGCAAGATCCCAAATCCCGCAGCTTGTCTGACGTTCCAAGTCTTATGCGGGTGCCCCTTTGAACCTTGGGAGTAGGCACCATGACCCAGTCGTCAGTGGAGCCCAGGACCGCATCGGAGGACGCGGGCCCCGGCTCGCACGTCCCCGCCGGTAGGTCTTGGCTCGACCGGTACTTTCACATATCCGAAAGAGGATCGACGGTCGCGCGTGAGGTGCGCGGCGGCATCACCACCTTCATGGCGATGGCGTACATCCTCTTGCTCAACCCCCTGATCCTCAATGGCAAGGACGTTGCGGGCAACGTCCTCAGCCAGCCGGGACTCATCACTGCGACTGCCTTCGCGGCCGCCGCGACCACCTTGCTGATGGGCTTCGTCGGCAAGGTTCCGCTCGCCCTCGCGGCCGGCCTGAGCGTCTCCGGCGTTCTCGCCTCGCAAGTAGTGCCCCAGATGACCTGGCCGCAGGCCATGGCCATGTGTGTGGCGTACGGCCTGGTGATCTGCCTCCTGGTGGTCACCGGTCTGCGTGAGCTGATCATGAACGCGATCCCGCTCCCGCTGAAGCACGGCATCACCATGGGCATCGGCCTGTTCATCGCCCTGATCGGCCTCGTCAAGTCGGGCTTCGTCGGCAAGGGCTCGGAGTTCGGACCGCCGGTCACCCTCGGCGTCGGCGGCGAGCTCGCGGGCTGGCCCGTCCTGATCTTCTGCTTCACCCTGCTCCTGATCTTCATGCTGCAGGCCCGCGCGATCCCCGGCGCGATCCTGATCGGCATCGTCGTCGGCACCGTGGTCGCGGTCGTCGTCCACAACGTGGCCGGCCTCGACGCCAAGGCGTGGAACATGGCCCCGCCGGAGCTCGGCGGCAGCGCGGTCTCCATGCCCGACTTCTCGCTCTTCGGACACGTCGAGTTCGGCGGCTGGGGCGACGTCGGGGCGATCACCGTCGGCTTCATCGTCTTCACGCTGGTGCTGGCCGGCTTCTTCGACGCCATGGCCACCATCATCGGTGTCGGCACCGAGGCCAACCTCGCCGACGACAAGGGCCGGATGCCCGGTCTGTCGAAGGCGCTGTTCATCGACGGTGCCGGCGGTGCGATCGGCGGTGTCTCGGGCGGCTCCGGCCAGACCGTGTTCGTCGAATCGGCCACCGGCGTCGGAGAGGGCGCCAGGACCGGCCTCGCCTCGGTCGTCACCGGCCTGTTCTTCGCCGCGTGCCTCTTCTTCACCCCGCTGACCGCGATCGTGCCGCCCCAGGTCGCCTCCGCGGCCCTGGTCGTCATCGGCGCGATGATGATGCAGAACGCCAAGCACGTGGACTGGAGCGACCGCTCGGTCGCCATCCCGGTCTTCCTCACCGTCGTGCTGATGCCGTTCACCTACAGCATCACCCCGGGTGTGGCCGCCGGTGTCATCTCCTACGTCGCCATCAAGGCCGCCCAGGGCAAGGCCCGTGAAGTGGGCGGCTTCATGTGGGGCCTGACCGCGATCTTCATCGTGTTCTTCGCCCTCAACCCGATCGAAGGGTGGCTGGGGGTCCACTGACCCCGCCCAGGTCCTGTCCGCCCGATCGAGCCCGAGGCAAGATCGGGCGGACGGGACCCAGCCCTCCGCGCATTCTTTGACCCCCTGAGGAGACCGACATGCTGGACATCGCCGACGAGCTGCACCGGTGGGTCGAGCAAGGGCGTGACTTCGCCGTCGCCACCGTGGTGGCGGTCGGCGGCAGTGCGCCCCGTCAGCCCGGTGCCGCGCTCGCCGTCGACGGCGAGGGCTCGGCGGTCGGGTCGGTCTCCGGGGGATGCGTCGAGGGCGCCGTGTACGACCTGTGCCGGCAGGCGCTCGAGGACGGCGAAACCGTGCTCGAGCGCTTCGGGTACAGCGACGAGGATGCCTTCGCCGTCGGTCTGACCTGCGGCGGGATCATCGACATCCTCGTCACCCCGGTACGCGCGGACTCTCCCGCCAGGGAGATCTTCGCGGCCGCGCTGACCGCCGCCGCGCGAGGGGAGGCAGCGGCGGTCGCGCGGATCACCGACGGACCCGCCGAGCTGATGGGCCGCGCCCTGCTCGTCCGTACGGACGGCTCGTACGACGGCCGCCTCGGCGGCCACCCGGAACTGGACCGCACCGCCGCCGGCGAGGCCCGCGCGATGCTGGACGCGGGCCGTACCGGCACCGCCGTCATCGGCGCCGACGGCGCCCGCTGCGGGCGGCCGCTGACCCTGCTCGTCGAGTCGAGCGTCCCCGCCCCCCGGATGATCGTCTTCGGTGCGATCGACTTCGCGTCCGCGCTGGTACGGGTCGGGAAGTTCCTCGGCTACCACGTGACCGTGTGCGACGCCCGCCCGGTCTTCGCGACGAAGGTGCGCTTCCCCGAGGCGGACGAGATCGTCGTCGACTGGCCGCACAGATACCTGGAGTCGACGGAGACCGACGGCCGCACGGTGCTGTGCGTCCTCACCCATGACGCCAAGTTCGACGTGCCCCTGCTGGAACTGGCGCTGAAGCTGCCCGTCGCCTACGTCGGCGCGATGGGCTCCCGCCGCACCCACGAGGACCGCAACACACGGCTGCGCGAGGTCGGCGTCACCGAGCTGGAACTCGCCAGGCTGCGCTCGCCGATCGGCCTCGACCTGGGCGCCCGTACGCCCGAGGAGACGGCCCTGTCGATCGCGGCGGAGATCGTCGCCGGCCGGCGCGGTGGCAGCGGGATCTCACTGACCGGCGCGCACACCCCGATCCATCACGACGAGCGGCGCATACCGGCCCAGGTCGTCCCCTCCGTGGCCTGACGGCGGGCCGCCCGGTCGGCACCCCGGTCCGGTCAGGTCCGTGCTGAAGCGACCGAGGTCGTCCTCGTCACCGCCCGACCCCGGTCCGCCGCGCCGGCGGGCCGACATCAGGCGGGCAAAGCCGACATCGGGCGAGCAAAGAGATCAAAAGATAAGATCGAGGCATGGCTGAGCGGCCCGCAGCGCCGACCGCGCCCGAGCTGGTCATCGAAACCGACGGGGGCTCGACGTTGATGAGCCCGGGCCGGGTGTACCACGTCGGCCGCGACCCCATGAGCGAGATCGTCCTCGACGACGCCCGGGTGTCGTGGCACCACGCCGTCCTCAGGACCGTGGCCGGCCAATGGACGCTGGAGGACGCGCACAGCACCAACGGCACCTACGCGGAGGGCTGCCGCATCCAGGAGTCGGACGTGGGTCCCGGCACCGTCATACGGTTCGGCAACCCCGACGACGGTCCGCGCGCGGTCCTCGTCGGCTCGGCGTCCCCGCCGGAGCCCGCGCCGCCGCGCCCGCCCGGCGAGGCCCGCCTCTCCGCCGTCTCCATGCCCTCCGCCACCGGCACGTTCCAGCAGCCCACCACCGTGCGCCCGCTGCCCACCCGAACGGTCCGCATCGGCCGCGGCGCCGACAACGACGTCGTCATCGACGACCTCGTGGTCTCCCGCCGCCACGCCGAACTGCGCTTCCATCCGGACGGTACGTTCGAGATCGCCGACGTCGGCAGCCACAACGGCACCTATCTCAACGGGCAGCCCATCACCCTCGCCACGGTCTCCGCCGGGGACATCATCGGCGTCGGCCACTCCGCGTTCCGCCTCGTCGGCGACGAGCTGCAGGAGTTCGTCGATTCCGGCGAGGTCTCGCTGGACGTCCAGGATCTCGCCGTCGCCGTCGACGAGGGCCGCAAGGTTCTCCTCGAACATGTCTCGTTCCCCGTCGGCGAGAAGTGCCTGCTCGCCGTCGTCGGACCCAGCGGCGCCGGAAAGTCGACCCTGCTCAACGCGCTCACCGGGCTGCGCCCGGCCGACCACGGCACCGTCCTCTACGACGGCCGCGACCTGTACCGCGACTACGCCGAGCTGCGCCGGCGTATCGGACTCGTACCGCAGGACGACATCCTGCACATCCAGCTCACCGTCCGGCGGGCCCTCGGTTACGCCGCCGAACTGCGCTTCCCCGAGGACACCACGCCCGCGGAACGCGAGGCACGGGTCGATGAGGTCATCCGTGAGCTGGGCCTCGAACAGCGGGGGGACCAGACCATTCACAGCCTCTCCGGCGGCCAGCGCAAGAGGGTCAGCGTCGCCCTGGAGCTGCTGACGAAGCCGTCGCTGCTCTTCCTCGACGAGCCCACCTCCGGCCTCGACCCCGGGATGGACCGCTCGGTGATGAACATGCTGCGAGGCCTCGCCGACGACGGCCGTACGGTCATCGTCGTCACCCACAGCGTGCTCAGCCTCGAGGTGTGCGACCGGCTGCTCGTGATGGCGCCCGGCGGCCGGGTCGCCTACTTCGGCAAACCCGAGGACGCCCTCGCCTTCTTCGGCTTCGAGGAGTGGCCCGAAGCCTTCGAGGCGTTCGAGAACGATCGCGGACGCGACTGGGCGGGGCAGTACCTCGCATCGCCGTTCTACCGCCAGTACGTCGACTCGAGCATGCAGCCCCGGCTCGCCCGCGAGCGGCTGCCCCAGGGTTTCGCGCAGCCCCCGCCCAAATCGCAGAGGTGGGTCGCCCAACTGCAGACCCTCGTACGGCGTTACGCGGCCGTGCTGAGCACCGACCGGACGTTCCTGCTCGTCATGGTCGCGCTGCCGTTCGGGATGGGCGCGATGGCGCGGATCATGGCCGGCAGCAAACTCGATCTGGAAACCGCGATCTACGCCCTGCTCGTCCTGTGCGTGGGTGCGGTCCTGACCGGGGCGGCGAACGCGGTGCGCGAACTCGTCAAGGAACGCGTCATCTACCGG
This sequence comes from Streptomyces sp. NPDC043870, assembly GCF_056435785.1. Lineage (NCBI taxonomy): Bacteria > Bacillati > Actinomycetota > Actinomycetes > Kitasatosporales > Streptomycetaceae > Streptomyces > Streptomyces sp. NPDC043870. Next base: position 50,829 of record NZ_JBWKDT010000009.1, read on the forward strand.
CGGGAGCGCGCCGTCGGTCTGTCCAGATCCGCCTATCTGACGTCCAAGGTGGTGGTGCTGGGCGTGATCACGGTCGTCCAGGCCGTCGTCATGACCCTCGTCGGACTTTTCGGCGTCAATCTCAACTCTCCCGGCGGCGAAGGCGTCCTGTTGCCGCCGCTCATCGAAATCACCCTGGCCGTCGCGCTGTTGTCGTTCTGCGCGATGATGCTCGGCCTCGTCGTCTCCGCACTGGTGAGCAAGGAAGAGGTCACCATGCCTCTGCTGGTGCTCATCACCATGGTCCAGATCGTCTTCTGCGGTGCTCTGGTGAGGCTGTACGGCGTGGTGGGACTGGAGCAGCTGACATGGCTGGTGCCGGCCCGGTGGGGCTTCGCGGCCTCGGCGGCGACGATCGACCTCGGCAGAATCGTGCCGGAGGAGAAGTTCGCCGACCCGCTGTTCGAGCACGCCGCCGACGCGTGGCTGATCAGCATGGGTGTCCTGGTGGTGTTCTCCATCGTGCTCTGGTTCGTCGTCGCCCGGCTGCTGCGACGTCATGAGCCCGCGATCATGCGCAAGTAGAGAGCGGTGACGACGTGATCGATTCCGTTTCCGTGCCGGGCTTCCGGCCCACCCATGTCGTCCCAGGTGACGGGATCGCCACCTGGGAGGCCCCCGACGTCAACCGTCCCAGCGCGCCGCTGGACCCCTTCCTGCCGGTCGAGCTCGTCGACCGGCGCGGCGACTGGGGCCAGATCCTGTGCGCCAACGGCTGGTCGGCCTGGGTCGACGGCCGGCTGCTCATCGCCGTACCGCAGGCCCCTCCGGCGGCCGGTCAGCCGCTCGCCCGTACGGCGGACCCGCGGCCGCTGCTCGCCCGGGCTGAGAAAGCCCTGGCCGAGTACCGGAGCGCGGTGGAATCGTTGGCCACGGGCCAGATGGACGGCGAGACGTTCCGCACACGCACCCGCGGTCTGCACGTGGGGATGCTCGTGGACGGCGAGGCGGTGTGGCTGTACGAAGCCGAACACGAGCGGTGGGTGTACTGCGACGGCAAGCGGCTGGCCACCTTCGCGACCGAATCGCCGCCGCACGACGCAACCATGGACAGCAAGCCCTCGGGCGGAGCCCCGACGGAGAAGCCCGCCGACCCGACGCCGACGCAGATCGTCACTCCGAGCGGGCCCACACCGCCGGCCCCCGGTACGGGCGGTGGTGAGGGAGGCGTCGGCCGCGGGTGAACGCCGGCCGCGGGCGAACGCCACCAGCACACCCGGATCGTACGGGTCAGTACCTCCGCGACCGGTCGCGGGCCGGGACGCCGGGGGCGGTCTCCACCTCGCCGCGGCGCCGTACCCGGGCGGCCATCAGGGAACCGAGCGGCCCGGCGACGAGCCCCCAGACCAGACCGAGGCCAACGGCCGTCCACAGATGGGGCTGCAGCTGCACCTCGCCGCCCAGCCCCTCGAGGTCCCCGATGCCGATCAGGGACAGTGCGAACCGGGCGGAGAGCGGGCTGAGCAGGCAGACCACCAGCACCGTGAGAGCCAGTGCCACGCCCATGTGCAGGGCATGCTGCCACGGCCGCATGCGCGCCGGTGACCGCACCGCCATGAGGAACGCCGCGGCGAGCACCAGGACGATGGCCACGACAACGAGCCACCACAGCTGCGCATTGTGCTCGGCGAGCGTGGAGACATTCAGCGTCGCCGTGTCCTCGGTGCGCAGGACAGCGTCCAGCGACTGCGGCATCGGCAGCCCGAAGGGCCCTTCCACCCGGCCGTTCCAGGAGGCGCCGAGGCCGAGGGTGAGCGACGGCCAGGCGATGTTGGGCAGGCCCAGCAGGATCACCGCGAACGTCCGGTCCGGGTGCCCGCGGGTCGCGGCGACCACGAGCCCGACGCACAGGCCCACGACGACGTACGCGAGCAGCAGCGCGACCATCGCGAACGCGGCCGGGCGGACCGACTCCTGAAAGCGCACCAGCCGGGTGGGCAGCGGAGCCTTCCGGGACACCAGGAGCGCCATCGCGACCACACCGATGAGCCACAGCAGGCCGAAGAGGAGTGTGAGTCCCACGTCCGCCCGGAAGCCGACCTTCGGCGAGGCGTCGAGGAAGTCGCCGATGTCACCGACCAGGGAGTCCTTGCCGAGCGAGAGCTCGAAGGTGTGCCGGGCCAGTCCGGCGAGCCCCGCGAGCCCCAGCAGCCACAGGACCGCGAGCTGGACGAACCGGCCGAGCAGCTCACGGGTCCGGGCCACGGCGCGGTGCCGCAGCGGCCGCAGGAACAACCCGGCCGTCACCAGGGCGCCGACGAGGCTCACGGACAACGGCATGACAGCGAGTTCGGCCTGCGACTCGGCGACGAAGCCCGCGTCCCCGGCGAGATCCACGGTGCCGCCGGCCGCCATGACGACGAGGGCGGCGACGACATGCGGGAAGGCGCCGTCGGGAAGGTCCGCCCCGCCCGCCGCCCACAGGCCGAGTGCGGCCACCACGATCATGGCGGCGAGGCCCGCGAGGACCGCCACCAGCGCGTCACGCCAGTCCCGTACGGTGTGTGCGGCACCGGCCCTTGCGGTCGATGGGTACTGGCTCACTCTGTCCACGGTAGGCAGCGAAGACGTCCGCCGCGCGCCGGAGGGTCCGACCCCGGTCCGGCTTGCGGGCTGTGCGGGAGCGGAGCACACAATTGGGGGAAGGCTTCTCCGAATCTCTGGGACAGCTGGGATGTCCGGGACCTCCGGAACGCGGGAGTCCGGGACGTCTGGGAAGTAGAGCCCGTGAGCGCCCAACCGCCGTCAGGCCGACCCACCGGACCTCCGTCCGGACCGCTGTCGGGCCCGGAATCCGCGCCACCGCCGCCACCCCCCGAGCCACCGGGCGGGCCGCCGGGCGGGCCGCCGAGCGGCGGGGGAGGGGCAGGACCGTCCGGCGGTGGTCCGTCAGGTCCCGAGGGCCCCGCGGGCGCCGCAACGGGTAACGGGCGCCCCTGGTGGCGCTCCATACCGAGGATCGCGTCGATCGCCGCGGTACTCGCCGCGGCCGTCGCCCTCGCCATCGTCCTCACCCGCCCCGAACCCGCGTACGGTGGCGAGGTCCTCCTGGAGACCGCGAGTTCGACCGGCCCCGACCCCTTCACGGCGTCCACGGCGCGCGCCACCGCGACGGCGCAACCGGCCGCGGTCCTGCCACGCGGGGCCACCACCGCGACGCCGACCGAAGGCAACGTCACCCGAGGCGTGCGGGGTTCGATCCCCGGTCTGTACGGCGGGACCCGTGAGCTCGCCAGTTGCGACACCGAGATGCAGATCCGCGAACTCTCCGCCGCGCCCGCCAAGAACACCGCCTTCGCGTCGGCCCTCGGCATCGCGCCGTCCGCGGTCCCCGGCTATCTCCGCTCCCTGACCCCCCTCACCCTGCGGATGGACACCCGGGTCACCAACCACAGCTACGCCGCCGGCAAAGCCACCCCCTACCAGGCCGTGCTGCAGGCCGGCACCGCCGTCCTCGTCGACGACCGCGGAGTGCCGCGCGTGCGGTGCGCCTGCGGGAACCCACTGGCGCCCCCCGTCATCGTCCGGGGCGGCACGCCCCAGCAGAAGGGCGAGGCCTGGCCCGGATACCGCGCGTCCAACACCGTGGCCATCCAGTCCTCGCCGACCGCCGTGAAGACCTTCGTGGCGTACGACCCCAAGGACGAGACGTACTTCGCCCGTGAGCGCGGAGACACCACCGGCGGAACGGACAAGCCGGCCCCGGCGCCCCGTCATCCCCTGACCCCGGTCCCGGCCCCGTTCGTGCCGACGCCCACCGGGCCCGCCGACGAAGAGGAACCCGACGGCGACACGGACGACACGGACGAGACCGACACGGACGAGACCGACAAGGGCAAGACCGACAAGGACAAGGACAAGGGCAAGACCGACAAGGACGAGACCGACAAGGACGAGACCGACAAGGACAAGGACAAGGACAAGGGCAAGACCGACAAGGACGAGACCGACAAGGACAAGGACAAGGACAAGGACAAGGACAAGGACAAGGACAAGGACAAGGGCTCGACGCCGCCGAAGAGCCCGACCAAGCCGACGCCGTCGAAGAGCGAGACGACGGAGCACGAGTTCTCCGAGAGCCCCACCGAGCCGACGCCGGCGCAGAGCCCGTCGCCGAGCCCGGAAAAGCCCACGACGGGACCGGCGACGACGGGCGGGACCACGCCGAACGTGCCGCCCACCGGGCTGACGCCCCCGGAGCCGTCACCTTCGCCACCGGCAGTATCGGAACCGGCGGAGCCGACGAAGCCCGCGCCCCCGACCATCGAACCTCCCACCCAGGAGCAGCAGCCGGTCGAACCTCCGACCCAGGAGCAGCAGGAGGAGCAGCAGCAGGAGGAGCAGCAGGAGGAACCGGGCGAGGCCCCGGCGGAGCCGGAGCAGAATCAGGGATCCTAGGACCTGTCGCTCGGATCGCCTTCGTCAACCCGGCTGCCGCGGCGCTGTCGGGCCCGCCCCGGCGCGACCTGCTCGGCCGGCCGCTTGTGGGGGGCGCTGCCGTGGCTCAACGACCCGGTGTACCGAGGACCGTTACCGTGCCGCTCCCAGCGCCGACGACGTGGCGCAGATGCTGCTGCGCCCGACCGTCCAGGCCCCTTGTCCTGCCAGGCCCCTTGTCCTGCGGGGCTCTGCAGGACCGGCCAGTCCTCGCTCCGGACCCCTGTCAGGCCCGCACCTGGCTCTGGAGCGGCTGTTCCTCCGTGACCTGGGCAGGGCGGCGGCGGCGGATGCGGGCGGCGAGCAGCGCGACATCGTCCTCCGCGTGCTCCGCGTCGAGCGTGGTCACCACCGCGTCGACCAGATCCTCCACCGGTGCGGTGCAGGGCTGCCGTACCCGGGTCAGCCGTGCCAGCGACTCGTCGATGTCCTCGTCGCGCCGCTCCACCAGGCCGTCCGTGTACAGCAGCAGCGTGTCGTCCGGGGTGAGCTCGCGGGTGACGAGTTCGTACCCCCCGAGACCGGTGCCGAGCGGAGGCCCGGCCGGTACGTCGACGAGCTCCGCCGTCCCGTCGCTGGTGAAGACGACGGGTGGCAGATGACCGGCGCTGGAGAACGAGCCGATTCCGCGGGCCGGGTCGACCCGGACGAGCAGGCACGTCGCCGGCCGGGCGCTGGTGTCGGCGATGGCGAGGTCGAGCTGGCGCAGCACCCGGTGCGGCGGCAGATCGGCCGCGGCGACATCGCGCAGCATCGCGCGGTACGTGTTCATCTCGACGGCCGCATCGACGCCGTGTCCCATCACGTCGCCCATGACGAGCAAGGTCCGCCCGTAGTGGAGGCGTACGGTCTCGAACCAGTCGCCGCCCACCAGATTGCTGGTGCCGACCGGCAGATAGCGGGTGGCGAACTCGAGGTTGGGATGGGGCTTGCCTGGCTCGGTCAGCAGAGCGCGCTGCAGCTCGACGGTCTTGCGCTGCTCCGACTCGAACTCACGGGCGTGCGTGATGCCCACGGTCGCCCGGCGGGCCGCGTGCCGGGCCATGGCGATGTCGTTCGCGCTGAACGCGGAGCCCGTACGGCCCAGCAGGGCGACCCCCAGCACGTGGCCGCTCCGGCCGGTGGCCCCCAGCGGTACGGCGAGGACCGTGGCGCGGCCCGCGACGCCGTGCTCGGTCGCGGGCAGTCCGGACTCCATCGCCCGCCGGGCCGCCGACCGGGCCTCCTCGTTGCTCCGGGAGCGGCCGCCGAGCAGTTCGACGGGGCCGGCCGTCGCGGCACGGACCATCCTGGCCGGGGTGGGCGCCTTCGGCGTGCCCTTCGCGGGCGGGGGCGGGAGCACGTCGACGGCCACGGCATCCCCCAGCCAGGATTCGAGGAAGTCCGCCAGCTCCCGGCAGGTGCGGGTCTCGTCGAGGGAGCTCCCGATGCGCTCGACGGCCTCGTCCGCCGCGGCGAGCCGGGCCCTGGCCAGGTCCAGCTCCTCGTACAGCTCGGGGGTGGGGGTCGGGATCACGATGCACAGGACGCCGGTCACGGTCCCGTGGTTCTCCAGCCGGAGACAGGTGGTGTGGTAGCCGGCACCGGGGCCGGTGGCCCGGGCGCGCGGGATGCCGTCGGCGAGCACATCGGCCAGCAGACCGGCCGGACCTATGTACTGTTCCGCGACCGCGCTCGGGGTCCGGCCCGCGAGGCCGGCCGGGGACTCGCCGGTGATCCTGCAGTAGGCGGGGTTGGCGAAGAGATAGCGGAGGTCCGTGCCGAGCGCGCCGACGCCGGCCGAGGTGCCTTGCAGAACGTCCTCCAGGGCCCAGCTACCCGGCCCACCAGTACCCGGCCCGCCGGCCTCGGCCGTGCGGAGTCCACGACGGCCCTCCGACCAGTCCTGACGATCGGCTGCCACACGATCACCTCCTCCCCTCACGGGGCGGTGACCCCAGCTTGCTCCAGTGCCTTTCCGCCCGCACCACCCGCCGGACGGCCGTGGCACACAATGGTCCTGTGACCGGCACTGATGAGAACCATTCGGACAGGTCCATGATTCCGGATGCGACCGGTTCCGACTTCCTCCAGCTGAACACGCGCGAGGCCCCGCCGGGCGGTCTCGCCGACTGGCTCGCCGGCCACCTCCGCCTCGCGATCGCCGACGGCCGGCTTCCGGTGGGCAGCCGGCTGCCCGCGACGCGTGTCCTGGCGGCGGATCTGCGGGTTTCCCGCGGCGTCGTCACCGAGGCTTACCAGCGTCTCACGGACGAGGGGCACGTCGCGGGCCGGGGCCGGGCGGGCACGATCGTGGTGGTGGCCCCGGGGCTCTCCGACGCACCCGCGCCCGGGGCCGGGACCTCGCCCGTTCCCGGAACCTCGCGCGCGCCCGTTCCAGGGACCTCGCCCGTTCCCGGGACCGCGCCCGGCGCCGCGGCCGTGCCCACGTCTGAGCCTCCGGCACCGGGGCCCGGGCTGTTCACGGGCCGGCCCGGGCCCGAGATCTTCGAGGCTCTGCGCGCGGCGCCGGCACGGATCGATCTGACGCCCGGGGTGCCCGACCTCGCCGCGTTTCCGCGGGCGGCGTGGATGCGGGCAGAGCGGGCCGTACTGGCGGAGCTGCCCGCGGCGGGACTCGGCTACGGAGATCCGCGGGGGAGGCCGGAACTGCGCGTGGCGGTGGCCCACTGGCTGGCCCGTAACCGGGGGATCAGGGCGGATCCCGAAGAGGTACTGGTGGTGGCGGGGACCGCGCAGGCACTCGGGCTGCTCGCGCGGGTGTTCCGGGACGACGGGATCGCGGCGGTCGCGGTCGAGGACCCCGGCTCGCTCGGGGCGCGGCAGCATCTGCACCACTGGGGCCTCGACACCCCGGCCGTGCCGGTCGACGCCGAGGGCGTACGGGTCGACGCGCTGCGTGCCACCGGCGCGCCGGCCGTGCTGCTGACCCCCGCGCACCAGTTTCCGACGGGGGTGGTGCTCGGCGGCGCGCGGCGCCGGGAGCTGATGCGGTGGGCGGCCCGGGACGGCGCGCTGATCGTCGAGGACGACTACGACGCGGAGCACCGCTACGACCGGCCCCCGGTCGCCGCCCTGCGGTCACTGCTCCCCGACCGCGTCCTGTATGCAGGCAGCGTCTCCAAGCTCCTCGCCCCGGCCCTGCGGACCGGCTGGGTCCTCGCACCGCCGCGATACCGGGACGTGCTGGTGGACGCGAAGCGCTTCGCCGACCTCGGCAATGCCGCGCTGCCGCAGCTCGTGCTGGCCCGGCTGATGGAGTCCGGCGAGATGGAGCGTCATCTGCGGCTGATCCGGCGCCGGCACCGCCGCCGCCGCGACGCCATGATCGAGGCGGTCACGGCCCGGCTCCCGGGCGCGCGGGTGCACGGTGCCGCGGCGGGCCTCCATCTGATGATCACCTTCGACGCCGGGTTCTCCGACACCGCACTGGCGGCCGCGGCGCTCGCCCGCGGGGTGAAGGTGCAGCCGCTCTCCTGGCACACCACCGGCCCGCACCGGCCGGGACTGGTCCTCGGGTACGCCGCGAGCTCACCGTCCGGCATCGCCGAAGGGATCGCCGTACTCGGCGAGGCCGTCCGCGCCCTGTCCTGATCCTGACGCGGCCCGAGGACCGGGAGGGCTCGCCCCGGGGCCGCTCGTCCGCGCCGCGGGCCACGCCGGGCGTCACCGGCGCGTGTGGTCACTCCGCGGACGACGGCGCAGGCAGCGGGAGGCGGTCGTCCCGCTGCCGGCTCTCGCCCAGGAACTCCGCGATCACGGGCGCGAGCGCGACCGGATCGACCATGTGCGTCTGGCCGTCCAGGATCCGCCGGCGCCCGTCGCGCACCGCCCCGGCTATCACCCGCCCGGCGTCCTTCATCCAGCCGAAGCCCTTCCCGCCGTTCACGACCAGCACGGGCACCTGGACCGACGCCAGCCGCTCCTCGGGCACCAGTCCGTCGCCGAGGACCGCGTAGTCGTACGCGATCGTGTGCGCGAGCGTCTCCAGCTGCCCCCACAGAGGGGTCTGCCGCATCACCGAGATCAGCTCGGGCGCCATGCCCGAGCCGGACAGAAAGAGCTCCAGGGCGTCCCCGCGGCGGCCCTCGGCCAGCAGTTCCCGCAGCCACGCCGCCTGCTCCCGCCGCGCCGGGACGGCCGCCTCGTCGATCGTCATCGGCGGTTCGTACACCGCCACCCTCGTCACCGGCAGTCCGGCGGTCGCCGCCTCCAGCGCGAGCGCCCCGCCGGACGACATCCCGTACAGCGCCGCGCTGCCGCCCACCGTGTCGATCAGTGCCGCGATGTCCTCGACCTCGCGGGCCACCGCGACCGGTTCCGTGTCACCGCTGGCGCCGCGGCCCCTGCGGTCGTACGTCATCGCCCCGAACCCCCGCTCGGCCAGCTGCGCCGCCAGGGGTGCCTCGGCGGCGCCCGTGCACGTCGCGCCGCTGACGAGAATCACCGCCGGCCCTTCACCGGACCGCTCGTACGCGATCGGCGTGCCGTCGCGCGAGATCGCTTTGCCTGTGGTGTCCATACCGGTGCTGACCGTTCGGGACCGCGGAACTCATCGGCCCGCCTGGCACGGCGTCGGCATCCCGGTGCCGGCATCCCGGTGCCGGCCCGGCGTCAGCGTCTCAGCGTGAGCGCCAGAACGGCCTGGTCGTCGTTGTCCGTGGTGGCCGACCAGCGTTGTGCGTCGGCCCGTACGAACGCCACGACGGCCTCGGGGTCGGGTGCCGGCGTGCCGTCGTGCCGTTCGAAGTGCTCTGTGAGCCGCTCCAGGACCGGGTAGAAGACGCCCTGCGCGTTCCGCGCCTCGCTCACCCCGTCCGTGTGCGCGACCAGCACCTCGCCGGGCGCCAGCGGATGCACCGTCGCCTCGGTGTCGGCGCAGGACAGACCGCCGAGACCCAGGGGGAGCCCGGGCGCCGTGACCAGCCGCGTCGCGCCTCGGGGGCCGACGACGATCGGCGAGGGATGGCCGCGGTCGACGATCCGCACCTCGTCGCCCGAGAGCGGGAACTCCAGCACCAGCGCGGTCACGAACAGCTCGGGGTCGCCGTCGTCGCCGGCCGGACTGTTGCGGGCGATGCTGAGCTCCAGGCGGTCCGCCAGACTGCTCAGGCTCTTCCACTCATGGGCGGACACCCGGAAGCTGCCGAGGACGGCCGCGACCGTCTGCACCGCGTCCAGTCCTTTGCCGCGAACGTCGCCGATGATCGCCCGTACCCCGAAAGGCGTCTCGCACACGTCGTACAGATCCCCGCCCACGAGCGTGCCGCCCTCCCCGGCCTCGTAGAACCCGGCGGCCCGCACCGGTCCGAGCCTGTGCGGCACCGGACGCAGCAGTGTCCGCTGCATCGCCTCCGCGACCGAATGGGCACGGACCAGATGCCGCCGGGTCCGCTCGCGCTGCGCGGAGAGGGCGACACTCGCGACTCCGATGGCCAGGGTGGCGGCGTACACGGCCACATGGTGCTGCTCGTCGAAGTGGCCCGGGCGGCGGGCGGCCATCCACATCTGGAGCCCCAGGCACACCGCGGTCGACAGCGCCGTGCCCCGCGGACCGCGCGTCGCGGCGGCGAGCGGCGGGACGGCGATGAGCAGGAAGCTCACGGGCTCCCGCCCCCTGACGATCAGCTCGGCGGCCACATCGATCAGCACCGCGACCAGCGGCAGCCACCAGACCCACCCCCGGTGGCGGAACAGGGAGCGCCGGTCGGAGCGAGAACGCCTGCGTCGCATGAGGCGCCTCCTAAGAGCCCCGGCGCGCGGGACCGGTCACGGAGTGTGCCGTGTCGTGGACCGAGCTTTCGATCCGGGCGAGCTGGGCGGTGAGGCTGCGCAGCCAGTACTCGAGGTCGATCAGCATGGGCAGGGGCGGGCCGTCGGGTACCGGGAGAGGCGGATCCGGCGGCCGCGGCGGCCCCGGGGCGCCCTCGGCGCACCGGTCCGCGATCCGGTCCGTGGTCCGGGCCAGCCGGTCCGCGGCCGTACGGGCCCAGTCGGCGGCGACCGGCGGGACCGGGACCGCGGGAGGATCGAACCGGGGAAGCCAGTGGGCGCCGAGGAGGACCTGGTTCGCGGTGATGAGCACGGCGTGCCAGTCCGCGAGGGAGGCGGCACCGTCGCCGCCCGGTTCGCTCCGGTACTGGTCGTACGCGGCCTCCGCGAGCCGCAGGTGGTGCAGGGCGGACCACGTGGACGGCGACTGCGGCCCGGTACCCGGCGGGGTGGTCAGCAGGACACGGACCGTCCCCGTGATCAGCGGGCCGCAGCAGCGGAGCAGGGCCGCCATGGTTCTGCGCACCTCGCGCCGGGCCCCGGCGGGCCAGGCGAGCAGTCCGCAGAGCAGCCCGATCGCGCTGCCCGTCACGACGTCGATGATGCGGGCCTCGGCCAACTGCCAGGACGCGGGGGCGAGCTGGCCGAACGCGGACGCCACGACGAGCGTGAACAGCGCCTGCGCCCACGCGATCCCGAGCAGCGGCCCGAGCGCGAAGGCGACGAGCATGCCGGGGGCGAGGACGACCGCGTACGCCTCGGTGTGCCCGCCGATCCACTGGATCAGCGCACCCGCCGCCACCGCGCCCAGCAGGTTCCCGGCCACCGCCTTGCGCACGGCCGTCCACGTCGCCCCGAACGTGGTACGGCTCAGGGTCAGGACGGCGAGCAGCACCCAGAAGCCGTGCGTCAGATCCAGCGATCCCGCCACCAGCCGGGCGGCCCCCAGACCCAGCGCGGTCCGCGCGGCGTTCTGGAACTGGACCGACCGCAGGGTCAGGTTCCCGAGGAGCCGCGCCGTCCACAGCCGCACGGCGCTCGCGTCGGCGTACCAGAACAGCTCCCGCGGCGGAATCGGCGCCGTACGCCGCCCGTCCATGCCGACCCGTACCGAGGTCTCCAGGATCCGCGCCGACTCCGCCATGGCCAGCACCGCCGCCTGCCGCCGCAGCACCGGCACCGTCGGCACGGCGTCGGTCGGCCCGGTGGCCTGCCGGACGCGCAGCTGCTGGAAGCCCCGTATCGCCTCTTCGAGTGTCCCGGGCGCCGGGGGCGGCGTGCCGGCGCGCAGGGCGCCCGCGATACGGGTGCACAGGGCCGAGACCCTGCTCAGGAGCGACGCGGAAGCGGCGTCCTGCGCATCGCCCCCGTAGCCGGGCCGCGCCGTGTCCGGCCGCACCGGGCCTCCGGCGGACAAGGCGTCCGCATGATGCGCCAGCTGGTCGAGGAGGCGGCGCGCGGCACTGCCCGCCTGGAACATGGCACGGTCCGCCCGCCAGGGGCCGGCGGGCCGTTCGGCCGGCGGCAGCTTGGAGAGGCGCAGATCGCTTCCGGCCGAGCGGAGGCCGGTGGGGGAGGCGGCGGAAGGGTCCGCCGCCGCGGCGGCGGCGACGTCGACCGTCGCCGCGAGCCGCTCCCGGTACGACGCGGTCGGCGGCGTGGGCAGCAGGAAGACCTCGCAGGCGACCAGGAGCAGGACCCCTGCGGTGAGACCGATGAGGCGCAGTCCCAGGGTTTCGGGGGCGTACGGCGGGAAGCACGCCAGGATGTAGAAGAGCTGCAGCCCGGGCCCCACCCCGGCCGGGCGGGGGCCCGCGACCGCCGCGAAGGCGAGCAGGAAGCCGACGACGAGCATCCCGAGCACCGCGGCCCAGGTCCGTACCGCCAGCGCCGTTCCCAGTGCGACCAGCACCAGACCGATCGGCAGAGCCTTCAGAATCACGACCGCCCGCTGCCGGCCCGACCCCGGGACCCGTGAGAGGACGCCGAGGGAGATGGGGGCGAACAGCGCGTACAGCGCCGTCGCGGACTCACCGAGCCCGTACAGGAAGGAGTAGAACCCGGCGCTCGCCGCGACGGTCACCCGGACGGCCCGGTGCAGTATCTCCGTCCGCTCCGCTCCGCCGGTCACTTCGGGTCACCGGCCCGGGCACCCGCGCCCACCGGTGGCCAGGGCGCGCTCATGGACAGCGGCGGCAGCTTCCCGTGGACCACGAGCCGGTGGCGTGCGGCCATGACGACGACGGACGCCGCCAGGATCACGGCCCCGCCGAACCGCAGGATCGCGTCGTACGCGTCCTGCGGCGGCTTCTCGGGGGTCATCGCCGTGATCGCGGACGCCGCCGCCGCGAGAGCGATCGCACCCAGGGTGACCAGGAACGTCAGCAGGACACCCGACGCCTCACCCGCCCTGGCCGGCGGCACGACCTGCTGGGTCGCGACGCTGGAGAAGGTCCAGCCGAGACCGAGTCCGAGACCGCACCAGGCGAACACGGGCACGTACAGCCACCAGGCCGTGACATGGGTCAGCACGATCATCCCCGTGCCGGCGATCGCCCCCGCGAGCGCCATCACCGCGGTGGGGCGCATCCGGGCCGCCAGCCGGGCGCCGAGCGGACCGCTCAGGGCCACGAGCAGCGCGGGCGCCAGGAACACGGTGCCCGCCGTCAGCGGGGACAGCCCGCGCACACCTTGCAGATAGAGCGTGGAGACGAAGACGGTGACGCCGTAGCCCATGTTCGTGACCGACCCCATGCCGGTCACCAGGACGTAGGGGACGTTGCGGAACAGCCGCAGATCGATCAGCGGATGCCGTGCGTGGCGCTCGCGGAGCAGGAAGAGCCAGCCGGCCACCACCGCCACCGCGAACAGCGTCAGGGTGCGGGCGTGGTCCCAGCCCCAGGCGCTGCCGCGCTCCACGGCGGTCGTGAGCGCCGCGAGAGCGCACACGACGGTGAAGCAGCCGATCAGGTCGAGCTGGCGCGGCGCGGAGGCGTCCCGTGAGTCGGGAACGTACGCGACCGCGACGATCAGCGCCAGCGCGCTGAGCGGCGCCAGCAGCCAGAAGATCCAGCGCCAGCCGGGCCCTTCGGTGAAACCGCCGCCCACGAACGGACCCAGCGCCGTGCCGATGTTGGCGATACCGAAGGCCGCTCCCAGCGCGCGGGCCCGGCTCTCGTCCGGGAAGGCATTGCTGATCACGGCGACGGACACCGGGAAGACGAATCCCGCGCCGACGCCCTGCACGATCCGCGCGCCCACCAGCAGCCCCAGCCCTGGTGCCAGCGCACACCCCACGGAACCGGCCGTGAACAGGGCCATCCCCACCAGCAGTGTGCCCCGGCGCCCGAAGACGTCCCCCAGCCTGCCGCCGACGATGAAGAAGCAGCCGATGGCGAGCATGTACGCGGAGAGGGTCCACTGGGCGGCCGCGGCCGTGACACCGAGTTCGTCCGCGATTCCGGGGATGGCCAGGTTCAGGGCGAAGAAGTCGACCTGAATGCAGAACAGCGCGACCGTGACCGCGATGAAGGCCCCCGTCCGCGCGGCCGACGACGACTCTGCGCGCATGGGCACATTCCTCTCGGGCGACGTCGTCGCGACGCCACCGTGGTCGGACCTGCGACCTGGTCCCATTGTGGGGCGGCGGCGTACGGACCGCAGCCCGGCCGTCCTGCGCCGCGATCCCCGCCACCCGGCCCTGTCCGGATCGCGGGGGACGTCCGGCCGGGGCCACCATGGCAGGAAGTACAAGGGCGGAGGCGGGAGGTCTGCGGTGCGTGCCCTGCTCCTCCCGGTCCTCTTCGCACTGGCCTCGGCCCTCAGCAACGCCGTCGCCACCGTGCTGCAGCGCCAGGCCGCGATGAGCGTGCCGAGTTCCACCGGTTTCCGCGCCGGCCTGATGCTCGATCTGCTGCGGCGCCCCGGCTGGCTGGTGGGGATCCTCGCCGTGATCGCCGCGGGCGTGTGCCAGGCCCTGGCCCTGAACACCGGCCCGCTGACGGTCGTTCAGCCGCTCTTGGTCCTCGAACTGCCGCTCACGCTGATCGTGGCCTCGCTCCTGATGCGCCAGCACGTCGGGCGCACCAGCTGGGTGGCCGTGACCTGCGTGGTGGTGGGTCTCGGCGTCGCCCTCGTGGCACTGTCCCCCATGGGCAACCGCACCCATGTCTCCATGGACCGCTGGCTCCCCGCCCTCGCCGTCTGCGGGGGAGTGGTCGTCGTACTCGCCGCCACGGCGCTGCGACGGCCCCCCGGCCGGGCCCGCGCGGCCTGCCTGGGTGCGGCCACCGCCGTCTGCTTCGCGCTGACCGCGGCCCTGATGAAGCAGGCGACGCACATCCTGGACGACGACGGAGCCGCGGCCTTCTTCACCGCCTGGCAGACGTACGCCTTCGCGGCGGCCGGAGGGGGCGCGCTGTTCCTGCTGTCGAACGCGATGCAGGCGGGGCCGCTGGTCGCGTCCCAGCCCGCGATCACGCTCGGCGACGCGATCGTGAGCCTCGTCCTCGGCGTCACGCTGTACGAGGAGCATGTCCGGTCCGGCTGGTGGGTGCTGCCGCAGCTGGCCGGCTTCGCGCTGATCGCGATGGGCGCGATCGCGCTCGCCCGTATCCCGCTCACCCGGTCCGTGGTCGCGCCCGGCGAGCAGGACGGCGCAGGTCCTCAGGCCGCGCCTCCGCCGGCCGCACCTCCTCCAGCCGCGCCGCCGCCGCCGTGAGCAGCATGTCGAGGGCCCTCGGGTAGGCGCTGAGATTCATGTCCGCCACCAAATGCCGTGCCGTGGCGGCGATATGGGGGTGGGTCCCGGCGGGCAGCCCGGCGTACGTCGACCGCCATGCCGCCTCGTCCGCCTCCCGTGCGGCCGCCGGCAGCGCGGTGGCCGCCGAGTCCAGGGCCGCGAACGCCAGGGCCTGGTCGACGAAGGCGTGGTAGATCCGTACCGCCTCGGCGTCGGGGAACCCGGCCCCGCGCAGCACGCCGATCATCGTCTCCACCGCCCGGATCTCATGCAGCCGGCCCGTCACCCGGCAGGCGCTGAGCACCGCCGCCTGCGGATGCGCGAGGTAGTCGGCGTGCATCCGCAGACCCAGTGACCGCAGATCGGCGCGCCAGTCGCCGGTCGGCCGCCAAGCGCGCAGCGTACGGCCGATCAGCTCGTCGGCGATGGCGAGCAGCAGCTCGTCGGTGTCCCGGAAGTACCGGTACAGCGCGCTCGGGTCGGCGCCCAGCGCGAGGCCGAGGCGGCGGACCGTGAGCGCGTCGGCGCCGTGCTCCTTCATCAGCCGCAGGGCCGTCTCGACGATCAGCTCCTCGGACAGCACGACGCCTTGCTTGGTCGGGCGCCTGCGCCGCCGGGCCGCCGGTGGTACGACGCGTTCACTCATCGACGTCCTCCTCACCCAGGGCCCGTCTTCCGGATCCTGCCGGGCGGCTCCGTCCGGTCGGGCCATGGCCCCGCACCTTATGACAACGCCATTGACCTGTGAAGTGCACCGCCAGTTTCATGTGCGGTCACCGGGGCCGGCCAGGCCCCTTCGGTGCGAGCGGAGCTGGCCATGACAGTGAAGAAGACCCCCTACGGCGCGGACGGTCCGGCCCACGCCTCCCTGCGCAAGTCCCTCGGCGTCGTGGACTGCGTCGCCATCGCCGCCTCCAGTACGGCGGCGACCACCAGCATCGGCATCGGCCTCGGCGTCACGGCCGCAGTGGTCGGGCTGCATCTGCCCGCGATCATGCTGGTGGCCTTCCTGCCCATCCTCGGCATCGCCGGCGCCTTCTCCCGGCTCAACCGGGTCGAGCCGAACGCCGGCAACGGCTATGTCTGGGTCGGCCGTTCGCTCACTCCCTGGCTCGGCTTCCTCGTCGGCTGGCTGGCCATCGTCGCGACCGTCGTCTTCCTCGCCTACACCACGGCCGTCACCGGGTCCGCGATCCTCCAACTGGCTGGACAGGCCGGTCTCCACGATGTGGCGGGACTCGTGCTGAACCCGGACTCCACCGCCCAGTCGACCGCGGTGGGCATCCTGGTCCTGGTCGCCGTCACCCTCACCGCGGTCACCGGCGTCCGCACCGCGGCCAGGCTGCAGGGCTGGCTGCTGGTCTTCGAGTACCTGGTACTGCTGGGCTTCTGCGGCTACGGCATCGTCACCGGGCCGCACGCCTTCAGCCTCGACTGGTTCAATCCCTTCGGCATACCGTCGCCGTCCGCCCTCGCGCAGGGTCTGCTGCTCTCCGTCTTCTGCTACTGGGGCTTCGACGCGGCGTTCACCGTGAACGAGGAGGTGCGCGAGCCCCGCGACGCGTCCCGTGCCGGGATCACCACCCTGTTCACGATGCTGGCGCTCTTCCTGCTCGGCTCGGTCGCCTTCCAGCGCGTCCTGAGCGAGGAGGAGCTGGCGGGCAACGGCGCGCAGGGGCTGGCGTTCTTCGCCGAACGGCTGGCCTCCCAGCCGCTGGCCGCGCTGCCGCTGGTGGCCCTTATGTTCTCGGCCGTCGCCTCGCTCCAGGCCGGCGTGATCCCGGCCGCCCGGGGCATGTTCGCGATGAGCCGGGACCGTACCGTCGGACCCGTGTGGTCCAGGGTGAGCCCCCGGTACGGGACACCCGCGGCCGGAACCGTGGTCATCGGCGCCCTCGCGACCACCGTCGCCGTCCTGTCGCTGGTCATCCCCAAGCTCGCCGACCTGATCCTGGCGGCGGTCAACGCGATCGGCATCGTCGTCGCCCTCTCCTACGCCCTCATCGCCCTGGCGGCCGCCGTACGGTTCCGCGGACTGCTGCGCGAGTCCTGGTGGGAGGGGATGCGCGCGGTGATCCTGCCCGCGCTCAGCGGCGCCGCACTCCTCGCACTCGGCGGCTACCTCGCCTGGTCCTTCTACGACTCGGCCGACCACTTCGAGGTCAGCCCGGACAACGGCTGGTTCATGCTGCTGGTCCCGGGACTCATGATCGCCTCCGGGATCGTGGCCGCGGGCTGGGCCAAGTGGGGCCGCAGGTCTCCGTACTTCCGTACCGGCCACGGCACCGATGCCGACGCCGTCCGGCTGCTCACCGAAGAGCC
The DNA here is from genome assembly GCF_056435785.1 of Streptomyces sp. NPDC043870. NCBI lineage: Bacteria > Bacillati > Actinomycetota > Actinomycetes > Kitasatosporales > Streptomycetaceae > Streptomyces > Streptomyces sp. NPDC043870. Next base: position 68,140 of record NZ_JBWKDT010000009.1, read on the forward strand.
GACCCCCACCGTCTGATCACCCGTCAGCCGACCACCTGACTGCCCGACCACAGAAACGGAACGCTGCATGCACTCCCGCCACGCCGACCTCGTCTTCACCGGCGGCCCCGTCCTCACCCCCGGCGCCGGTGCCGACGGCCGGCCGGCCGCGGTCGCCGTCACCGGCGACCGCATCACCGCCGTCGGCGACGCCCACGACGTACAGGACCTGATCGGCCCGAAGACCGACGTCGTCGACCTCGCCGGACGGCTGCTGATGCCCGGCTTCCAGGACGCCCACGTCCATCCGGTGCCCGCAGGCCTCGAACTCACCCAGTGCGACCTCACGGGTGCCGGTACGGCCGGGGAAACGCTCGCCGCCGTACGGGCGTACGCCACCGCCCACCCCGACCGTGAGTGGATCACCGGCGGTGGCTGGTCCATGGACGCCTTCGAAGGCGGTACGCCGACGAAGGAGTTGCTCGACGCGGTCGTCCCGGACCGGCCGGTGTATCTGCCCAACCGGGACCACCACGGCGCGTGGGTTAACAGCCGCGCCCTCCAACTCGCCGGTGTCACCCGGGACACCCCCGACCCCGTCGACGGCCGGATCGAGCGCGACGCCTCGGGCGAACCCACCGGCATGCTCCAGGAAGGAGCCATGCAGTTCGTCGGCCGTCTGACACCCTCGGCCACCCCTGACGACCGGCTCGCCGCCCTGCTGCACGCCCAGCGATATCTGCACTCGCTCGGCATCACGGCCTGGCAGGACGCGCTCATCGGCGATTTCCTCGGCATGGACGACCCGTCCGGCGCCTACGTCACGGCCGCCCGGGACGGGCTGCTCACCGCCCGCGTCGTCGGCGCCCTGTGGTGGGACCGCGAGCGCGGGGCGGAACAGATCCCGGAGCTGGTCGAACGCCGGGCCGCGCTGACCCACGGCCGGTTCCGCGCCCGCACCGTCAAGATCATGCTGGACGGAGTCGCCGAGAACGGCACCGCCGCCCTGCTCGACCCCTATCTCGACCGCTGCGGCTGCGCCACCGCCAACCGCGGCACCAGCTTCGTCGACCCGGCACAACTGGGCGCGTACGTCACCGAGTTGGACGCGCTCGGCTTCCAGGCCCACTTCCACGCCCTCGGCGACCGGGCCGTACGCGACGCCCTGGACGCCGTCGAGGCCGCCCGGGCCGCCAACGGCCCGACCGACACCCGCCCGCACCTGGCCCATCTGCAGATCGTCCACCCCGACGACGTCCCCCGCTTCCGGCAGCTCGGCGCCACGGCCAACATGCAGCCGCTGTGGGCCGCACACGAACCGCAGATGGACAACCTCACCATCCCCTTCCTCGGACCCGAACGGGCGGCATGGCAGTACCCGTTCGGCGCCCTGCTGCGCGCGGGCGCGACCCTCGCCGCGGGCAGCGACTGGCCGGTCAGCAGCCCGGACCCGATCGAGGGGATCCATGTCGCGGTCAACCGCGTCCTGCCGGGGGAGCGGGGCCCGGTGTTCCTGCCCGACGAGCGCATCGACCTGACCACCGCACTCACGGCGTACACCGCGGGCTCGGCGTACGTGAACCACCTCGACGACACCGGCAGCGTCCGGACCGGCGCCCTCGCCGACCTGATCGTCCTGGACCGCGACCCGTGCGCGGGGCCGCCAGAGGCCATCGCGGAGGCCAAGGTCGCGCTGACCTACGTCGGGGGGGAGCGCGTGTACGCCGCACCCGACGCCTGAGCCCCGCGACGGCCCCGGCTCGGCAACGACCCGGATGGGCGTACTGGCCGAGCGGCAGGGGGTGGAACGCATGGAGGTGACGAAGTCCCCGTCCGAGCACGTTCCATCCCCTGCCTGAGGAGACGCATGAACGCCGGTCCGCCGGAGCCCACCCGCCGCACGAAGAAGACCGCCGCCGCCAAGGCCACCACCCGCAAGACCACCGGCCGCAAGACCGCGGCCCGCAGGACGGGCCCGGACGGCGGGACGGCACCCGCCCGCAAGACCGCCCCAGCGCGCAAGACCGCTTCCCCCCGGAAGAAGGCCGCCGGCACGGCTGCCTCGTCGAACGGCAGCGGTGAACTCCGGTCGGGACCGGTCGCCGGCACCGCGCTGGTGAGCGGCGGAAGGATCCCCGCCAAGGGCCTCCAGTACGCCGACGTGGACGGGATGGCGATGTTCGAAGGGGACATCGTGCTCGGCACCGTGGCGGAGCTGGCGAAGCGAGCGGAGGAAGCTCCCGGCTTCCCGGGCCACGGGGGACCGGTGCTCCACTCGATCGGGATCACGGGCGAGGAGTTCCGCTGGCCGCAGGCCACGATCCCCTTCGAGATCGACCCGGGCCTTCCCGGCCAGGACCGGGTCACCGACGCGATCGCGCACTGGGAGTCCCGCACCCGGATCCGCTTCGTGCCCCGGACCCCCTCCAACGCGGCACAGTTCCCGGACTTCGTGCGCTTCGCCCCGGGCCGCGGGTGCTCGTCCAACGTCGGAAAGCAGGGCGGGATGCAGCTCATCACGCTCGGCACCAACTGCACGACCGGCAACGCCATCCACGAGATCGGTCACACGGTCGGCCTGTGGCACGAACAGAGCCGTGAGGATCGCGACCGGTTCGTCACCATCGATTTCACGAACATCGACCCGTCCATGCAGCACAACTTCCTGCAGCACATCGCGGACGGCGACGACCTCGGCCCGTACGACTACGGCTCGATCATGCACTATCCGTCCGAGGCGTTCGCCATCGATCCGGGCCGGCCGACGGTCGTCCCCCGGCAGCCGCTGCCCCCGGGCGTCGTGCTCGGCCAGCGCGACGGCCTGTCGCAGGGCGACATCGGCGGAGTCCACCTGATGTATCCCCTGGCGCCCGCGGCCACCATCAAGGAGATCGCCAAGGACCCGGTCACCGACCAGCCCGCCAAGATCCCCGGCCTGGACCTTCAGCCCGTCGCCGCTCTCAGCCCCTTCGTACTGGCCACCCCGCACCAGTCGCCCGCACTGGCGGGCCTGCCCAACGGGCCGGCCGAGCAGCTGCGCCAGCTCACCCAGATGCTGGGCGCACTGCAGCAGGGCCTCATGGCCGCGATGGCGAGCCACAGCAGCCTCATGGCACAGCTCGGTACCGCAGCCGTCGGCACCGCAGCCGTCGGCACCGCGGCCGACGGCGCCGGTCAGCCCACCGGACCGCGCCGATGATCCTGGTCGTCTCGTACGACGAGGACCACACCCTCGGGGTCGTGCGCCATCTGGACGCGGCCGGGCGGGAAGTGGTCCGCGTCGACCTGGCGGACTTCCCCGCCCGCGGTGAGGTCACCCTCGACCACACCGCGGGCGGGCCCCCCGCCTACGCGCTCACCTCCCCCAGCGGCCACACCCGGCTGGACGGGTGCCGCGCCGCCTGGTGGCGCCGGGTGCGTCCCTTCACCGTCGACCAGGCGCTGGGCACGGACCGGGACCGGACCTTCGCGGCCGGCGAGACCGCTCATGCGCTCTACGGACTGTTCCACTCGCTCCGCTGCACCTGGGTCAACCCACCGCTGCTGGACGGGATCGCCCACCACAAGCCGTACCAGTGGGAGACGGCACGCCGGACCGGTCTGACGCTGCCGCGCACCCTGGTCACCAACCAGCCCGAGAGGGCCCGCCGGTTCATCGAGGAGGTCGGTGTCGGACGCACGGTCTTCAAGGCCTTCGGTGCCGATGCCGAAGCCTGGCGGGAGACCCGGCTCGTCCGGACGGAGGACCTGGCGGCACTGGACGCCGTGCGCTACGCCCCTGTGATCTTCCAGGAGTTCGTACCGGGAGCCGATCTCCGCGTGACCGTCGTCGGCGACCGCGTCTTCGCCGCCGAGATCGACGCCTCGGCGACCAGCTACCCCGTGGACATGCGGATGGTCGTCCACGAGGCCCGGGTGCGGCCGGTGGCTCTGCCCGCGGCCCTCACGGACCTGCTGCTGCGTCTCGTGCGCAGCCTCGGTCTGGTGTACGGCGCGGTCGATCTGCGCCGGCGGCCCGACGGGCAGTACGTGTTCTTCGAGGTCAACCCCGCGGGCCAGTGGCTGTTCGTGGAGGAGCGGACCGGGCAGCCGATCACCGCGGAGGTCGCTGCGCTCCTGGCGCGGCTCGACGAGCGCGACCCGGAGCGGGCCCCGGAGCGCGACCCGGAGCGGGCTCCGGCACCGATGCCGGCGGGCAGGCCGGCATGACGGACACCGTCGCGGGCTTCGTGACCCTCCCCGCCGACACCCCGAGGGCCCTGGCGGCCCGGGTCCTCGTCGAGGTCCGGGACGTCTCCCTGGCCGACGCTCCTTCCACGGTGGTCGGGGCACAGGTCCAGACGGACGTCGAGCTGACGCCGGGGGGCCGCGTGCCCTTCGCCGTCAGGGTGCCGGACCTCGACCCCGGCTCCTCCTACGGACTGCGCGTCCACATCGACCTCGCCGGCACCGGAGCCCTGTCCCAGGGGGATCTGATCAGCACTCAGGCGACCCCCGTTCCGCCGGAGTCGGCCGATGGACTGATCGCTCCCGTCACCGTCGTATGACCGTGCCGCAGCCGCCCGGACACGGTCCGTATCCGTCCCCACGAGTTGTCCCGGCCGCGTTGACCGGAACAGCGCAAAAAGCGTTTCATTGCAGGTGAAGGGCCGATTTCACGCTTCCGAAGGAGGCGGCCCGCCATGACCACCCACCCCAGCATCGAGCAGCACCCCGACCTCGCCGAGATGCGCGCACGTTTCGAACGGGCGACCGCGACGCCTCGCGCGCAGGCGATAGAGACGCTGGCCCTCCTCACGGGCCTGTACCTGGCGGCTTCCCCGTGGATCGCCGGGTTCAACGGCCTCACCACGCTGGCCGTGTGCAACCTGATCACCGGTGTCGCCTATGCCTTGTGCATGGGCGGTTTCGGCTCGGCCTACGAGCGGACCCACTCCCAGGCCTGGTGCGCCGTAGCCATCGGAGCCTGGACGATCATCTCCCCCTGGGTCGTCGCCGGTAACGTCGCGACGACCCGCAGCATCGTCAGCAACGTCATCGTCGGCGTCGTGGCGCTGCTGCTCGGTCTGGCCATGACGGCCGTGGCCGAGCGCCGCGTCGGCGGCCTCCGCCGCTCTCGGGCCTCCGCGCGCGGCGGCCCGGACATCGGCCCCATGCGCTGAGCGCGTCCCCCTCAGGGAAGGCCCCGCCCCCGGAAAGCTCCCGCAAGAGCCGACCGGGTCGGGGCCTTCCCGCACGACTGCCGGTGTCTTCCGCTCAGCCGTCCCGAACTCGCCGTACGGCGCCCGCAGTCGGCAGCCGCGTACGGGGGCTGTCCACCAGCCGGACAGTGGCCGACGGTACCCGTGGGCGACCACGGTGCGTGAGCTATGTTGAACCCGAGTGGGATGCGAAGGAGGCACACCGTGCCATCAGGGCAGCATGCGCGCGCGCAGGCGTCTGCGATCACGCCGGGAAGGCAGTCTCCCGACGCGGAGCCGACGCCTGTGGAGAGGGTCCGCGCTCTGTTCGGCGGGCACCGGCTGTCTCCCGCGCAGCGGCGGATCGCGCAGTACATCATCGACCACCTCACCGAGGCCGCCTTCTTGTCGATCACGGATCTCGCGGACCGGGTGGGGGTGAGCCAGCCGTCGGTGACGCGCTTCGCGTCCTCGGTGGGGTTCAGCGGGTTCCCGGCGCTGCGGGAGGCGCTGCAGCCCATCGCGCTGAGCGCGGTCGCCGGGTCGGTGGACACGGGGGAGGACCGCCGCAACGAACTGCAGGCGGCCGTCGACGCCGAGATCGGCAATCTGGAGGGCCTGCGCCGTGTGTTCGCCGACACGGGCAAGGTGCTCGACGTCGGCCGGGAGCTCGCCCGGTCGGTCCCGCTGACGATTCTCGGCCTGCGGATCTCCTCGTCGCTCGCGGAGTATTTCGCGTACGGGGCGAGGCGGATCCATCCGGACGTGCGCCTGGTCTCGCGCGGGGGGAGCGTGGCCTACGACGCGCTGCTGCAGTCCCGGGAGGCGGGCGGCACGTGGGTGCTGGCGTTCGCGATGCCGCGGCACGCCAAGGAGACGCTGGCGGCGATGCGGGCCGCGCACAGTGCGGGCCTGCGCACCGCACTGATCACGGACCTGACGATGGGGCCACTGGTCGACGAGGCGGATGTGGCGTTCACGGCCGCCACCGGATCACGTCTGGTCTTCGACTCGTACGCGGCGCCGGGGGTGCTGTCGGCGGCCATCCTCCAGGCCATGGCCGATGCCGATCCCGAGCGTACGCAGATGCGTCTCGAGCAGTACGAGCAGGCCGCTGAGCAGCACGATTTCTTCCTGGAGTACTGACGCCTGCGGGGCCGGGCGGCGGTCTTGCCGAGGGGACTTTCACACCCAGAGGTGCATGAATTTTTTCATGCCCTTGCTTACTTGGCAGTAAATATATTTACTTCAGGTGGCACTGCGGACGACACTCCTCCTCGTCGGCCCCACGGTGTTCTGTTAGGGCAGCCTCTCCCCTTGGCTGCCCCCCGGCGGCCCCGGTCAACCCCTGGGCCGGGGCCGCCGGCAAGACGGCCGGTCTGCTGCATGCAGGCCACCCGCACCGCGCACAGCCTTCCGGAATGTGAACAGTGGTGTCCACGAACCCACGCACCCCCTACGCTGGCCGTGCAGCTGGTACGCCCTGTCAGCCGGACAGGAGCGTCGTAAGAGGGAACCCGGTGGGAATCCGGGACTGCCCCGCAGCGGTGAGCGGGAACGACCGCCGTCATACGCACTGGGCCCGGCCGGGTCTGGGAAGCGACGGCCAGTAGGAGTCCGCCGGAAAACCGGCAGACGTGCCCGCGAGTCCGAAGACCTGCCCGTTGCCCGCCCGCGACGTACGCGTGCGGAAATCCCGGTGACCTCGAGGGCGGGTCGGCGCACACACCTGGCGGACACGGGCAACACCCGGCCGCCCGGTCGCCGTTCCTTCGCGTCCTCGACCCGTCCCGGGGTCGTATCGGAGACACGCTCGCGAAGGAGAGTTCCGTGACCAGCAAGTCCGCAGCCGCGGCAGCACGGGCCACCGTGTACGGCTACCCCCGGCAGGGCCAGAACCGGGAACTGAAGAAGGCGATCGAGGGCTACTGGAAGGGCCGCGTCACCGCGGACGCCCTCCGGGACACCGCCGCCGGCCTGCGCCGCACCCACTGGCGGCAGCTCGCAGAGGCCGGTGTCCACGAGGTGCCGACCGGTGACTTCTCGTACTACGACCACGTCCTGGACACCAGCGTGATGGTCGGCGCGATCCCCGCCCGCCACCGTGCCGCCGTCGAGACGGACGCCTTGGACGGCTATTTCGCGATGGCACGCGGCACCCAGGACGTGGCGCCGCTGGAGATGACCAAGTGGTTCGACACCAACTACCACTACCTGGTCCCCGAGCTCGGACCCGGCACCGTCTTCTCCGCCGATCCGTCCAGGCAGGTCGCCGAGCTCAAGGAGGCGCTCGCCCTCGGCCACCGCGCGCGCCCCGTGCTCGTCGGCCCGGTCACGTACCTGCTGCTGGCCAAGCCCGCTCCCGGCGTCGACGACGGCTTCGAGCCGCTGACACTGCTGGACCGGCTGCTGCCGGTGTACGCCGAGGTACTCGCCGATCTGCGGGCCGCCGGGGCCGAGTGGGTGCAGCTGGACGAGCCCGCCCTCGTACAGGACCGCACCCCCGCCGAGCTGAACGCCGCCGCCCGCGCCTACCGCGACCTCGGCGGCCTCAGCGACCGGCCCAGGCTGCTGGTCGCCTCCTACTTCGACCGGCTCGGCGAAGCACTGCCGGTCCTGGCCAAGGCTCCCGTCGACGGTCTCGCCCTCGACTTCACCGGCCCGGCCGCCGCGAACCTCGGCGAACTCGCCGCGGCCGGCGGGCTGCCCGGCAAACGCCTGGTCGCCGGCGTCGTCGACGGCCGCAACGTATGGATCAACGACCTCTCGGCGTCGCTCGCCACCCTCGGCACCCTGCTCGGTCTCGCCGACCGGGTCGATGTGTCCGCCTCCTGCTCGCTTCTGCATGTTCCGCTGGACAGCACCGTCGAGCACGACATCGATCCACAGATCGCCCGCTGGCTCGCCTTCGCCCGCCAGAAGGCCGCCGAGATCGTCACCCTGGCCCGCGGCCTCGCGCAGGGCACGGACACGATCGCGGCGGAGCTGGCCGCGAACCGGGCCGATCTGGCCTCCCGTGCGGGCTCGGCGATCACCCGTGACCCGGCGGTGCGCGCCCGGGCGGCAGCTGTCACCGACGCGGACGGCCGCCGCGCGCAGCCGTACCCGGAGCGGGCCGCCGCCCAGCGCGCCCACCTCGCGCTGCCGCTGCTGCCGACGACCACCATCGGTTCGTTCCCGCAGACCGGCGAACTGCGCACCGCCCGTGCCGATCTGCGCGCCGGGCGTATCGGCACCGCCGGCTACGAGGAGCGCATCGAGGCCGAGATCCGCGAGGTCGTCTCCTTCCAGGAGAAGGCCGGAATCGACGTCCTGGTGCACGGTGAGCCCGAACGCAACGACATGGTGCAGTACTTCGCCGAACGGCTCACCGGATATCTCGCCACCCGGCACGGCTGGGTCCAGTCGTACGGCACCCGCTGCGTCCGCCCGCCGATCCTCGCCGGCGACATCTCCCGCCCCGAACCGATGACCCTGCGCTGGACCCGCTTCGCGCAGTCACTCACCGACCGACCGGTCAAGGGCATGCTCACCGGCCCGGTCACCATGCTCGCCTGGTCCTTCGTCCGCGACGACCAGCCGCTCGGGGACACCGCACGCCAGGTCGCCCTCGCCCTGCGGGACGAGGTCGACGACCTCGAAGCGGCGGGAACATCCGTCATCCAGGTCGACGAACCCGCCCTGCGCGAGACGCTGCCGCTGCGCGCCGCGGACCGGACCCGCTATCTCACCTGGGCGACCGAGGCGTTTCGCCTCACCACCAGCGGGGTGCGCCCGGACACCCAGATCCACACCCATATGTGCTACGCCGAGTTCGGCGACATCCTCCAGGCCATCGACGACCTCGACGCCGATGTCATCAGCCTGGAGGCCGCCCGCTCCCATATGCAGGTCGCCGGTGAACTCGCCACCGCCGGCTACCCGCGCGAGGTCGGCCCCGGTGTGTACGACATCCACTCGCCGCGCGTCCCGGGCGCCGCCGAGGCGGGGGCCCTGCTCCGCAAGGGACTCGAGGCCATCCCGGCGGAGCGGCTGTGGGTCAATCCCGACTGCGGCCTCAAGACCCGCGGCTGGCCGGAGACCCGGGCGTCACTCGACAACCTCGTCGCAGCGGCCCGTGAGATCCGGACGGACCTCTCCGCACAGGCATCCTGAGCCCACTCCGTGCCGGGGCCGGGCACCGATGTGCGTGCCCGGTCCCGGCACGGGACAGCAGATGCGGCTGGCTCCGGGGTGCCCGGGCCCACTAGCTTCGTCGGGACCATCCGGTACTCGCCGGCCAGGGCACCTTCCCGGGCGGCGCGAACCTGCGGGAAGGCGAACGATGAGCGAGAACCCTGCGGTGCGGATCGAACGCGAGGGCCCCGTCCTCACGGTGATCCTCAGCCGCCCCGAGGTCCGTAACGCCGTCGACGGCCCGACCGCCGCCCTGCTCGTCGAGGCCTTCCATGAGTTCGACGCCGACCCTGACGCGGCCGTCGCCGTGCTGTGGGGCGAGGGCGGTACCTTCTGCGCCGGCGCCGATCTCAAGGCCATCGGCACGCCACGCGGAAACACGGTCCTCGCCGACGGTGACGGGCCGATGGGCCCCACCCGGATGCGGCTCGGCAAGCCCGTCATAGCCGCGGTCTCCGGCCACGCGGTGGCCGGCGGCCTGGAACTGGCGATCTGGTGCGATCTGCGGGTCGTGGAGGAGGATGCCGTCTTCGGGGTGTTCTGCCGCCGCTGGGGCGTTCCGCTCGTGGACGGCGGCACCGTACGGCTGCCGCGCCTGATCGGGGAGAGCCGGGCCATGGACATGATCCTCACGGGCCGCCCCGTCCCGGCCCCGGAGGCGTACGGCATGGGGCTCGCCAACCGGCTCGTACCGGTCGGCGACGCCCGCCGGGCGGCGGAGCAACTTGCCCGGGAGATCGCGGCGTTCCCTCAGCTGTGCCTGCGCCACGACAGGCTCTCCGCCCGCGAGCAGCACGATCTGAGCGAGCCGGACGCCCTGGCCGCCGAGTACCGGCACGGCATGGTGCCGCTGACCGCGGGGGAGACCCAGTCGGGCGCCGACCGGTTCGCGGGCGGCGCGGGCCGCCACGGGAGCTTCGCGGACTGAACCGCGGAGCCTGCCCGTGCCCCGGCCCGCGGCTTTGCCCCCGGCCCGGCGGCGGACCGGGCATGTGTCCGGGGGCATCGGGACCGGCTGTGGTTCAGGCTTTCGAGGCCTTCCGGGCGGAGTCGAGGTGGGCGAAGACGACGACGTTGTCCTTGTAGTCCTTGGTCTTCAGGTCGAACTCGCCACCGCACGTGATCACGCGCAGCTGCGCCGACGGGGTGTCGTTGTAGACCCGCTCATTGGGGAAGCGCGCCTTGCTGAACATCTCCACCGAGTCGACCTTGAACGTGGCGACCTGGCCGTCCTTGCGGGTGATGTCGATCTTGTTTCCGGGCTTCAGCTCACTCAAGCCTACGAACACGGCCGGGCCGGTCTTCGTGTCGACATGGCCCGCGACGATGGAGGTGCCGCGTTCGCCGGGTGTGGCACCCGCCTCGAACCAGCCCGCCAGATTCTTGTTGTTGGGCGGCGGCGGGTTCAGCTGTCCGGACGGGCCGATCTTCAGAGGGGTGAAGGGCGCGTTGACGGAGATCGCCGGGATGGAGATCCGCGTCGGGGCGGAACGGGTCATCACCAGCCCGGTGGCCTGGGGGGAGCCGGCCTTGTGGGTGGTGGGCGCGGGGGCGGCGGCCGCAGGAAGGGGTCGCGGTCCGGTCTGACCGATGGAGTCGAAGGAGTTGTGGAGGAGCAGAGCGCCGAGCGCGACCGCCGTGGCGGGCCACAACAGGCTGCGGCTGACGGAACGGGAGGAGGACGGTTGCCCGGGCGTCTTCGGATCGGGCGGCTGCTGGGCGGTCATGGGACGTGCCTTTCGTGTACACGGAGGGGAGTGACGTGAGCGAGCGGCGGTTCGGGACCGTGGCGGCGGAAACGTAATCGCCGCGGCCGCCGTCCGAGGGGGACGGCGGCCGCGACAGCGCAGCGAACTGCTAGTGGTGCGGCCTCATCAGGCAGAGGTCCCGGACTTGACGCCGCGGCGACGCAGCTTGTAGACGCCGGCGCCGATGCCACCGAGCATCAGAGCCGAACCGGCAGCCAGGCTGCTGCTGTTCATCGCCAGACCGCCACCGCCGGTGTGCACGCCACCGTTCGGCTTGTCCTTGTCGTCGTCGTCATCGTCGTCGTCGTCGTCGTGGTCGCCCTTGTCGCCCTTGTCGTAGTCCTTCTTCCACGACTTGCCGTGGTCGTCCTTCTTGTCGTCGTCGTCCTTGTCGCCCTTGTCGCCCTTGTCGTGGTCCGAGTCGTCCTCGGCTACGGCCATGGCGAGGGCGCCGCCGCCGGCGTCGACGCCGCCCTTGGGCTCGTCGTCGTCATCGTCGTCGTCGTCATCGTCGTCGTCGTGGTCGTCCTTGTCGTAGTCCTTCTTGCCGTGGTCGTGGTCCTTCTTGTCGTGGTCGCGCTTCCACGACTTGCCGTGGTCGTCCTTCTTGTCGTGGTCGCCCTTGCCGTGGTCGTCCTTCTTGTCGCCCTTGTCGTAGTCGTCCTTGTCGCCCTTGTCGTAGTCGGAGTCGTCCTCGGCTACGGCCATCGCGAGGGCGCCGCCGCCGGCGTCGACTCCGCCCTTCGGCTTGTCGTTGTCGTCGTCGTCATCGTCGTCGTCGTGGTCGTCCTTGTCGTGGTCGCCCTTGCCGTGGCCGTGGTGCTTCTTGCCGTGGCCGTGGTGCTTCTTGCCGTGGTCGTCCTTCTTGTCGCCCTTGTCGTAGTCGTCCTTCTTGTCGTCTTCGTCCTTGTCGCTGTAGTCGTCCTTCTCGGAGTCGTCCTTGTCGCTGTAGTCGTCGCTGTAGTCGTCCTTCTTGGACTCGTCCTTCTTGCTGTAGTCGTCGCTGTAGTCGTCCTTCTTGGACGCGTCCTGCTTCCCGGACTCGTCCTTCTTGCTGTAGTCGTCCTTCTTGGACTCGTCCTTCTTGCTGTACTCGTCCTTCTTGGACGCGTCCTGCTTCTCGGACTCGTCCTGCTTCTTGGACTCGTCCTGCTTCTGGTAGTCGTCCTTCTTCTCGGACTTGCGCTGGTCCTCGCTGGAGGAGGAGCCGGAGTCCTGGCTCCAGTCCTCCGCAACGGTCATGGCATATGCGACCGGAGCAGTAATCGTCAGGACCGCGGTGATGGCGGCTGAGGCGCACAGGGTGCGGGCAGAGCGCATGAGAGCACGTTCCTTTCGCCGCTTCTGCGAGGGCTGACACATCGTCGGCTCATCGGATCGCAGCTGCGACTCGTTCACCGTCAGCCAGATCACGGCTCCGCACCAGCGGAGAAAGCTGCATTAGGGGGACACCGTGGGCCCTTCGAGTGGCGACACGCCGCACAATCACCCGTTGAGCGGCAGCCAGGGCGGAGCAACGCCCGGAGGGCTCGGTGCGAGCGGCCGGACCCCGTCGTCTTCGCCGTACGTCGGGACTCAACGTAAGCACGCGTGTCGGTGCTGCGATTTTCCGAGCTTTTGCCCATCCGGGTTCGAGGCGGCGCCGAACTAGTTGTGTCACTGCCGAACACGGCCACCGGGTGCCGGATCCGAACAGCCGAGGCGGGGTCCTCGGCCCGGATACGGGCAGCGCCGTGGCGTGTGCGTCCGTTCCGCATCAGGGAGGAGTGTCCGATGGCTGTTTCCATCCGTGTCCGCCGTCTGGTGACAGGTGTCGCTGCCACGGGCCTGCTGGCCGGAGGCGCCGCGTTCGGTCCCGTCGGTGCGGCTGCCGCCACGCCTGTGCCGGCGACCACTGCGGCGAGCACACACGTTGCCGGCGGCGACGATTGCGAATGGAAGAAGGGGCACTGGGAGAAGAGGTGGGTCGAGGACGACTCGGAGAAGGCGTGGGATCGGGACGACTCCGATCGTGGCGACGGAAAACGCGACGACAGGAATCGCGACGACAGGAATCGCGACGACAGGAATCGCGACGACAGGAATCGCGACGACGACCGGACCAACGGCCACTGGGAGGAGACCTGGGAGAAGGGGCACTGGGAGTGCACACAGCGGTGACCGCGCCGGTGACCGGTACCGGTGTGCGAAGCGGACTCCGGCCCACCGGACCGGGACGGCGGAGGACCGCATGTCCAGGCGTGCGGACAGTTCGAATCAGTGGTGGCATGGATAGCGGGCCAGCCCGCTGGGCACTGCGGTGTCCACGACGCGCGAGGGAACGAGTGTCAGCACCTGATCCGGATCCTGGCGCCCCGGGGCCGCTGAGCGAGCCGGGGCTGGATGAGCTGATGGTCCGGGTGGGTCGTGGTGACCGGGACGCCTTCGTACCTGTGTATGAAAGGGTCAGCGGTCCGGTACTGGGTCTGGTGCGCCGGGTCCTGAGGGATCCGGCCCAGTCCGAGGAGGTGACTCAGGACGTGCTGGTGGAGGTGTGGCGCACCGCAGGCCGGTTCCGGCCCGAGCAGGGCAGCGCCCTGACATGGGTCCTGACGCTGGCCCACCGGCGCGCGGTGGATCGCGTCCGCTCGGCCCAGGCCCGTGGCGAACGGGAACGCCGGGTGGCTCTGCTGGAGTCCGGGCCGCCCTTCGACGAGGTGGTGGAACAGGTCGAGACCAGCCTCGAGCATCAGCAGGTCCGCCGCTGTCTGCAGTCGCTGACCGACCTGCAGCGGGAATCGGTCGTGCTCGCCTTCTACCACGGGCTCACCTACCGGGAAGTGGCCGACGCTCTGTCGCAGCCGCTCGGCACGATCAAGGCCCGCATGCGTGACGGCCTGATCCGGCTGCGTGACTGTCTGCGGGAGGGAGGGCCACGGCGATGAAGAACGGAGAGCGGTGCGCGGCAGCCGGCGCGTATGTGCTCCACTCACTGCCGGAGACCGAGCGGCGCGCGTTCGAGGAGCACCTGGCTTGCTGCGCCGCGTGCACGGCAGAGGTCGCGCAGCTCTCAGCCACGGCCGCGCGGCTGGGGCAGGCGGTGGCCGCCGAGCCCCAGGCCGATCTGCAGCGGCGCGTACTGGAACGGATCGCCGTCACCCCGCAGGAACCGATCGTCCCGCGGCAGCCGGGAGTGCGCGGCCCCGATACGGGCCGCCGGCTGCTGCAGCTGGCGCTGGCGGCGTGCCTGGCGCTGGCGGCGGTCCTCGGCGGCGTCGCCGTATGGCAGTACCAGGCGGCGGAGGATGCCAGGTCGGAGCTGGCCCAGGCAGAGGAACGGTATGCCGGTGTCGCCGACATCCTGGCCGCGCCCGATGTGGAGCTCCGCACGCAGACGCTGTCGGACGGAACCACCGGCACGATCGCGGTGTCCCGCAGCGCGGACGCCGCGGCCTTCTTCGCCTCGAGAATCCCGCCGCTGCCCGCCGACAAGACGTACGCGCTGTGGTTCAGCGACGACGGTACGTTCAGGCCGGCCGGGCTGGTCAGCGGAGCCGAGGCCCAGGAGATGCAGATGCTGGACGCGCCCTTGAACCAGGCGACGGCCATTGGCATCACGGTCGAGCCCATCGGCGGCTCGCCGCAGCCGACCAGCCAGCCGCTGGGTCTGATCGGCATTCCGACGTGACCGTCTGATCGGCATTCCGGCATGACCGCACGTCCCGCCACGCCGACCGTCAGCGGGAGGCCGGTCCGGGGCTCATGCGCAGCAGCGACCTGCCGCCGATCGCGGCGAGCGTGAGAATCCCGACGCCGGACACCACCAGCGGAACGTTCACCTCGGCGACCTTCGCGACCGCGCCGGCCGCGAGCGCCCCGAACGGCGACACGCTCACCGACAGCAGGCGGAACACGCCGTTGACCCGGCCCAGGATCTCCGGCGGAATGGTGGACTGCCGGAAGGCCGTGATCAGTGTGTGCCAGATGGCGATGCCGAGCCCGACCGCGCCGAAGGAGACGGCCGCGACGGCCGGCGACCGGGTCGTGCCGAGCAGCAGACAGGCGACTCCCATGACGACGAGGGCCAGTACGGCGCCGGGCAGCACACCGATGGCCCGCCGGACCCGGTCGCTGCCGAGCCCGCCGATGACCCCGCCGACCGCGTTCGCCGCCAGATAGAACCCGAATGCGCTCTCCGGCAGGTCCAGCCACTGCACGACATAGAGCACCATCAGCACACCGAGGCTCATGGTGAAGAAGTTGAGAGCACCCAGAATGGCCGCCAGCCTGACGAGCAGGCGGTCCTCCCGCAGATAGCGCAGCCCCTCACGGATCGCCTGCCACCAGCTGGTGCGGGGCCCGGCCTGCTCGACCCGCACCCGCCGCACCAGCGGGAACATCAGCAGCAGCACACCGAGCAGGAAGGAGACGCCGTCGAGAACGAACGGCGCCGCCGCCGCGAACGCGAAGAGCACACCGCCCAGGGGCTGGCCGAGGCTGTCACGCATCACGACCTGCACGGCGTGCAGACGGCCGTTGGCCGTCGTCAGCGCGTCCTTCGGGACGACCTCGGGAAGCAGCGCCTGCGCCGTGACCAGGAAGAACGACTCGGCCATGCCGAGCACCGCCGCCGCGACGTACACCGCGGCCAGACCGAGCGTGCCGGTCAGCTGGCCCAGGGCGATCAGAGTGACGACGCCGAACCGGCACAGGTCGATCACGATGAGCAGGGCCCTGCGGTTGAACATGTCGGCCCATACGCCGCCGAGCGGCGCGAGCATCATTCCCAGCCCGATGACGACGGTGATCAGCGACAGCAGCAGCGGGTCGTGGGTGAATGACAGGGCGAGCAGAGGCAGCGCGGTGTTGCGCACGCCGTCGCCGAGAGACGACAGGGCGTTCGCCGTCCACAGCCGGCCGAAATGCGGCCAGGACGGTTTCTCCGCCGCCGGTTTCGCGGAATCCGGGGTCTCCTGCCGCAGCGCGTTCTCCGGGCCGTCCATGCTGCTCGCTTTCGTCACTCGTCCACCGGCCCTCTAACCGACGGTCTCGACGCCGGTGACGAGACTCAGCAGGCGCCCGTCCTCCTCGAAGAGGATCCGGTGCTGCTGGAGCGTATCCAGCCAGTCGGTGACCTGGGACGGCGCCGTACCGTCGGGGCCGGTCAACTGGTCGGGCCGCTTGGGCGAATTCAGCGCCCGCAGCAGGGGCAGCATCTGCTCGTCGACCGGAATCCGCTGCGCCGGACCGAACCGGGTGTCCTCGATGTGGAGGTCGTCGCCGTCGCGCAGCAGCACGAGGCGCGGTCGCCCTTCCGGGCTCTCCCAGCGGGCGCGCCAGTCGTCCACGACCCGCTGCAATGCGGGATACCACTTCAGGCCGGTCATGGCGTAGGGCGCGGGACCATGGTCGGAGAAGAAGTACGCGAGCTGGTCGAGACTCTGCGAATCGAAGGGGAAGACCAGCGGATAGAAGTCCATCGGACGCAGGTCGAGACCGTACTTGAGCCGCTCGTTGTAGTACGGGCTGAACCGGTCGAAGCGGATGAAGAACGCACCGGTCGGCGGAGTCAGATGAACGAGCAGGGGAAAGTCCCGCTCGTACTTCGCGTACATCTCCTCCGGCTCCTGCGGCGCGCCGATGAGCAGATTCCACTCCGGATGGATGCGGTACTGGAGGCAGTGCTTCATGAACTGCAGGTTCTGGAACGAAGTGGTGCCTTTGCCCAGCAGTTTGAGGGTCTCGGAGTTGAGTGACTCGATCCCTGCCTGGAGACGGTTGACCCGGGCGTCGGCGAGTGTCTTCATGGTGGCCGCGCTGACCGGGACCTTGAGCTCGTAGAAGATCGACGCGTCGTCCGGCGGGGAGGTGTGCGGGAAGACGTCCGTCGGGTAGTTCCTGGGCATGATGTAGTCGGTGCACATGTAGTTCTTGAACTGCGGATGGAGCGAGAAAAGCCACTCGAACTGCTGTATCGCGAGCTCCGGCGCCATCTGCCGGAATCCGATGGTCTCGTCGTTGAGACCACAGAACGTGCAGTGACTGCGGGCACCCCACCAGCACCCGCGCGAGGTCTCGAAGAACAGCGTGGGCTCCAGCTGTCCCTCGGCGACGACTTCGGCCGAATCCCGTATGGCGTCGGCGAAGTCGTCGTAGTAGAGGGGCACATAGTCGTTGATGTCGCGGTCCCGGCCGACGCTGAGCCGGACCTGCGGCTGCTTGCAGTTCTCCCGGCTGATGACGCCCCGGATGGCGGAGAGTTCGGCAGTCCGGCCGGCGAGCAGGCGATCCAGGAATTCGGAGAAGCTCACCAGGCTCGGACCGGAGAACACGTAGTCCAGATAGTCCACTTCCGACGCGAGGACGGCGCCCATCGTGGTCTCGCAGTTGGACCCGCCCAGGAGGATCACACACTCCGGGTTCCGGTCCTTGATCATCTTGGCCAGTGCGAGGGCCGGCGTGGTCTGTGCGAACATCGAGGTCAGGCCGACGACGTCGGCGGAGGCCAGGTCGTACCGGTCGATCAGCCCGGCCATGAACTCCTCGATGCCGTCGCGGTGCCGCAGCAGGTCCTCGCGGAACGAATCCCAGGCGGGCTCGCGGTAATACCGATGGAAGTAACTGTCGGCGTTGTCGGGCTCATCGGGAAACGCGATGTGCCGGAACAGCCACTCACCCACCCCGCTGTAGAGGTGGGTCATGTCGCCGGCGATCTCCTCGTACGTGCCGACGCCGAAGTACTTGGTGAAGTCGAGGTTCAGGTAGTGCAGCTGGGCCGTGGCCCGGTCGGAGAACTCCTGCTTGATCAGACCGGCGAGCTGGCTCAGCGCGAACGAAGGGCGATTCCAGTCGGCGAAGGGCATGTTGACGAAAGCGACGCGAAGCACGGCGAAACCTCTCGGAATGGCGGGCGACTCTCGCCGGATTCTCCGTATGAGAACACTTCGTACGAGGTGTCAGAGGTCTCCGGCGTCGAGCGTGTCGTCGACTGCCACGGGAGAACGGGCGCTTCGCGCCACGTCGAGCTCGGCCGAGATAAAAGCGAGACTTCTGCAAGGTGCATCGAGGTCATCGGCTGGCCCTCCCCCGTGTGGCCGAATGCTGCACGAGCCTAGGCACACGAACTTCGGCCGGTCAAGGGTCGAAAGTGATGCATGACATGGCTCGGGCCGGCTTCCCGCCCGGCGGTCCGGTGTCGCCGCCGACGCGGTGGGCTCCCCGGCTTGCGGTCCCGCCAATTCCGGTTGGCTGAGAGCGAGTTGACGTACAGTGGGCGTGCTGTGCCTGGCACGTCCACGGCCGCCGAGTTCAGTCGACCGACCCGCGGGGGGAATTGCGTTGAACACCGACATCGACAAGCGGACGCCGACCGAGTCCAAAGTGGTGGAGATCTGGACGGATGTCCTCAACCATGATCAGTTCGGTCTCGACGACAACTTCTTCGCCGTCGGCGGAAACTCGATGTCCGCGACAATGGTGACCTACCAGTTGCGTGATGCATCCGGACTCGAGCTCCCGCTCACTCTCATCTTTGAACACTCCACGGTCCGTGAACTCGCGAATGCCGTCGACGAGGCCACGAAGGCCGGCGCAGGCTCCGAAACCATCGCCGACTGAACCGGTCGTCGGAACGGTGGGACCCGACATCCGGGTCCGCGCCGTTCCTCGGCGTGCCGTCCGCGCCGATCCCGCGCGAAAGATGTGGCGAGATGCACTCAGACCTGACTCTCGAACAGCGGCGTGCCCGGTTTCTGCGCCGGATCCACCGCGCCGCCGCCCGACGCGACCGGCCACGGCTCCGGCCCGGGGCTCAGACGGTTCCCACGGCACTGCCCCGTGCCGTGGCCACGGGGCCGGCTCCCCGGCCCGCCCGCCGACGGGCGGGACGCGACCTCGACGAAGCCTGCGTCAAGGCGCTGCACCACATCGCCGCGGAGTGTGACGTGCCGGCCGCGACGGTCCTGGTTGCGGCCACGCTCGCGACCATCGCGCGGTACTGCGCGGAATCGGACCTGCTGGTCGCCGTCTCCACCGGACGGTCCGGCAGCCGGCCGCTCGCTCTCGCCATCGACCCGGCGTGGCGGATGCCCGACCTCGTCGCGGCGACGGACCGCGCCCTGGCCGAGTCCCGGCCGGCCGCCACCCGCCCCGCGGCCGCGGCCCGGCCGCCGGTCCTGCTGCGGATCGACGAGCACATTGACGAGAACGACGAGAACGGGGAGCACATCGACGCCGGTATCCACGGCGACGACAAGTCCCGTACCGGTACCGCCACCGGCACCGGCGACGATTCGCGCGTCGGTGACGTTCACATCGGACTGTCCACGGCGACGGGCACACTGACCGCGGCCTACGATCCCGACCGCTACGAGACGGAGCTGGTCGAAGGCGTGCTGCGTGGCACCGAGACCCTGCTCAAGGCCGCGTCCGCCACGTCGGACCTGCCGGTGTCCGCCCTCGCGCTCCACTCCGACGACGAGCTGCGCGACGTGATCGAGGGGCCCAACCGGACCGCGACCTCCCGTCGGCCCGACACCCTCACCGCCGCTTTCGACCGGGCGCAGCGGCGTTTCGCCGACCGGACGGCGCTCGTGGATGCGGCAGGCACGCTCACCTACCGGCAGGTGGCGGAATCCGCCGCCCGGCTCGGACGGCGGCTGCGTACGGCAGCCGGTGCCGGGCCTGAGTACCTGGTCGCCGTCCATGTCACCCGTGACGACAAGCGCTGGGTGATCGCCTGCCTCGGGGCGCTGTACGCCGGCGCCGCCTGGCTGCCGATCGACCCGGCGGTGCCGCCCGGCCGGCTGGCGACGCTCCTGCGCGACGCCGGGGTCCGTGCGGTCGTCTCCGACGCCCGGCTGCGAGGCAGGATCCCGGCCGGTGACTGGGTCGTCGTGAACCTCGACGACGACGCCGTGGCCGACTGCGCCCTGCCCGATGCCGCCGGTGCCGACGACTGCGCGCCCATGGAACCGCCGGCCACCGACCCCCGTCAGCTCGCCTACGCCATGTACACCTCGGGCAGTACCGGAGCGCCACGCGCGGTCCTCGTCGAGCACGACAGCACCGTGAACTTCGTCGAATCCCTGCAGCGGCTCTTCGAACTGACCCCCGCCGACCGGCTGTTGCAGTGCGCGTCGCCCGGCTTCGACGTCTCGGTGTTCGAGATCTTCTGCGCACTGCTGAGCGGTGCCTCCCTCCATATGATCGGCGACGACGACCGCCGCTCGGTGGAAGGACTGACGCAGGCGCTCGTCAAGGGCGGCATCACCGTCGCCGAGCTGCCGCCCGCGCTGCTGGAGCTGCTCGACCCCGGCCGCGTACCGATGCTGCGCCTCGCATCGGTCGGCGGCGAGCCGTTCTCCGGCCGGCTGACCACGCGCTGGGCCGAAGGCCGCCGGTTCGTGAACGGATACGGGACGACCGAGACCACCATCGGCGTCATCTACAAGGAATGCACCGGCACATGGCGGTCCTCGCCGCCCATCGGGCGGCCCGTCGACAACCACCAGGCGTACATCCTCGACGACGACCTGCGCTCCGTACCGCCCGGCGCGGTGGGCGAACTGTTCGTCGGCGGAGCCGGCGTGGCGCGCGGCTACCTGGGCCACGCGGCCCGCACGGCGGAGCGTTTCCTGCCCGACCCGTTCCGGCCGGGCGAACGCCTCTACCGCACCGGCGACCTCGCCCGCTGGTCCGCCGAGGGCGACATCGTCTTCCTGGGGCGCCGGGACCGTCAGGTGAAGGTCCGCGGACAGCGCGTGGAGCTGGGCGAGATCGAAGCGGCCCTCGCCGAGCGGCCCGAGATCTCCGCAGCCGTCGTCGCCGACATCGACGCCACCCTCGTCGGCTACCTCGTGCCGGCCGCCGGTCACCGGCCGCACCTCGACGACATCCACCGGGATCTCGCCGATCGCCTCCCGTCGTACATGGTGCCGGGGCTGCTCGTCGAGGTGGAGCAGATCCCGATCACCGCCTCCGGCAAGGTCGATCTGGCCGCGCTGGCAGCCCGGAAACCCGCCGGCTCCGCCGGCCCGGCCGCGCGCGACGAGGAGCGGGGCGTCCGGCCGCACGGACACGGGACCGGCCTCGGGACCGGCCTCGGGACCGGCCTCGGGGCCGCCCTCGTGCGACGGATCACGGAAGAGGGCTATGCCGCCGTACTGCCCGGTGCGGCCGTCGGCGACGACACCAGTTTCTTCGCCGCGGGCGGCGACAGCATCCGCGCGATCCGGCTGCTGTCCTGGGTGCGTGAGGCATTCGGTGTCGAGGTGGCGATGAGCCGGTTCTTCCGGCGTCCCACCCCCGCGGCGCTGGCCGAAACCATCGAGCGGGCCCTGAGCGCAGACCCCTCGGACGGCCCGGAGCCGGCCGACTCGCCGACGCGGGCGCCCATCCCCGTCACGGCCACGGACACGGACGCCGAAGCACCGCTGTCGTCGGCACAACAACGCCTGTGGTTCCTGGACCAGTTGCAGCCGGACAACGCCGCGTACAACGTCACCGAGGTGTTCCGCCTGCGCGGTGCCCTCGATGCCGAGGCTCTGCGTCGGGCACTGCACGCGCTCATCGTCCGGCACGAGATACTGCGCACCCGCTACCTGACGTCGGCCGGAGTGCCGCGCCAGGTGGTGGACCCCGAACCCACCACGGAACTCGCGGTCGTCGATCTGACCGGCGCCCCCGGCGCGGAGCTGGACGAGCTGCTGGCCGCCGCCGCTGCCGGGCCGTTCGACCTCTCGACCGGTCCACTGATACGCATCACGCTCGTGCGCCTGGGCCCTGATGAGCACGTGCTCTCGTGGGTCATCCACCACATGGTGGCCGACGGCCGCGCGACCGAGGTGCTGTTCTCCGAGCTGAGCCGGCTGTACCACTCCTTCCACCACGGAGGGCCCGCGGGCCTGCCCGCCGTCCCCCTGCGCTTCCGGGACTACGCCCGCCGGCAGCGGGCAGCCCTCGGCGATGACGCGCACCGCCGTGACCTCGCCTACTGGCGTGAGCAGTTGGCCGGCGCGCCGGGCCAACCGGAGCTGCCGGCGGACCGGCCCCGGCCGGCCCGCCCCACGAACCGCGGCGGCACCCTCCACTTCGCCCTCCCGCCCGAGACCGGCCCCGCACTGGCCGGATTCGCCGCCCGCACCGGTGTCACCTCGTACATGACGCTGCTGACCGCGTTCTTCGCGCTGCTGTCCCGGTACGGGCGCGGCAAGGACATCGTCGTCGGCACGCCGTTCGCCAACCGCAACCGGCGCGAGGTCGAGGATCTGGTCGGCTTCCTGGTCAACACGGTGCCGCTGCGCGCGGACTGCGCGGGCGACCCGACGTTCGCCGCCCTGCTGCGCCAGGTGACCGAGACGACGCTCGCAGCGGGCGATCACTCCGAGGCGCCGTTCGAGGACCTGGTCTCCGAACTGCGCGTCGAGCGCGATCTGCGGGTCAACCCACTGGTGCAGGTGATCTTCCAGGCGATCGAGGCCCCGGAGAACCAGTTGCGGCTGGAGGGCGTCGAGCTGACGAAGATCCCGGTGGACGAGCGGTCCGCGGCCTTCGACCTCGTCATGGAGCTACGTACCGACCGGCACGGGCGGCTCACCGGGCGGATCAATTTCAGCACCGACCTGTTCGACCGGGAGACGGTTGCGCGCATGGCCGGGCACTACCGGCGGATACTGAGCTCGGCACTCGCCGATCCCGACCGGCGGCTGTCACAGCTCGACATGCTCGGACCCGACGAGCGACGGGAGCTGCTGGAGACGTTCAACTCCACCGTCACCACCCCGGTGGACACCATGACCGCGGTCGTCGAGCGGCACGCCGCGGCGGCCGGTGCCGCCGTCGCCGTCGTCGACGAGGCCGGGCGGACCACGTACGCGGAGCTCAACGCGGCCGCGAACCGGCTCGCCCACCACCTGCGGTCGCTCGGTGTGGGCCCGGACGTCGTCGTCGGTGTCTGCCTGCGACCTGGCGCGGACCTCATCACCGCCATGCTCGCGGTGCTGAAGGCCCAGGGAGCGTATCTGCCGCTCGACCCGGGACATCCCGCAGAGAGGATCCGCCTGCTCCTCGCCGACTGCGGCGTGACCGTGGTGATCGGCCACCGGGACGTACACGACACACTGCCGTCCGGCCTCTCGCACGTCGTCCGTCTGGACGACGAGCGGGCAGACATCGCGGGCCTCCCGTCGGACAATCCGCCCGGCCCCGATCCGGAGGGTCTGGCGTATGTCATCCACACCTCAGGCTCCACCGGGCGCCCGAAGGGCGTCGCCGTACCGCACCGCGCCCTGGTGCGGCTCGTGTTCGGCGGCGACCAGTCACCGGTGGGCAGCGACGACACGTTCCTCCTGCTGCATCCGGCCAACTTCGACCCGTCCAACCTGGAGATCTGGCTGCCGCTGGCACACGGTGCGACCATCGCGGTGCCGGGGGAGCGGCTCACCGACCCGGTCGACATCGGCGCGGCCGTCCGCCGCCACGGCGTGACCGTCCTGTGGATGACCGCGGCTCTGGCGCATCTGGTCGTCGACACCGATCCCCAACTGCTCGCCGGGGTACGGCAGCTGGGCATCGGCGGCCAGGCCCTGTCCGTACCGCACATACGCCGTCTGCTCCGGGAGCTGCCCGAGTTGCGGCTCCTGAACTGCTACGGCCCCACCGAGTCCGCGACCAACACCACCCTGCACCCCATCGTGGCCGAACCGGCACCGGACGCCACTTCGATACCGATCGGCCGGCCCATCGGCGACACCCGTGTCCACGTCGTCGGCACGGACGGCGAACTGGTGCCGATCGGCGTACCCGGGGAGCTGTACATCGGCGGCCGCGGGCTGGCGCGCGGCTACCGCGGCGCTTCCGCCCTGACCGCGGAACGTTTCGTTCCCGACCCGTTCGGACCCCCCGGGCAGCGCGCCTACCGCACCGGCGACATGGTGCGGTGGCTGCCGGACGGCACGCTCGACTTCCTCGGGCGCGAGGACGACCAGGTGAAGATCCGGGGATACCGGATCGAGCTCGGCGAGGTGGCCGCGGTGATCCGGCGCCACAGCGGCGTACAGGACGCCCATGTACTGCGGCGCGGCGACGCAGGGACGGCCGAGCTGGCGGCGTACGTCGTCGGAGCGGCCGGCTTCGACACCGAGGACCTGTTCCGCGGTCTGCGACAGCAGCTCCCGCACTACATGGTCCCGGCGACGATCACCCCGCTGCCCGAGCTCCCGCTGTCGTCCAACGGCAAGGTGAACCACGCACTGCTGCCCGAACCCCGGAAGACCGGCGCGGACAGCGCGGGCCGGCCGCCGCGGACCGACCTGGAGAAAGTGGTCCATGCGGTGTGGGCGGATGTACTCGGCCGCGGCGAATTCGGCATCGACGACGACTTCTTCGCGCTCGGCGGCAACTCGTACCAGGCCACCCGCGTCATCGCACGGCTGCGCTCGCTGCTGAGCGTCGAGCTCCCGGTGCGTGCGATCTTCGAGCACCGGCGCGTCACCGAACTGGCGACCGCCGCGGCGGCGGCACCGGTGGCATCCGACACCGGCAGCACGGCGATCCGCCCACGGCCCGCCGACCGGACGGCGCCGCTCTCGGTCGGCCAGCAACGACTGTGGTTCCTCGACCAGTTCAACCCGGGAAGCGCCGACTACAACGTGCCGCTGAACCTGTGGCTGCGCGGGAGTCTCGACGCACAGGCGCTTCGGGCGGCGCTGCGCGAGGTGGTGTCCCGGCACGAGGTCCTGCGCTCCCGGTTCACGCTGGGCGAGGACCGGGTCCTGGTGCAGTTCGTCGAGCCTGCCGACGTCTTCGAGATCTCCGAATCCGACCTGTCGGGCCTGCCCGCCCCGCAGGCCCGGGCAGCCGCCGAGGACCGGGCGGCCCGATCCGCACGGCGCCCGTTCCGGCTGGACCGGGGCCCGCTGATCCGCGCCGAGTTGCTGCGCGTCGGAGCCGAGGAGCACCTGCTCTCCGTCGTGGTGCACCACGCCGCCGCGGACGCCGAGTCGTTCCGTCTGCTCCTTGCCGAACTGGCACAGCTCTACGGCGCGTACACCGCGGGGCTGCCCAGTCCCCTGCGGACGCTGCCGGTCCAGTACGGCGACTACGCGCTGTGGCAGCGGCAGCTCAGCGGGACGGCCGAAGAAGCAGCCCTGGGGTACTGGCGGGACCGGCTCGCGGACCTGCCCGTGCTGCGACTGCCGACCGACCGGCCCCGCCCGCGGATCCGGACCGGGGCCGGCGGCCGGCACCACTGCGACCTGCTGGACGAGTCCGGTGCGAAGCGGCTGAGCGCGGTCGCACGGGCCCACGGCGCGACGGAGTTCATGGTCCTGCTCGCCGCCGTGCAGACCGTCCTCGGCCGGACCGGCGAACAGGACGACTTCGGCGTCGGCACGCCGGTCTCCCAGCGGACACGGCCCGAACTGGCGCCCCTGATCGGCTTCTTCGTCAACACCATAGTGCTGCGCGCCGACCTCTCCGGCGACCCGACCTTCGCCGAGCTGCTGACGCGGACCCGCGACATCGCCCTGGCCGGGTACGCCCACCAGGAGGTGCCGTTCGACCGGTTGGTCGAGGAACTGCTGCCGGCCCGCACCCCGGGGCGCAATCCGCTCTTCGACGTGGTCTTCCACGTGGACGACGCCTCCGGCACGGTGCCGGCGCTGCCCGGGCTCGACGTGCACCTGACCGATGTCGACACGGGCACCGCGAAGTTCGACCTCGATATCGCCGTGGTCCCCCGAGACGGGGTCCTGACCTGCACGGTGGAGTTCAGCACCGACCTGTTCACCACGCCCACGGTGACACGGCTGGTGGCCGGGCTGCGGGAAACGCTGGGCGCGGCATTGGCCGATCCAGGACGGCGACTGTCCGAGCTGCCCGGGCCGACGGCACTCCCCGGGCGTTCTGGGGATTCCGGGCCGGACGGCGGATGACCAGCACCAGAGTGAGCCCGCACAGCGACGAGACGGATTCGATCATGGGGGTGGGAGGATGAGCGCCGGCGTCGACAAGACCGGTGTATCCGACGACGTGGACCGCTGGTTCCTCGGCGGACTCGGGCGGTCGTGGCGCGGGACCCAGCTGCTGTGCCTGCCGCACAGCGCCGGCAACGCATCGAGCTACCGCACCTGGCTGGCCCCGGTCGAGGCCGATGCGGGCGCCGACGCGGGCATCGACGTGGTCCCCGTACAGCTCCCGGGCCGGGAAACCCGGCTCTTCGAACCGCCGTTCACGGATCAGCCGACGCTGATCACCGCGCTGGCCAGCGTTGTCGAGCGGTCCGGCTTCCGGCGCATCGCGCTGTTCGGACACAGCATGGGCGCCGTGCTGGCCATCAATCTGTGCCGCGCGCTGGAGGCGGCGGGCACCCCGGTCGCCCATGTCTTCGTCTCCGGCCACGCCGGTCCGGCCCAGCGGCCGACGGCCGCCTTCCCGACCGACGTCTCCGACGAGACCGTCATGGAAGCCCTCGGCGCCGCCGGCTCACCGAGCCATCAGATGCTGCTGAACCACCCCGAACTGAGGGAGCTGGTGATTCCCGTCATGCGGGCCGACCTCCAGCTGGTCATGACCGGTATCGCCGCAGGGTCGCCGGTGCAGGCGCCGATCACCGCACTGAACGGCGGGGACGACGACTCGCTGGACGGGCGGGATCCCAGCGGATGGGCCGCCCTCACCACAGGGCGATGCGTGTCGCATCGCCTGCCCGGAAACCACTTCTACCTGGCGGAGCAGGGCGACGAGGTCGCCCGCATCGTCCAGGGCGTCCTGGCGGACGGGGCCTAGACCCTGTCCGGGCGGTCTGCGATGGGCCCGGGCGGATGGACGGCCGGCCGGGCTCCGTTGCAGTCGTCCGGACAGGACCTGGGCCGTGTGTTCCGCACCTCCACCGTCTCACCACCTCCACCACTGAGAGGATCCACATGTCGTCGTACACCGTCGTCGTCAACGACGAGGAGCAGTACTCGATCTGGTCGGCGGACCGCGAGATCCCGGCCGGATGGCGGGAGACCGGTATGCGCGGATCGAAGGAGGAGTGCCTGGCCCACATCGACGAGGTCTGGACCGACATGCGCCCGCTGAGCCTGCGTCTGCGGATGGAGTCGACGAGCCGATGACATCCTCACGTGTCGCAGTCGTCACCGGCGCCGGGCGCGGCATCGGTGCAGCCACCGCCCTTCGGCTGGCCGCCGACGGTGCGGCCGTCGGTGTCCTCGACATCGACGAGGACACCGCGGCGGACACCGCCGACCGCATCCGTGCGGCCGGTGGCACCGCCGTCCACGTCGTCGCCGACGTCGGCGATCCCGATCAGGCCGGCGCCGCGCTGGCCACCGTGGCCGCCCAACTCGGTCCCCCGGTGATCCTCGTCAACAACGCCGGCGTCATCAGGGACCGGCCGCTGCAGGACCTGACACTCGACGACTGGAACACCGTCATCGACGTGAACCTCCGCGGCGCGTTCCTGATGTGCCAGGCGATCCGGCCCCATCTCGTCGCGCAGCGCTGGGGACGCATCGTCAACCTGTCCAGCTCCTCCGCGCTGGGCAACCGCGACCAGGCCAACTACTCGGCCGCGAAAGCCGGCATCGACGGTCTGACCCGGACGCTCGCGATCGAACTGGGATCGCACGGGGTGACGGTGAACGCCGTGGCCCCCGGCTACATCGTCACCGACATGACCGCCGGAACGGCCGCGCGCATGGGCGTGGACTTCGAGAAGCTCCAGCGCATGGTGGCCGCGCAGACACCGGTGCAGCGGGTGGGCCGGCCGGCCGATGTGGCGAACGCCGTCGCGTTCCTGGTCGGGGAGGACTCCGGCTTCATCTCCGGCCACATGCTGTACGTCACCGGGGGCCCGATGCGCTGACCGTGTCCGCAGCCGCCAGCGCCGCTGCGAGCTCCGCCACCGTACGGTGCTGGAACAGCATCAGCGGCGGCACCTCGGCACCGCACCGCTCGGCGAGGGCGGCGGCCACATGGAGGGTGTCGAGGGACGTGCCGCCGAGGGCGAAGAAGTCGTCGGTCACGCCGGCCGGCGACCGGCCGAGGACGGCGGTCCAGACGTCGCTGACCGCGGCCTCCCACCCGGTGCGGGGAGCCCGGTCGCCCGACGCGGCGTCGCGTCGGCGTACGGGGTCCGGCAGCGCGCGCCGGTCGACCTTTCCGTTGCCGGTCAGCGGCAGCCGGTCCAGCGACACGAACGCCCCGGGGATCAGCGGTTCGGGCAGCCGCTCCCGAAGATGGGCGCGCAGCGCCGCGCCGTCCACATCGTCCACACCGTCCGCCACCACGTACGCCACGAGTCCGGCCGCCATTCCGCTGCCCCGGACGGTCACGAACGCGTCGCGCACGCCCGGATGCCCCACCAGCGCCGCCCGGACCTCACCTGGTTCGATACGGAAACCACGCAGCTTGACCTGATCGTCGATGCGCCCGGCGAACTCGATGGTGCCGTCGGGAAGCCGGCGGGCCAGATCTCCGGTTCGGTACAGCCGGCCGCCCGGCGGCCCGAACGGGTCGGGCACGAACCGTTCCGCGGTCAGCGCCGGCCTCCCCAGATAGCCCCGGGCCACACCGGCCCCGCCGATGAGCAACTCGCCGAGGACGCCCACCGGCACCGGATTGCCGTCGGCGTCCACGACGTAGGCACGGGTGCCGCCGATGGGCCGGCCCACCGGAACCGGGAGCCCCGTGTCGAGCTGATCCAGGGCGACCGGATGTGTGGTGGCGAAGGTCGTCGTCTCGGTCGGCCCGTAGCCGTTGACGATCCGCAGCCCGGGCACCGCCTCCAGCAGGGTGCGCAGATGCGGGACCGACAATGCCTCGCCGCCCACCACCAGGGTGCGCACCGACGCCAGGGCCTGTGGGTGGACGTCCGCGACCAGATTCGCCAGCTGCGCGGTCAGCCACAGTACGGTGACGCCCAGCCGGTCCAGCTCCGCGCCCAGCTCGCGTGGACCGACGGGCCCGGGCGGATGGACGGCCAGCCGGGCTCCGTTGCAGAGCGCGTTCCACATCTCGAACGTGGACGCGTCGAACGCGGTGGGGGCGAGCATCAGCAGGGTGTCCCGTGGGCCGGTCTCGACCTGGTCGAGACCGCACACGAGCCGTACGACGCAACGGTGGGTGACCGCGACCCCTTTGGGGACGCCCGTGGAGCCCGATGTGTAGATGACGTACGCGAGATGGTCCGGCGCGATGTGAACCGCCGGCGGATCCGACGACTGCCGTTCGGCACCGGGCGGCGGCACGTCGATGAGCAGTCGCTCCAACTCGATGGGATACCGGCCGGACAGCTCCTGATCGGTCACCAGCAGACGTACCGAGCTGTCGTGGTGGACGAACGCGATCCGCTGCGGGGGATGGGCCGGATCGACCGGTACGTACGCACCGCCTGCCTTGAGCACCGCCAGCAGCGCCACGACCTGCTCCGGCCCGCGCGGCAGCAGCACCGCGACCCGGTCGTCCGGGCGGATGCCGAGGGCGACGAGGCGGTTCGCCAACCGGTTGGCCTCGGCGTCGAGTTCGGCGTACGACCGCTCATACGGCGGGCTCCACAGGGCCGTGGCGCCGGGGGAGGCGGTCACCTGCCGGGCGAAGAGGTCGACCACCGTCGCCGCCGGTGTGTCCGCCGTCCGGTTGACGGCCTCGACGACGTCCTGCCGCTCCGCCTCGCCGAGCATGTCCAGTCCGGACAGCGGCCGGTCGGGGTGGGCGAGCGCGTGGACGAGCAGTCGCTGGAAGTGGCCTGCCATGCGCTCCGCCGCGTCCGCGCTGAACAGGTCGGCGTTGCAGGTGAACGCTACGGGGTACGCGTCGTCGTCGCCGCTGTCGACGACGGTGACCGCCACATCGAACACCGAACGCGGCTGCGCGGCGACGGCCGGCCGCAGGCAGTGCGACCCCTGCTCGTCCCGTGCTTCCTGCTCGTCCCGCGTTTCCTGCTCGTCCCCGGCCGGTGCCGTCCTCGGCCATACGTCAAGGGCGACCTGGGCGATCGGATGCCGGCTCAGGTCCCGATCAGGTGCGACGGCCCCGACGAGCCGCTGGAACGGCAGACCGCCGTGGTCGACCGCGGCCCGGGTGGCCTCGCCTGCCCGGTCGACCAGTGCCCGCAGCGAGGGCGTGCCGGACCCGTCGATCCGCAGCACCAGCAGATTGGACAGGTACCCGACCACCTGCTCGGCCCCGGCGGGCCTGGCGCCCGGCGTCTGCGTGGCGAACACGACGTCACGCGAGCGCGAGTAGCGCGCGAGAAGTGCGGCGAGCGCGGCAGCGAAGACCGTGAACGGCGTCGTACCGTCGGCGGTTTGTGTGCACAGCTCCCGCACGGGCCGGCGGGGAACGGTGACGACGACGGTGCGGCCGCGCTGGGTGTGCACCGGCGGCCGGAGCCGGTCGCCGGGCAGCTCGGCCCCGGCGGGCAGATCCCTCAACCCGGCCTGCCAGAAAGCAAGCTGGTCGTCCTGGTCGCCCGGTCGGGGCCGCTGCACAGGGACGGCCGGGGGTGACGCCACGGAGTGCGGCGTGCCGGTGACGGCCGACCGGTACAGCGCGGTGAGATCGGCCGACAGCAGTCCGGCGGAGTGGGGGTCGCAGACGATCCGGGGCACCGCGACCGTCAGAAGATGTTCGTCGGTGCCGTGTTCGGTCACGTTTCTCGTCACGATGGCGCGCAGGAGCGGACCGCGGCGGAGGTCGAACGGCTGACGCGTCACGTCGTCCACGGTGCCGACGACGGCTGCGGCGTCCGCGGCTTCCACGGCGTCCGCGGCGTCCAGGGTGGTCGTTCGGTCGCGGCCCTCGGGTTCATCGGTGGCCAGGGTCAGTTCGTAGTCGTCCGCGGTCGCCGTCGACTGCCGTGGTACGACCTCGTCGGAAGTGAAACGCGTCCGCAGCGCCGGGTGGCGCCGCACCAGTGCCGTCAGCGCCGCGCGCAGCGCCGTAGGGTCGGGGCGGCCGCATATCCGCCACGCCAGAACGACGTTGTCCGCGGGACCGGACAGGCACCGCTCGGCGATCCATTGCCGCTTCTGCGCATCGGACAGCGGTGCCCGGTCCCGGCCGGCCGAGCCGGCTGCCTCGGTGTCGACCGGTGCGGCGCCCGCCGTCACTGCGCCCTCCTCCTGGGTCGGGACATTCGATCACCGTAGCAGCCGAGATCGAACTGGACGGTGACTTTCGAACCGGTGCACTAGGCTTCGTCGGAGCGCGCTCGCAGGGAACCGGAAGGCTCTGAATACGGGGGGACATATGGAATTCGGCCATTCCGCCGATGAATGGGAGTTCCGCGACCGGGTCCATACCGAACTGGAATCCGTGGAACTCGTCGCCGAACTGGCGCGGTTGCGTTGCAGCGACGAACGGGAGTCGGACGAACGGGAGTTGTACCGGCTACTCGGCGAGCGGGGACTGCTCGGAGTCGACTGGCCCCGCGGTTATGGCGGACAGGGACGCAGCACCGTGCACGCCGCCATCGCCGTGGAGGAGATGATGCGGGCCGGAGTGCCCGACACGCTGTATGTCAACGGTATTCAGACCGTGGGAAATCTGATCCTGCTCACCGGCAGCGAGGAACAGAAGCAGCGCGTTCTGCCGTTGCTGGCGAGCGGCCGGGGCTTCGCGAGCGTTCTCTACACCGAGCCCGGCGTCGGTTCGGATCTGAGTGCCCTGACGACCCGGGCGGTCGCGGTCGACGACGGCTTCCGCATCGACGGCGTCAAGATCTTCAACCTCAAGAGCGGCATCACCGATTTCGGGCTCTGTGCGGCACGTACCTCCACCGAGGTGTCGCGGTACGAAGGCATCACGCTGTTCCTGCTCGACATGCGCGCACCCGGGGTCCACGTCGAACGCCTGGACACCATGGCCGACGAGCAGTTCCACCGGGTCGAGCTGGACGGTGTCCTCGTCACCGAAGCCGATGTCGTCGGTGGGATCGGCAACGGCTGGGCGGCGCTGGCCGAGGCACTGCCGCTGGAACGCACGGGATTCGACTTCGCCCTGCGCGCCGAACGGTGGTACCGGGCCGGCTGCTCGGGACTCACCGGCGCGGACGCCGCGCCGGAACCCGGACCCAGCGCCGACTGGCTGGCGGAAGTCGGACGGCACGGGGCCGCCGCCACGGCGGCACGCCTGCTGGCCTGGCGCTGCGTCGGGGCGGCCGACGCCGACCGGTACGACGAGGTCCGGACGTCGGCGGCAAAGTGGTACGCGAGCGAGCAGGCGGCGGCGATCGCCCGCTGGGCCGCGGTGCGCCACGGGTTCGACGCGCCGCCGGAACTGGCGGCACTGCTCGACAGCGCCTATCGGGAGGCGCCGGGCCTGACTCTCTCCGGCGGCACATCGGAGATGATGCTGCAGACTCTCGCCGGTTTCCTGCTCGCCGGTGAGCCGTCGGCTCCCGGCCGCCCGGCGGTGGTCTGACATGCGGCTCGAAATCGACGACGTACAGCGTGACATGGCGTTGGCCGTGCGCGCCGGGCTCGAACCGGTGGCCGGTCCCACGGGGGAGCTCGATCCCGCCGACGTACACGCCTGTCTCGCAGGCCTGGAGCTCTTCGCGCTGGAACTGCCGGCCGAGGCCGGCGGGCTGGAGTTCGGACCCGCCGACGCGGTACCGGTCTGCGAGGAACTGGGGCGTTGGGCCGCCCCCGACGCGTACCGGACGAACACGCTCTTCGCCGACCTCGTCACGTCGGCCGGAGCAGGCGTGGAGGGCAGCGGGCACGGGTCACCCCTCAGGAGCGACCTGCTCGCCGCGGTCGCTGCCGGAAAGGTCACCGTGAGCCAGGCCGCCGGCGCCGGCGTGACCGCGGCAGCGGTGCCCGACGGTCTCCGGCTCACCGGGGAATGCGCGCTGCCGGACCCACTGCCGGACCCGGGCTTCCACCTCGTTCCGGCCGGCCGTGACGGAACGGCCGTGCTCGCCGCGGTCGCCGCCGACGACCCCGGCATCACCACCCGGGCCACCCGGCGCGACGGGGTGCGCCGCCTGTGCCTGACGGGCGCCACGGCGCTCACACTGTCCGGGCCGCTGCACGCCACGGACGGCGTACCCGCACCTCTGCTCGTACGCGCTCGCCTCCGGCAGGCCGCCTACCTGCTGGGGCTCGCGGCCGGCGCGCATCGGCTCGCGGTCGCCCGGGCGGCGAGCCGGCAGCAGTTCGGGCGCGGCATCGGTGAGAACCAGGCAGTCGCCTTCCCCCTGGCCGAGCAGTTCGCGCACCTCGAGGCGGTGCGACTCCTGGTGCACCAGGCGGGCCGGGCCGACGGCCGGGACGCGGCGCTCGGCGCCACACAGTCGCTCGCGTACGCGGCGGAACTCGCCCTGCGGGTCACCGCTCACGCGGTGCACGTCCACGGCGCGGCCGGCATCACCCGGGACTCCCCGGTCCAACGGCACTACCGGGCCGCAGCCATCGAGGCGACCCGATGGGGCGCACCCGCCTCGTTGTGGCGCGAGGCCGGAACGCTCCGGCTGACCCCGGACAGGCCCTAGGCGGACGGCGGCTGAGCCGGCGGCGGAGGTCCGGGCAGTGTCACGCGGGTGCCGGGACCTCCGCCGGACGCGGTCCCCGGCGCACTCGCCGAGAGGCCGTCCGCGATCCGCACCTGCGCCACACCGCCGGCGAGCGCCTCGCGGGCCGCGACGAGTTTGATGGTCATGCCGTCCGTCACCCAGGCCGGCGCCGCGGCACCCGCCGGCGGCAGACGGTACGTGTCGAGCACGCTCGCCGGATCGCCGGGGTCGCGGAGCACGCCGGGCGCACCGGTCAGGAAGACCAGGCTGCGGGCCCGGAGCGCGACCGCGACGGCGGCCGCGGCGCGGTCGGCGTTGGTGTTGACCGGCTCCCCGTCCTCGGCGAGCGCCGGGGGCGACACGACAGGCACCACGCCCGCGGCGAGAAGGCCGTGCAGCAGCCCGGCGTTGACGTCGACGATGCGGCCGCCGCGGTCGTCGCGCACAACGGTGAGCCGCCCCTCCACGACGGCGCGCACGGCGGCCCTGCGGCGGGCTCGCAGCAGCCCCGCGTCGAGGCCGGTGAGCCCCACCCCGAGGACGCCGTGCCGGGCCAGGGCGGCGACCAGGGCGGGCTTGACCCGGCCCGCCAGCGCCAGCGTCAGCACATCAAGGGTCGCCGTGTCGGTGTAGCGGGTCACCACACCGTCGGGTGCGGTGAGGTGCCGCAGCCGCACGCCGAGCTGCCCCGCGAGCCGCTCCATCTCCGCGGACCCGCCGTGGACCAGCACCACCTTCTCGCCCGCCGCGGTCAGCCGGGCGACGTCCGCGCAGAGCCGGGACACGTCCACGGCGCCGCTGCCCCCGCACTTGACCACCAGGATCCCCGGCTCCGGGCCGGACGGGTCAGTGCTCACAGCGGGTGCAGTCCGGCGAACTCCAGACCCAGCCGCTCCGGCCAGCCCTGGCGGATGTTGACGCACTGCACCGCGTTGCCGGCCGCACCCTTCATCAGGTTGTCCAGCGCCGCCACGGCAACCACCTGCCCGTTGTCCTCGTCGAGGGCGAAACCGACGTCGCAGAAGTTCGAGCCGCTGAGCATCTTCGGCTCGGGGAGCCGGTACAGCCCCCTGCGCTGGGCGACGACCCGCACGAAGGGCTCGGTGCCGTAGCAGTCGCGGTACACCCGGCGCAGATCCGGCTCGCGCACCTCTGTGACCAGCGAGGCACGGCACAGGACCTGTGCGCCGCGCACCGCCTCCACCCCGGTCGCGCTCATGCTCACGCTCAGGCCGGTGGCCTGCGCCACCTCCGCCTCGTGCCGGTGTCCGGCGGGTGCGAACACCCGCATGGCGCCGCTGCGTTCCGCGTGCAGATTCATCCGCCCCGCGCCGGAGCCCGAGCCGCTGGACCCGATCCGGCCGTCGACCGTCACGCGCGCGTCGACCAGGCCGGCCGCCGCCAGCGGATACAGGGCGAGAATCGCCGCGGTGGCCATGCAGCCGGGGACACTGATGCGGTCGGCATCCGCGAGTTCCTTGCGATGCCGCTCCGGCAGTCCGGTGACGAAGTCCGGCAGCAGCCCGGGGGCGGTGTGCGCGGCACCGTAGTACCGCTCGTACACCTCCGGGTCGCGCAGCCGGAAATCGGCGCTGAGGTCGACCAGGCAATCGGCCCGGTCCTTCCACTGCGCCATCATGTGCATCGTCTCGCGGTGCGGGGTCGCCAGGAACAGCACGTCGCACCGGGGCGCGTCGTCCCAGCCGACGAACGTCAGGTCGGTCAGGCCCCGCAGGTTGGGGTGCGCACCGTCCACCCGCTTCCCCGCCAGACCGCGGGAGACCGGCGCGACCAGATCGAGGAAGGGGTGGCCGAGCAGCAGCCGGCACAGCTCCCCTCCGATGTATCCGCTCGCGCCGACGACTCCCGCCCGCAGGACACGGCCGTCCGCGTCACTCACCCCAGTCCTCTTCCACCTCCGGCGCCAGCGCCAGCAGGACCGGCTCCACGCTGAGGATCTCCAGCTCGCTGCGGCACTCGGGGCACTCGACGATCTCGTTCTGCCGGGGCGCGGCGTCGAGCGCGACGCCGCCCTCACAGCTGGGGCACAGGGCCGTGGTCGTGGGCATGGTCAGACTCTCCTTGTGTCGGTGTGGTCGGTATGGTCCGTGTGGTGTGTGTGGTCGGTGTGATGGGTGGTACGGGGATCGACCAGGGTCAGCGCCTCCGCCACGATGCGTTCCACCGTGACGCCGGAGTCCTCGAGCAGCTCTCGTTCGCTGCCGACGATCTCGACACGGCTCTCCGCGACCCCGACCCGGCGCACCCGGCACGGGTGATCGGCGGTCACCACCTCGCTCACCGCGCCGCCGAGGCCGCCCACGACGACGTGGTCCTCGACCGTGACGATGCCGGCGGATTCGCGCGCCGCGCGCCGCACCGCCGCCTCGTCGAGCGGCTTGACCGTGTGCATGTTCAGCACCCGGGCCGCCACTCCCGAAGCCGCGAGCCGGTCCCGGGCGGCGAGCGCGAGGTGGACCGGCAGCGGTCCCGTCGCGATGAGGGTCACGTCGTCGCCTGTGGCCAGTTCCGCCGCGGTGCCGATGCGGAAGTCGTACGGCTCGCGATACACCTGCGGCGTCTCGGTGCGGCCGAGCCGGATGTACACCGGCCCCGGGTGATGGGCGGCGGCTCGCACGGCCAGGGCCGTCTCGGCGGCGTCGGCCGGCACGATGACCGTCAGATGCGGCATCGTCCGGGCGATAGCCAGATCCTCCAGGGCGTGGTGCGAGGGGCCGTAGTGCCCGGCGGACAGCCCGCCGTGCGTGGCGACCACCCTGACCGGCAGGTTGTTGCCCGCCACGTCGAGCTTCAGCTGCTCGCAGGCCCGGGTGGTGGCGAAGGTGCTCATCGTGTTGGCGAACGGAATCATCCCGGCGGCGGCGAGCCCGGCGGACGTCCCGAGCAGGTTCGCCTCGGCGATGCCGACGTTGACGTACTGGCCGGGCAGTTCGGCGGCGAAGCCGTCCTCGAACCCGCCCATGTCGGTGTCGACGCAGAAGATACGGTCGTCGGCGCGGGCCAGCTCCAGCAGCGTACGGCGGTAGACGTCCCGGGTCGCGCCGGTGTACTGCGCCGCCCAGGTGTCCGTGAGCACCGGCACCTGCTCGCCCGCACCCGTGGCTGCCGTGCCCGCCGGATCCCTACCCGCAGTTCCCGTACCCGCAGTTCGCGTACCCGCAGTTCCCCTACCCGCAGTTCCCCTACCCGCAGTTCCCGTACCCGTTGCTCCTTCACCCGCTGCTCCGGCCCTCGCCGCCGCGGCCCCGGTCATCGCTGGTTCCTGTGCCGTGCTCGCAGCCCTGCTTCCGCCCGTTCGTACAGTCGCGGCGAGAGCCGGACGTAATGGCTCGCCTTGCGGTCCTCGAAGATCGGCACCCCGCGGCCTTTCGTGGTTCGGGCTATGACGACGGTCGGCCGTCCCGGTGCGGCCGGCAGTGAACCGAACGCCGCCCGCAGCGCGTCGAGATCGTGGCCGTCCACGTCGAGAACGGACCAGCCGAAGCTGCGCCAGCGGTCGGCCAGCGGCTCCAGCGCGACGCAGTCCTCGGTGCGGCCGCTGATCTGCCAGCCGTTGCGGTCGACGACGGCGGTCAGGTTGTCCAGACCCAGTTGGGCCGCCGACATGACGGCCTCCCAGTTCGAGCCCTCCTGAAGTTCACCGTCGCCGAGCAGGACGAACGCCCGGTTGCCGCGGCCGGCGCGGGCGGCGGCCAGCGCCACGCCGCAGGCGAGCGACAGCCCGTGG
This sequence comes from Streptomyces sp. NPDC043870, assembly GCF_056435785.1. Lineage (NCBI taxonomy): Bacteria > Bacillati > Actinomycetota > Actinomycetes > Kitasatosporales > Streptomycetaceae > Streptomyces > Streptomyces sp. NPDC043870. The sequence continues at coordinate 105,475 of NZ_JBWKDT010000009.1, forward strand.
CCGAGTGAACCCGTCGGGAACTCCACCCCGGGCAGCCGGCGCATCGGGTGGCCGGCCAGCCGGCTGCCGCGCTGACCGTAGCTGTGGCACTCCTCGGTCGGAAAGTAGCCGTGCTCGGCGAGCACCGCGTACAGCGCGGCGCTCGCATGGCCCTTGCTGAGGACGAACCAGTCCCGGCCGGTCCACTGCGGCTGGTCGGGCCGGACCCGCAGCACGGCCCCGTAGAGCACCGTCAGGATGTCCACGGCCGACAGGCTGCCGCCGACATGCGTGCCGTGCTCGGTCGCGCCCATCGCGAGCACCGAACGGCGGGCCCGGTAGGCGCGCTCCGCCAGCTCCTCGGTGCTGACCGGCACGCCGGTCATGTTCGCACCAGTCATGTTCGCACCAGGCGTATCCGCACCAGTCATGCTTGCACCAGGTGTATCCGCACCGGTGATGTCCGCATCAGTCATGTCCACGCCGGTCATGTCTGCGCCACGGCCTGACCGGCCTCCTGCCACAGCGGCCGGTACGCCATCGCCCGGGCCGGCGGCACCAGCAGTCCGCGCTGCTCCCACACCTTCTCGAACGCGTCCGCGCAGCTGTCGAGCAGCGGTCCCGAGGCCGGGTTGAGGTGCCACCGCTGCATCGTCAACGAGTCCTCGATCACCGCCAGGGTGACCGGGTGGTCCTCGGGGTGGTACGTCGCTCCTTGCGGCGCCGCCGCGCGCAGTGCCGGCTGGGCGGGCAGCGGCAGCGACTGGTACGGCCGCACCGGCACTCCCTCCGCCCGCAGCGCGCGCTGCAGCATCGTCCGCAGGGCGCCGGGGGCCACATCCGGGCATCCCATCCGCACGGGGTCGAAGCGCAGCCGCAACTGGAACCAGGCGTGCGTACGGTCGGCCGGGCAGTGCGGCGTCACGAGCCCGTCGAGTGCGGCCAGCCGGCCGAGGAAGCGGCGTACGTTGCGGTCGCGTTCCTCGTGCCGCTCGTCCAGCCGGGCGAGCTGACACCGTGTGAAAGCCGCCTGAACGCTGCTGAGCTTGGCGTTCCCGGCGATCACCTGCGAGACGTAGGCACGATCGCCGCGACCCGACAGGTCCTCGCCGAACTGGCGGCGCAGCACCACACGTTCATGGATGTCCGCGTCATCGGTGGTGAGCAGACCGCCCTCGCCACTGGTGGGCAGGTTCTTGGACGCGTTGAGACTGAACGCTCCCACATGACCGAGCGCGCCCGTGCGCCGCCCGCGATAGGACGCGCCGTGCGCCTGGGCGGCGTCCTCGATGAGGACGAGGCCGTGACGGTCGGCGAGGCCACGCAGTTCGGCCATGTCGCACGGCAGCCCGTGCAGGTGCACCGCGAGGATCGCCTGCGTCCGCGGGGTGATCGCGAGCGCCGCGGCGGCCGGGTCGATGGTGTAGGTGACCGGGTCCACATCGACGAAAACGGGTACGAGTCCCCGCATCACCGGGGCGGCCGCGGTGGCGATGAACGACAGCGCGGGAACGAGGACTTCGGCACCGGGCTCCAGAGTGGTGGCGGCCAGTGCCAGCTCGATCGCCGCGGTCCCGGACGAGACGGCGGCGCAGTGCCGGACACCCGTGAAGCCGGCCCACTCCTGTTCCAGGAGTTGCACCTCACCCTTTTCGACGGAGGTGAACCGGCCGCTGTCGAGCACGCCCAGCACCGCTTCGCGCTCGGCCTCGGTGACGATCGGCCAGGCCGCGGCGGGGGAGGTACGGGCGCCGGCGTCAACGGTCCGGGGGCCGCCGAACATTGCCAGCCGTGGCATGACCATCAGCTCCTCACCAATTGCTGTACGAGGTAGTCCACGTAGCGGCCGGCCAGGTCGGTGTCGAGCACTTCGGCGGCGCCACGGAACTGCGGGGTGTGGTTGATCTCGTTGACGAGGAGCCGCCCGTCGCGGTCCTCCAGGACGTCGATTCCGTAGACTCCGGGGCCGATCGCATCGGCGGCGGCCGACAGCAGGCCCTCGAGCTCCGGAGACAGCGGGCAGGGCAGGGTACGCGCGTCGCGCGCCGTGTTCGTACGCCATGACGAGGACGTCCGGTACACCGCACCGGCGACCTCGGTGCCGAACACCAGCCCGCGGATGTCACGCCCCGGCTTGTCGACGTACTCCTGCAGATAGGTGATGCGCTGCTGCGGGTCGGGCAGCGCCGCCCGGAGCTCGAGCACCGCCTCCGCCGAGTCACGGTCGCTCAGCCGGGCGACCATCCTCCCCCAGGAACCGGTCAGTGGCTTGACCACCGCCGGATAGCCGAAGTCGTCGAGAGCGTCGACCGCCGCCTCGGGGGTCAGCGTGACCGCACATCGTGGGACGGGCAGGCCGGCCGCCTGCAGCGCGAGGGTGGTCCGCAGCTTGTCGCCGCACACCGCGATCGCCTCGGCGCTGTTGACCGTGGTCACACCCAGGTGTTCGAGGATGCGCGCCGCCGTCAGGCCGCGGTGGTGCGACACCTCGCGCACGACGGCCGTCGACCAGACCGTCCGCGGCCGGTCGAGACGGAACACGGCCGTGCGCGGGTCCAGGACGTCGTACGGGACACGGCGGCGGTCCAGCTCGTCGAGGAGACGTTTCTCCTCGAAAGCGACACGGGAAGCGACCACGGCCAGTCGCGGGGGCAGCTCCGCCCCACTGCCGTTCTGGTTCACCTGAGCGTCTCCGGGGCGTTGCCGTGCCGGTGAGCGCCGGCACGCGGCCGCCGACCGCCGGCCAGCGCGGCGGCCAGTTCCTCGACGCCGGTGGTCAGGACGTCGATCGCGGTCAGGTACTCGCCCAGATCCAGATGTTCCTCGTCGGTGTGGTCCAGCCGGGAGTCGCCCGGCCCGTAGGCGGCCATCGGCACGTGCCACACCGGGCCGACGACGTTCATGTCGGAGGTGCCGAGCTTCACCTTCTCCGTGGGCGCCCCGGCGTGCCGCCGGATACCCGCACGCAGAGCGCCGACCACGACATCGGTCCGGCGCGACCGGACGGCCGGAAGGCTCTCGACGACGGTCAGCCGGTCGGGAGTCACCAGCTCACGGAGCCAGGTCAGGAATCCGTCCCGGTCGAAGCCGAGCGGTACCCGGCAGGAGATCTCGACGCGGGCGTGCAGCGGGTCGCCGTTGAGACCCACCAGCGCGGGGCTCGGCCTGTTGAAGGCCGAGCCAGAGGTGCCAACCTGAAAGGGGCCCTGCGGAGCACCGTGTGATGCGCCGTCGGCACCGAGCCGCTGAGCGACGGCCGACCAGTAACCGGCCGCGACCTCGACGGCCCTGGGGCCCGGCGAACTCGTATGCGAGCCGGCGCGCGAAACGTCGACGGCGAAACGGATGATGCCCTTGTAGCCGAGCACCACATTGCTGACGCCACTGGGTTCACCGATGACGACCGCGTCCGGCCGAATCGTACGGCTCAGATGGTGTGCACCCGGCGAGGAGCCCTCCTCGCCGACCGCGCCGACCACCATGAGACGGGCCCGGCCTTGGGCGGCGGCACGGCGGGCCGCCCACACCATCGTCGCGAGCGGGCCCTTGGCGTCGACCGTCCCGCGGCCGTACAGCTTGCCGTCGCGTTCGTGGACGGGCAGGTCGCCCGGGACCGTGTCGAGGTGGCCGAGCAGCAGGATGAGCGGCCCACCAGGGTCTCCGATCTCACCGACCGCATTGCCGGCTTCGTCGCGACGGGCGCGGAAACCTAACTCCTTCAACTCGCCGACGAGACAGTCGGCGAGGGCGTCCTCGTCACCGGTCACCGAAGGAATATCCACCATGCGGCGGAGCAGTCCCACTTCGTCGATACCGACCACGCTTCAGCCCTGAGCCGCGGTGCATGCGTGAGGAGCCGCTTCCCGCGGACAACCACGCGGACAGCCCGGTCGTACCTGGCTGTGGTCACCGTGCCGGCGCCGATGCGGCACGGACCTTCCGGCAGCCGGCCGATACCGGCTCCGACGGTCGTTCATTGGTCTTCCCCCCGTGTTGTCCGCACTCGACCCGGCCCGCGTGTTTCCTCGCGGGCCCGCACGAGTGCGTCACCTTCTACCGCGACGCTAGATGTGCATCGTCGCGATGGTCAAGGGGTGATCGTCGGGCCGGCGCCGTGACGGCCGCGGCGGCCAACTCGTCTGCCTGGACGTCGAATTGCCGAGATGTGCCGCGCGACGGCGCTCCTCTCGCCCGGGGCGACCCGCGGCCCGGCCGTTCTCCGCGCCCTCCGGGACCGGGCCGCCGGGCACGCGGCCTTCCTCACCCGCCCGCCCGGCACCCGGCCCTAGGGCCTGCATGGCTGCACGATCACCGGGCCCGGCTGGTGTATCCAAAGGGGATGGACCCTCGGAGCCTGCGCGAGGACCAGCGATGGTCATGGCTGCCGAGCCATGCGCTGCTCGTGGTGCCGCTCGCGCTGATCGTCATCGTCACGGTCGTCGACGTCCTGGCTCCGGCCGAAGTGCACCTGGGACCGTTCCTGGTCGCGGCCCCTGCGATCGCGGCGTCGTTCGCCGGGCCCAGAATCACCGCTTTCGTCGGCGCGGTCGCCGTCCTGGCCCAGGCCGTCGTCGCGATTGCGCGTACCACCCTGATGGACTTGAACCATCTGTTCCAGATCACCGCACTGATCTTGATCTCTGCGATCGTGACCTTCTTCTCGTATCTCAGGGAGCGGCACGAGAAGGAGCTGACGCAGCTGCGCACGGTCGCCGAAGCCACCCAGGCGGTGGTGCTGCGACCTCTGCCGCAGCAGGTGGGGCCGCTGAGGATCGCCTCCGTCTACCTGGCGGCCGAGGCCGAGGCCCAGATCGGCGGTGACCTGTACGCGGCCGTACGCACCGATCGCGGCACCCGGTTCATGATCGGGGATGTCCGCGGCAAGGGGCTGCCGGCCATCGGTGACGCCGCGCTGCTCCTGGGCGCCTTCCGGGCGGCCGCACATCGCCAGGCCGAGCTGCCGATGCTGGTCGCCTATCTGGAAGGGACCGTCACCTCGGAGCTCGACGACCCCACCGCCGGCGGGGCGGAACAGGAGGGCGCGGGCGAAGCGTTCACCACCGCGGCCGTACTCGACGTCCCCGACGCGGAGCCGTTGCTTCACCTGATCAGCTGCGGGCATCCGCCGCCTCTGCTCCTGCACGAAGGCGAGGTCATCGCACTGGAGGCGAGCAGTCCAAGCCTTCCGCTGGGCCTCGCCGCCTTCGGGGAGCCGTCGTACGTCGCGGACACCTTCGGCTTCACGGCCGGGGACACACTCGTTCTCTACACCGACGGCGTCGTCGAAGCCCGCGACGCGCACGGCGAGTTCTACCCACTGGCCGAACACGTTGCCGCCTGGCGGGGCGAAGACCCGCAGACGTTCCTGGGGCACCTGTGTGCGGACCTCATCGACCACGTCGGCGGCTTTCTGGGAGACGACGCCGCCGTGGTGGTGATCCAACGGCTCCCCGCGCCGGCCGCTGCCACCGCATGATCTGCCGGGCAGGCTCGTTCCGCATGGTGCGGGGCCGGACGACAGCCCTCCGATCCCGCGCACCGGACGCAGGGCGCCCGGCGACAGCCGGGCGCCCTGCGTCCGGCGCGGTCGCGCTCAGCTCGCGGGATGGAGTGCCGTCCGGGGCCTGGTCACCAGTGATGGCCGCTTCCGCGGCATGCGTGCCGCGCAGGGCGTTGAGCATCATGGAGTGCGCTCGGGAGCTGGCCCGCGGAGGACGGAGCGCTCCGACCGTCTCGGCCGTGGCCCAGCGCTGGGGGTTCGTCAACCCTGCCCACTTCAGCCGCGCGTCAAGGCCGCGTACGGCGCCACCCCACGGGAATGGCGGCAGCAGCGCACCGCCGTGACCTGAACCGGGACGACTCGGCGACCGAGCGACCGACCGGCCGACCGAGCGACCGACCGGCCGACGCACGTGCATGCACGAGGTGACCCGAGACGGAGATCCAGCTGTCCGGATCAGCCCATTTCTCTCCTTTGGTGGCTATTGGTTCGATTGCGGCGCCCCGCTCAGGTGTACCGCTTGAATGATCAAATTGGCGGCGGGTTAGCATGTGAGCGCCGCCTAGCTCGAAAGATAAACCTGTGACTGTCAATGACGACTCGTTCACCAATTGGAAGAACCGCGAGGAGATCGCGGAGTCGATGATCCCCATCATCGGGAAGCTGCACCGGGAGCGGGACGTCACGGTCCTGCTGCACAGCCGCTCCTTGGTGAACAAGTCGGTGGTCAGCATCCTCAAGACCCACCGATTCGCCCGGCAGATCGCCGGTGAGGAACTCTCGGTCACCGAGACGCTGCCGTTCCTGCAGGCGCTCACCACGCTCGATCTCGGCCCTTCCCAGATCGACATCGGCATGCTCGCCGCGACGTACAGGACCGACGACCGCGGACTGTCGGTGGAGGCGTTCACCGCCGAGGCCGTCGCCGGCGCCACCGGTGCCAACAAGATCGAGCGCGGCGAGGGCCGCGACGTCGTCCTGTACGGCTTCGGCCGCATCGGCCGCCTCGTCGCCCGCCTGCTGATCGAGAAGTCCGGCTCCGGCAACGGCCTGCGCCTGCGCGCCATCGTCGTCCGCGGGGGCGGCGAGGCCGACCTGGTCAAGCGCGCCTCGCTGCTGCGCCGCGACTCCATCCACGGCCAGTTCCAGGGCACGATCACGGTCGACGAGGCGAACAGCACGATCATCGCCAACGGCAACGCGATCCGCGTGATCTACGCCAACGACCCCTCCGAGGTCGACTACACGGCGTACGGCATCAAGGACGCCATCCTCATCGACAACACCGGCAAGTGGCGCGACCGCGAGGGCCTCTCCAAGCACCTGCGCCCCGGCATCGACAAGGTCGTCCTGACGGCCCCGGGCAAGGGCGACGTCCCGAACATCGTCCACGGTGTCAACCACGACACGATCAAGCCGGACGAGCAGATCCTGTCCTGCGCCTCCTGCACCACCAACGCCATCGTCCCGCCGCTGAAGGCCATGGACGACGAGTACGGTGTGCTGCGCGGTCACGTGGAGACCGTCCACTCGTTCACCAACGACCAGAACCTGCTGGACAACTACCACAAGGCCGACCGCCGCGGCCGCTCCGCGCCGCTCAACATGGTGATCACCGAGACCGGTGCCGCGTCCGCCGTCGCCAAGGCGCTGCCGGACCTCAAGGCCCCGATCACCGGCAGCTCGATCCGCGTCCCCGTCCCGGACGTCTCGATCGCCATCCTCAGCCTGCGCCTGGGCCGCGAGACCACCCGCGAGGAGGTCCTCGACTACCTCCGCAACGTCTCGCTGCACTCGCCGCTGAAGCGCCAGATCGACTTCACCACCGCCCCCGACGCCGTCTCCATGGACTTCGTCGGCTCGCGCCACGCCTCCATCGTGGACGCCGGTGCCACCAAGGTCGACGGCGACAACGCGATCCTGTACCTGTGGTACGACAACGAGTTCGGCTACTCCTGCCAGGTCATCCGCGTCGTCCAGCACGTCTCCGGCGTGGAGTACCCGACCTACCCGGCCCCGGTGGTCTGACCCCGGCGCACTGTCCGATCCGGTGTCCCGGCAGGCGGGGCGGCGGTGGGGCGGCAGCCGGTCCGATGGGCATCCGGTCGCTCCCCCACCGCCACCCGCCGGCCGCCGCCGGCAGCGCAATGACCCGGCATGCCCCGCCGGACCGGCGTCAGGTCCAGCCGATCTCGCTGTTGGTGGTTGCGGGCATGTGCAGACCGCCTTCGGGTCGGTGGGCTCGGGAAACAGCGGGGCCGGGGACAGCCGCGGGCCGGGGCGCGAGCGGCAGGGAGCGGCGATTGTCGTGATCCCCGCCTCCGCCCGGGGGACTCACGCGAGTCCTCCGGCCCGCTCGTCGTCCATGGCCCCGTCGTTCTGGGCGGGGACGGTGTGCTGGTAGGCGCGGGACTGCAGCAGGTAGGCGTCGCGGAACGCCCCCGTGCCGGTGCGTGGGTGCATGAGCTCGTCGAAGGTACCGGCTTCGACCACCCGCCCGTGGTCAAGGACGTAGATCAGGTCGGCGTGGCGCACGGAGTGGAGCCGGTGCGTGATCAGGACGATCGTCTGGCCCTCGCCGGCGAGGTCGCGGATCTGGTCGAACACCCGCTGTTCGGCGACCGCGTCCAGGGCACTGGTGGGCTCGTCCACGATCAGCACGTCGGCGTTGCGGTAGCGGGCGCGGGCGATGCCCAGGCGCTGCCACTGGCCGCCGGAGATCTGGTGCCCGCCCCGGTAGCCGCGGGCCAGCAGTGTGCTCAGGCCGCGCGGCAGCTTTTCGAGGACCTGGTCCGCGCCGGCATAGGCGGCGGCCGCTTCGATGCCCACGTCGTCGAGCGGTTCGCCGGAACGGCCGATGCCGATGTTGACCCGCGCGGTGAACGGCCAGCGGTAGAAGTCCTGCGCGACCATGGCCACGCGCCCGAAGATCTGGGACCGGTCCGCCTCGGCCGCATCCACCCCGTCCCACAGGATCCGGCCGCCGCCGGGATCCGGACGGTAGAGCCCGCTCAGCAGCTTGACCAGTGTCGACTTCCCGCTCCCGTTGCTCCCGACCAAGGCGATGATCTTTCCTGCCGGGATGGTGATGTCCACCTCGCGCAAGGACGGCTCCGGCTGGGTGCTGCCGGGATAGGTGAACGTGACCTTCTCGAAGCGGATCTCGTCGACACGTTCGGGCAGGTCGAGACCCGTCGTGGGAATGGCGCGCTGGACCGCTTCCTGGCACAGCGTCTCGAAGTCGGCGACGAACAGGGCCTCTTGATGAAGGTCGGTGATCTGCAGCACGAGCTGGTCAAGGCTGGCGGAACCGGTGCGGATGGCCAGGACCGCGGTGCCTGCCACCGACAGTTCCATGCTGCCGGACCACAGCAGAACCCCCAGCACGCCATAGGTGACGATCGTGGCGAGGCCGGTGGCACCGTCCGCGATCAGCCCCTTGCGGGCGGCCGAGCGGGCCAGCCGGGTCTGCTCCCGCTCGCTGGTCTCGGCCATGCCCCGGAAGTGGGCCAGCAGGAACGGGCCGACGTCGTGAACACGAACCTCGGCGGCGGCCTGCTGGTCGATCAGCAGCCGGCCGAGCAACTGGCCTGCCCTTGCGTGCTGCACGAACTGGTGGAAGGAGATGTAGCGCATCTTGGCGATCGTCAGCGAGCTCCAGGCGCTCGGCAGCGTCATCGCCACCAGCAGCGGCAGCAGCAGGGGGTGCAGGACGGTCAGCACACCGGCTGCTGCCACCAGCGAGATGAGCGAGTTGAGCACCGCCGTGCAGTACTTGACCATCCGCCGGGCCGAATCGGCGCCGTATCCCGCGGAGTCCAGCAGCCGGTGGAAGTCGTCGTCCTCGATCGCGGACAGTTCCACCCGGGCGACCAGCGACAGATACCGCTCGGTCGCCACCCTCTGCACCTTCGGCTCCAGAGCCCCTGTGGCCGCCGTCGACACCGACCGCAGCAGCGACCCGAGCAACGCGGCAACCGCCACCACCGCCAGTGCGGGCACCGCCCTCGACAGCCGCTCGGTCGACGTCCCGTCGGCGAGCAGATGCCCCAGGACCGAGTTGACCGCCACCAGCCCGACGGCCTGCACGATGCCCCGTCCCACCTCTGAGATCCAGACCCTGCGCAGCGCCCGCGCGTCGGCCTGGTGAGCCAGCCGCACCGCGGTGCCGATCAGCTTCGGCAGCGTGCGGGCCATCGCCCACAAGTCCAGGCCCAGCCATGCTCCCTGGTGCCGGGACCAGCCGATGTCGTACGCCAGCTCGCCCCCGAACAACAGCCGCTCCGACTCCGACACCTCTTCGGGCGAGGCGGTCTGCAGCTCCGTTTCCTGCGTCATGCCCCCCACCTCGTATCCGGTCGTGATGAGCGGCGGACACCGCGGGCGACAGCGTCAACACTGCGTCCGAACGGGCGTGGGGACAGGTCGACCGCCCGGTGCTGTTCGAACGCGGCGGGGTCATTCACGGGTATGGGCACGGGATTCACGACAACTCCAGAAGGGTGGGCGATGAGTACACGTGCTCTAAGAACGGCCCCCATTGCGCCCCGTAACGGGTGAAGAGGAGGCAGATCGTGGACGTATGTTCCAGTGGTCAGGGGAGGGCAACGGGTGGCTGGCCGGTGGGCGCCGGGGGACACTCGAACAGATCGGATCACACCATCGAGGTATTGCGCTGGTCCGGCCGGGAATGAGCGCCTCCCACCAGGACGGCACCCATACGGGACGTGACTACGCCCGGTCGCCCGTGTCCCCGAACCCGATCCTGCGGTTCACGGCCATGGCGCTCGGTGGTCAGGGGCTGTCGGCCCGCCGACGGGACTGCGGACTCAGCGCGTTCGCCAGGCCGCGGATCGCTCCTCCGGGGGGCGAAGACTCACACGCCGTCATGCGAACGGCGCGGCAGACGATGTCTGCCGCGCCGCGTTCAGAAGGGTTCGGGTTGCGCCGCACCGCCGGCGCCGCGGTCCGCTTCCACGGAGGGGCGCGCCGTCAGGTGTCCGTACGTCCCCTCAGTACGGGTGCCGGTCGGGCTTGTTCGTCCACGCCGAGTACGCCTTCGCGCCCAACTCCGGGTAGAGCTGCTCGACGTGGATGCGTCGCTGGTCCATCGGCTTCTGGAAGTCCTCGTACTGATAGGCGTCGTCGAAGCCGATCTCCCGGGTGGCATCGAGGTCGCTGGCGAAGTAGACGGCGTCGATGCGCGACCAGTAGATGGCGCTCATGCACATCGGGCACGGAGCGCCACTGATGTAGATCGAGCATCCCTGGAGCATCCGGGCTCGCTCGCTCACCGGGTCGGGAGAGCAGTCGGGGCGGGGTACGTACTCAAGGGTGCTCTCGTTCTGGTGATCCTCCGAAATGGAGGGGGCTTCGGGGTTGAGGCGCGCGATCGCCTTGCGAATGGTTTCCACTTCGGCGTGCGCGGTGGGGTCTCCGGTGAGGAGTACGCGGTTCTGGCCGCGCGCGAGTATCTCGCCGTCCTGGGTGATCACGGCGCCGAACGGCCCGCCCCAGCCTTTGTCGACCGACTCGATGGCCAGCCGCACCGCCTCTTCCACAAACTCCCTGTGCCCCATGGCGAAACCTCCGCTCGGAGACGGATGGGTAATTTCCCCCAGATTGGCCCGTAAGTCCGTTTGTAATTACGCTACTCCATGCGGGTGTCGGTGCAAGCCGTGGCTCCGATGGGGCCGAAGCCGTCGTGTTCCCGGCTGCGGTCCCGGTCTCGGCGAGGATCTGCCGGGCCGCGCGGACGAGGGTCTGACCGGTCTCGGCGCGGCGTCGCTCGAACCCCGGAATCATCAGCAGGCCGACGCCGACGCCGACGCCGACGCCGGCTCCCGGCGGTCCGGCCTCGGAAACCAGGGTTCAGAGGGCATTGACGAGGGCGACGTAGAGCGCCGTACCGATGCCGACGCTCAAGATCGCGCGGCGGCCGAAGGTCAGGTGGACACCGGCGGAAATGTTGCTTGAGAGACCGTCTCTGGTGCAACCTTCTTGCCATGGATGCCACAGACCGGGCAATCATTGCCGAGCTGGAGCAGGACGGACGGGAGGCCGAGGAGGTCCGGGAGCTGCGCCGGCTGTTCGGCAGCCCGGACTACTTCGTGCGCGTGGCAGTCGCCGACCTGGCCGCCTACGAGGCTTTCCTCAGCACGCGCGTCATGACCGTCCCGCGCATCAAGAACGTCACCTCGCACTTCACGATGAAGATCGTGAAGTCGGCTTCCTGACGGCGGCGGGCGCGCTCCTCGTGGAGGGGGCGGCGCGGTCGGAGCCAAGGTCGTCTTCGTCACCGACGAACTCAGCGAGCCGACCACGGGCCGGAGGGCGGCGCGCGTCGGCAACCCGTCGTTGTCGTACGCCGGCATCAGCCGCGTCGTACGCCGACATCAGCCCGCCCCATGGCGCATGCGTGACTCTGCTGATCCTCACATCGCCGCTCCAGGGGGTGTGTGACGAGCGTTACCACCCACGAGCGGCCGGGGTCACATCGACGTAATGGGTGTTTCATACCGTCGAGGGCACGTTCGATCGACAGAGAGGCCATCCGGTGCCCCCACAGGACTCGCCGACGGCCGTATCCCAGGTGCGGACGGTCTGCTCGTACTGCGGTGTGGGCTGCGGGATGGTGCTCGACATCGCGTCCGGTCCGGACGGACGCCGCAAGGTCCTCAAAGCATCGGGGGACAAGGCCCACCCCGCCAATTCCGGCCGACTGTGCACCAAGGGCGCGACGACGGCGGACATGCTCGCCGCCCCGGGCCGACTGACCACCGCACTGATGCGGCCCGAGCGCGGCGCCGAGCCCGTACCCGTCGGTGCGGACGAGGCGATCACGCGGACGGCCCGGCGGCTGCGGGCGATCATCGACGAGCACGGCCCGGACGCCGTCGCGCTCTACGTGTCCGGGCAGATGAGCCTGGAGGCCCAGTACCTGGCGAACAAGCTGGCCAAAGGCTTCATCCGCACCAACCAGATCGAGTCCAACTCCCGGCTGTGCATGGCCAGCGCCGGCACCGGCTACAAACTGTCCCTGGGCGCCGACGGCCCGCCCGGTTCGTACCAGGACTTCGAGCACGCGGACGTCTTCTTCGTCATCGGCTCCAACATGGCCGACTGCCACCCGATCCTGTTCCTGCGTTTGATGGAACGGGTGAAGGCCGGGGCCAGGCTGATCGTCGTCGACCCGCGGCGCAGCGCCACCGCCGACAAGGCCGACCTCTTTCTGCAGATCAAGCCGGGGACCGACCTGGCTCTGCTGAACGGCCTGCTGCATCTGCTGGTGGAGAACGGGTGCACGGACAGCGGCTTCATCGCGGAGCGCACCGAAGGCTGGGAGGGGATGCGGGAGTTCGTCGCGGACTACCCGCCCTCGACCGTCGCCGAGATCACCGGCATCCCGGAGGCCGACATCCGCCGCGCGGCGGAGTGGATCGGCGGTGCGGGGGAGTGGATGAGCTGCTGGACCATGGGTCTCAACCAGTCCACCCACGGCACCTGGAACACCAACGCACTGATCAATCTGCATCTGGCGACCGGCGCGATCTGCCGCCCGGGCAGCGGCCCGTTCTCGCTCACCGGCCAGCCCAACGCCATGGGCGGCCGCGAGATGGGCTACATGGGGCCCGGCCTGCCCGGACAGCGGTCGGTGCTCGTGGACGAGGACCGTGCCTTCGTCGAGGAGCTGTGGGGACTGGAGCCCGGCACCGTACGCAAGGACGGATCCGGCAAGGGCACCGTCGAGATGTTCCAGCGCATGACGGACGGCGAGATCAGGGCGTGCTGGATCATCTGCACGAACCCGGTCGCCTCGGTGGCCAATCGCAAGACGGTCATCGAGGGTCTGGAGGCGGCGGAACTCGTCATCACCCAGGACGTGTTCGCCGAGACCGAGACCAATGCCTACGCCGACGTCGTGCTCCCCGGCGCCCTGTGGACCGAGTCCGAAGGCGTGCTGATCAACAGCGAGCGCAACCTCACCCTCGCCCAGCCTGCCGTGGATCCGCCGGGGGAGGCGCTCGCGGACTGGCGGATCATCGCCCGTGTCGCCTGCGAGATGGGCTACGAGCACGCCTTCTCCTACGGCAGCGCCGAGGAGGTCTTCGAGGAGATCAAGCGCGCCGCGAACCCGAAGACCGGATACGACCTGCGGGGCGTGACCTACGAGCGCTTGCGCGGGACGCCCGTCCAGTGGCCGGCCGCCAGCGCCGACGGCCCGGACCGCAACCCCGTCCGCTACCTGGGCGACGACGGCGGGCCGGTGTTCCCGACGGCGAGCGGACGCGCGGTCTTCTTCCCCCGCCCGCACATCCCCGCCGCGGAAATGCCCGACGACGACTACCCGTTCGTCCTCAACACGGGTCGGCTCCAGCACCAGTGGCACACCCTCACCAAGACCGGAAAGGTCCCCAGACTCAACAAGCTCAACCCGGCGCCCTTCGTCGAGCTCCACCCGGACGACGCGCAGCGGCTGGGGATCGCGGAGGGCGACTCGGTGGAGGTCGCCTCCCGGCGCGGCCGGGCCGTGCTGCCCGGCGTCATCACCGACCGGGTGCGCCCGGGTTGCTGCTTCGCGCCGTTCCACTGGAACGACCTGTTCGGCGAGTACCTGAGTATCAACGCCGTGACCAGCGACGCCGTGGATCCGATCTCCTTCCAGCCCGAGTTCAAGGTGTGCGCGGTGACACTGGCGAAGGCCGCCGCTCCGGCCGCCGGGACGTCCGTGCCCGTCGTCGCTCCCGCCGAGGAGCCGGCGACCGCCGTGGAGCCGGCGACCGCCGTGGAGCCGGCGACCGTCGACGAGCCGGCGACCGCCGTGGAGCCGACGGCCGTCGTGCCGACCGCCGTCACCCCGGGCGCCGCAGGAGTGTTCGGGCTGGCGAGCACGCCGCCGCCGGTGCTCGCCGAACACGAACGCCAGTACCTCGTCGGCTTCCTCGCCGGGCTGGAATCGGGCGCGCCCGGTGTTCCCGTCCTGCCGCCCGGTGCGCCGTTCAGCGAGGAGCACGCGCGATGGGTGAACGGTGTGCTCGCCGGCATGTACTCCAGGGCCCCGCGGACCACCGAGGAATCCACGGCTCCAGCCATTTCCCCCGGTCGTGAAGTGGTCGTGCTGTGGGCCTCGCAGACCGGCAACGCCGAGGAGTTCGCCGCTGCCACCGCCGACCGGCTCTCCGCGGCCGGGCACCGGCCCGCGCTCATCGGCATGGACGACACGGACCCTCGCGCTCTGCCCGCCACGGCCGACCTGCTGCTGATCACCAGTACGTTCGGCGACGGCGACGCCCCCGACAACGGCTCCGGGTTCTGGGACGCCTTGTCCGCGCCCGACACACCGCGCCTGGACGGCCGGCGCTATGCCGTGCTCGCCTTCGGCGATTCCTCGTACGACGACTTCTGCGGCCACGGTCGCCGGCTGGACCGGCGCCTGGACGAGCTGGGGGGCGTACGTCTGGCTCCTCGCACGGACTGCGAACCCGACTACGAGCCCTCTGCCCACGCCTGGCTGGAGCAGGTCCTCACCAACCTCACCGGACAGCCGGCGAGCGGTGCGGCTCCCGCCCCGGCTGCCGCACCCGTCCGCAGGTCGAAGCCGGCCCCGGCCGCCGGCCGTCTGACCGGCAACCGGCTCCTCAGCCTCCCGGGGTCGGGCAAGGAGGTCCGACGGTTCACGTTCGACACCCGGGACAGCGGGACTCCGCTCGTCTACGAGGCCGGCGACGCACTCGGCGTGCTCCCCGTCAACTGTCCCGACCTCGTGACCGAATGGCTGGCCGTCACGGGACTCGACCCCTCCGCCCCCGTCGGCGTCGACGACATCGGCGAGGTCGGGCTGGCCGACGCCCTGCACCGCCACCTGGACATCACCAAGCTCACTCCCGCCCTCCTGGGATTCATCACCGAGCGCACCGGCGACCGCGATCTGAAGAAGCTGCTGCGCCCCGACAACAAGGGGGAGCTCGCCCGGTGGTCCTGGGGCCGCCAGGCCGTCGACGTCATCGCCGAGCATCCGGTCCGTGCCACGGCACAGGAGTGGGCCGGAATCCTGGGACGCCTGCAGCCTCGCCTGTACTCGATATCGTCCAGCCCGCTCACCGACCCCCGACAGGTGTCGCTGACGGTCTCCGTCGTCCGCTACGACAACGTCCACGGCCGTCCCCGCAAGGGCGTGTGCTCGCCGTTCCTCGCGGACGCCGTGCCCGACGCCGCGGTGCCGGTCTTCGTCCAGCGCTCCCCCCACTTCCGGCCTCCTGCGGACCCCGGGACGCCGATGGTGATGGTCGGCCCGGGGACAGGGGTGGCACCCTTCGTCGGCTTCCTCGAAGAGCGCCGGGCCCGCGGCCACCGCGCCCCCAACTGGCTCTTCTTCGGCGAACAGCACCGTGCCTCCGACTTCTACTACGAGGACGAACTGACCGCTTTCCTCGCCGAGGGCACTCTGACCCGGCTCGACACCGCCTTCTCGCGCGACCAGCGAGCCAAGGTCTATGTGCAGGACCGGATGCGCGAACACGGCCCCCAGCTCTGGGCCTGGCTCCAGGACGGCGCCCATTTCTACGTCTGCGGCGATGCCGCGCGGATGGCCAAGGACGTCGACCGGGCGCTGCGCGACATCGCCGTCACGCACGGCGGCCTCGATGAGGACCGAGCGGCTCTGTACGTCAAGCAGCTCGCCGCCGACAAGCGGTACGTTCGCGACGTCTACTGATCCGCTGCCGACCCGCGTCGGTCCATCGGGAGCGCGCGGCCGGCGGCGGCCAGGGCGTCCGGGTCCCGCTGGTCCCGCTGGTCACCGTCCGCCCGGCTCGCGTCCGACGGGACCGGCTCAGAGGGCCACCGCGGTCGCCTCGGTCGCCTTGACGCTCGTCCAGACGGGAGCGCCGTCGGTGAGGCCGAGTTCGGCGAGAGCGTGCGGGGTGATCTCGGCGACGAGGTCCGGGGCCTGGTCCGAGGTGATCAGGATGCGCAGCCGGCTTCCACTGCCGGTGATCTCGCGCACGGTGCCGGGCCAGACGTTGCGGGGGCTGCCGGCGGGCTTGTCGCGATGCACGGCGACGGCTTCCGGCGCGATGATCGCGAGGGCGTTCGTGCCGACCGGGAGCGGCTCGGCGACGATGAGCGTTCCGCCGCCGGTGAGTTGGATGCCGTCGGCGGTGGCGGTGCCGGGCCAGGCGTTGCGGCCGAGCATCCGGGCGACCCAGGGGGAGCGGGGGTGCCGGGTCACCTCGGTGGGTGGGTCGTCCTGCAGGGCACGTCCGTCGTCGAGGACGAGGACCCGGTCGGCGAGCGCGACGGCCTCGACGGGGTCGTGGGTGACGATCAGGCAGACGCCGCCGAAGCCGTCGAGATGACGGCGGAGGGTGTGCCGGACATGGGCGCGGGTGGTCTGGTCCAGTGCGGCGAGCGGCTCGTCGAGCAGCAGGAGCCTGGGGCGTGCGGCCAGCGCGCGGGCGAGCGCGACGCGCTGTGCCTGACCGCCGGAGACCTGGGCCGGTCTGCGGTGCGCGAGGTGTCCGACGCCGAGCCGGTCCAGCCACTCCTGGGCGCTGCGGCGGGCCTCGGCGCGCGGGACTCCGTGGGCGCGCAGCCCGTATGCGGTGTTGGCCAGGGCGTTCATGTGCGGGAAGAGGGCGCCGTCCTGCGGGACCCAGGCCACATGGCGGCGGTGCGGCGGCAGGTCGGTGACGTCGCTGTCGCCGAGCCGGAGTTCGGCGTGGGCGCGTGGGGTGAGTCCGAGGAGTGCGCGGAGCAGCGTGGTCTTGCCTGCGCCGTTCGGACCGACGACGGCGACGGTGGTGCCCGGTTCGGCATCCAGTGTGAGCCGGTTGAACCCGGTGACGTCGGCGTGCAGGGACCAGCGCTCCTGCGCAACGGCATCGTGTGTGTCGGTGTGCTCGGGGACGAGGACGGGGACGGGTGCCCGGGTCACACCCGGTTCGGCCTCGTCGGCCGGGGGCACGGGTACGTGCGAGCGGGCAGCGGGTGCGACGCCCCAGCGGCCACGCAGGGCGACGAGGACGAGCATCGCGATGGCGAGCAGCAGGAGGGAGACCGACGTCGCCGCCTCGGGCTGTTCCTGGAGCAGCAGGTAGACCTGCAGGGGCAGCGTCTGTGTGGTGCCGGGGAGGTTGCCGGCGAACGTGATGGTGGCGCCGAACTCGCCCAGCGCGCGTGCCCAGGTGAGGGCCGCGCCGGCCAGGAGGCCCGGGGCGACCATGGGCAGGGTGACGGTGAAGAAGACCCGGACCGGCGAGGCGCCCAGGGACGCGGCGGTCTCCTCGTAGCGGGGGCGCAGTCCGCCCAGCGCGCCTTCGAGGCTGATGACGAGGAACGGCATCGCGACGAAGGTCGCGGCGAGGACGGCACCAGAGGTGTGGAACGGCAGGGTGATCCCGAAGGTGTCCTCCAGCCAGGGGCCGAGCAGACCCCGCCGGCCGAAGGCGAGCAGCAGCGCGACTCCGCCGACGGTGGGCGGCAGGACCATCGGCAGCAGTACGAGGGACCGGACGAACGCCTTGCCGGGGAACGGGACGCGCGCCAGCAGCCACGCGAGCGGCACGCCGAGGAGCAGCGACAGGCCGAGTGCCCAGAACGAGACCAGCAGGGAGAGCCGCAGCGCCTGGGTGGTCCCGGGGGTCGTGAGATGGTCCGCGAGTTCGCCCCACTGTGTCCGTACCAGGATTCCGATCAGCGGCAGCAGCAGGAACGCCACCGCCAGCAGGGCGGGGATCGCCAGGGTGACCGGGGTGCGGGGGCCCGGTGTGCGACGGCGGGTTCGTTTCAACGGGGCATCCCTGGGACGCGGGTGACGGACGGGGAAGGGCTGCCCGTTCCCCGGGAACGGGCAGCCCCCTCAGGGCAGTCGCCGGGACTACGGCTGCTGGAAGCCCGCGTCCTGGAGGATCTTCTGTGCCTCGGGCGAGGACAGCCAGGCAACGAACGCGGCGGCCGCTTCCGCGTTCTTGGACTGCTTCAGCGTGGCGGCCGGGTATGCGGCGATGGCGTTCTGCGCGTCCGGGATCTCGACGGCGTCGACCTTGTCCGTGGCGGACTGCGCGTCGGTCTTGTAGACGAGACCCGCGTCGGCCTCACCGAGTTCGACCTTGCTCAGCACGGCGCGGACGTTCGGCTCCTGGGAGACCGGCTTCACCGTGATCTTCTGGGCGTCGAGGATCTTCTTGCTGTACTTGCCGGCCGGCACCTCGGGGGCGGCGAGCACGACCTTCAGCTTCGTGTCCGCGAGGTCCTTGAGCTCGTCGACCTTGTGCGGGTTGCCTTCGACGGTGGCGATGACGAGGCGGTTCCTGGCGATGACGGCCGGGGTGCCCGTGTCCGTCCTCACGCTGTCCATGCTCTTGGTGTCCGCGGTGACGAGCGCGTCGGCCGGGGCGCCCTGCTTGACCTGGGCGACCAGCTCCTGCGACCCGGCGAAGGAGAACGTGATCTTCGTGCCTGGGTGCTTCGCCTCGTACGCGGCGCCGGCGGTCTTGAAGACGTCGGTCAGTGAAGCGGCCGCCAGCACCGTCAGGTCGGCCTTGGAAGCTCCGGCCGCGGACTCGGTCGTCTTTGCGTCGGCACCGTCCTTCTTGGAGTCGTCGCTGCCGCAGGCGGCAAGCGGGACGAGGAGGGCGGCGGTCAGTACGGCAGCGGCGGCGCGGCGTCTGGTGAAGGTGCGGGACATGAGGGTGGGACTCCTTGGGGACATGGCCGGCTTGGCGCCGTCCGAGCGGGATGGTGATGAGCCGCGCCGGTGACGGGCGACGCCGCTTGGTTGTGCAAGGGGTCAGGTGCGGTCGATGTGCACGCTGGTCGACTTCACGCGGGCGGTGGCCTGCATGCCGACTTCGAGGCCCAGTTCCTCCACGGCCTCCCTGGTCAGCAGCGAGACGAGCCGGTGCGGGCCTGCCTGGATCTCGACCTGGGCCGCGACGTCGCCGAGCTTGACCGCGGTGACGATGCCCGGGAAGGCGTTGCGCGCCGACGTGTAGGAGGCGTCGTCCTCGCCGCCGCCCTGGGCGACCTCGATGGAGAAGGCGGCCAGGTCCCGGCCGTCGATGAGGCGGCGACCGCTGTCGTCGCGATGGGTCGCGACCCGGCCGGCGTCCGCCCAGCGGCGCGCGGTGTCGGGACTGACGCCCAGCAACCGTGCCGCCTGTCCGATGGTGTAGGACTGCATACGCGCCACGCTAGAGCCATTGACCTGGCATCTGCAACTCTAGGTGTGATTATCCATCGCAGATGCCAGTCCAGTAGGAGGAAGGTCCAGCTGATCTGTGTGCTGGTGTCGCTGCGGTGCACAGGCGGGAGGCCGCGCTTCGAACCGGACGGAGCCGGAATCCGCGAGCGGCCGGACTCAGGAGTCCCGGCGCGTGTCCACGACCGCGTCGGGCAGGCGGCAGGTGCCGATCCAGATGCTGGTGACCGCGCTGATGTAGCGCGCGCCGCAGCGGTCGGAGGGTACGACGAGCTGGGTGCCCTCGACGTCGAGGTCTTCGCCGTCCAGGCGGGTCGCCAGCAGCACGGGCGAGTTTCCGAAATCGGCGTCGATCTCCCCCCACGACAGCACTGCGTGGTGGCCGTCGTCGCCGCTGACGGAAAGCAGGAAGCGGGAGCGGTCCTTGCGCCGCCGGGGGTCGAAGGCCGGGCGCGCGTCGCTCACGACCTCGCGCAGCAGGGGGCCCCGGAACGTGTGGTGCTGCGGCCCGCTGGTGGCGCAGTCGAAGATCACATCGGCCCGGTGCTGCTCCCAGTTCCGCCGCAGGTCCGCGACGGTCAGCGTGGCCGGCTCCGCCACGTCGCCGCACACGGCGAAGGATCTGGTCCGGGCGGCACGTGCATCGGCCGGGGCGCTGAGTCGACTCATCGGATTCCCCTTCGGGCGGTCGGTGCGGCATGACTGCGCCCAGTGATACCCGACCGTCGGTCCGGAGAATCGTGTTTGCGGGCCCCGAGGCCCGTATCCCCTTGCGATTGTGAGCTTGCTACGAATGACGGGGGGCATCTTCCAGGTCTATGCGCCAAGGCTCCGGTCCTCCGTGGCCGAGGCACGGGCACGGCGATCGAGGGCGAGCCAGAGATGGTCCCGGGTGACGGGCAGTTCGGTGAAGCGGATCCCGGTGGCGTCGCGCAGGGCGTTGGCGAAGGCCGGGGCGACGGGGTTGAAGGGGCTCTCGCTCATCGACTTGGCGCCGAGCGGGCCGATGGCGTCCGCGGTCTCCATGAAATGGACCTCGGTGCGCGGGATGTCGGCGTACTGCGGGAGCCGGTAGCGGCGGAAGGCCGCCGTGGTGACCTCGCCACGCTCGTCGACGCGTACGTTCTCGAAGAGGGTGGCGCCCAGCGCCTGGGCGACGCCGCCCTCGACCTGGCCCCGGCACTGCATCGGGTTCATGACGTACGTGACCCCGATGCGCCGGCAGCCTTCCTCGGCGGCCTGCTCGCTCTCGGCGACGACGGCGGCGACGCGCTGGCCGACGTAGCGGACGGTGCTGTCGAGGACCCGGGTGTCGTCGGGGTCCTCGGTGGGGTGTTCGTGACGGGCGGAGGAGTACAGGCGCTCAGGGGCGTCCTCGTGGGTGAGGACGGCGTGCACCCCCGGTACCCGGAGCGCGGCGGAGACGTCGATGGCGACGATGCGGGCATGCGCGTGAGGGGAGCGCAGCAGCTTCATGTGCAGCAGCCCGGGGACCTCGATGTCGAACGTGTAGCGGGCGGTGCCCGTGACGACCTGAGGGCCGGCCGGGGCGCCGAGGCTCTTGCCGACCGCCTTGCCGGCGCACGGCCGTTCGGTGTGCTTGACGCCGCGCACCGCGTCCTCGATCGCGCGGTAGCCCGTGCAGCGGCAGATGTTGCCCTTGAAAGCCCGGGGAAGGTCGTCGAGTTTGCCGTCGTCGTGGTCGGTGCCCTGCTCGGCCTCGAGGGCCGCGGTCGTCATCAGGAAACCGGCGGTGCAGAAGCCGCATTGGAAGCCCTGGGCATCGAGGAACTTCTGCTGGACGGGGTGGAGTTCCCCCTCCGGTGAGGCGAGGCCCTCGACGGTGGTGACGCTGCGGCCCTCGGCCCGTAGCGCCGGATAGAGGCAACTGTGCACGGGCTCGCCGTCCACGTGGACGGTGCAGGCCCCGCAGTCCCCGGCGTCGCGGCCCTTCTTCACACCGAACCAGCCGCGCTCGCGCAGATATGTGCGCAGACACTGGCCCGGGCGCGGTTCGGCGTCGAAGGGCTGGTCGTTGACCTGGAGATGGAAGTTCATCGCGCACCGTCCTGGGGAAGCCGGGTGAGTTCGCGCCGGACCTCCTCGGCGAAGAGGAAGCCCATGTGCCGGCGCCATTCGGGCAGTCCGTGGATGTCGTCGAACCAGTCGTCGTCGCCGACGGCCGACTCGATCGCGCTCCGCAGTTCCCCTTCGTCCGGAGGCAGCGGGAACCAGAGACGGAAAGGTCGTACCGTCGCCGCGGTGAGGGTCACCGCCATCGAGCCGTCCACCGGATCGAGGGCGCCGATGACCAGCACACCCGAGCGGCCGAGCCCGTACAGCGACGCCTGCCGGAATGCCGTACGGCAACCCAGCGACCGGGCCGGCAGGGTGACGGACCGGAGCAGCTCGCCCTCGCCGAGGTCCTTGCGGCCCGCGCCGGTGATGAAGTCGGTGACCTTGACTCCCCGCCGGGATCCGTCCTGGGCCTGCAGCAGGCACTCCCCGTCGAGCGCGGCGGTCAGCGAGATCATCGGTCCGGCCGGCAGGCCGTTGCAGAGATTCCCCCCGACCGTCGCCATGTTCCAGATCTTGAAAGACGCCAGGAAGGCCCTGCAGCACTGCTCGACCAACGGCGCCGCCTCGGCCCGGAGCGTCCGGCCGAAGCGGGACAGCTGGGCGATGGTGCAGGTCGCCGCGATCTCCAGCGCTCCGTCCTCCCGGTGCCCGATCGGCTCCCAGCCCATGCGGTTCAGATCCACCAGGCGCCGCAGCTGCGGCTGCGGCTCGGAGAACAGATACGTCCCCCCGCCCAGCCATGCGTCGCCCGGTCGCCAAGGCTCACGACGACGCGCGTCGAGCACGTCCGTAACCGTGTTCAGGTCCATGTCTCCCCATGCCTCTCGGCCACTGCTTCCCCGTCAGTGAAGCCCGCGGAGGGGGCCGAGGACGACTGGTCCGGCGCACGGAAATCCTCCACCGCGGTCACCTGTGAGCTGGAGGATCAGCCAAGAGGATTTCAGTGGAAAGTCCTGTGCATCTACGATGTGCTGGCTCGCAATCGCCTAGTGAATGTGAGATGCGGGGTGGTCCCGCAGCGCGCAAGGAGCACCGTATGCACATCGAAGATCTCCTCCGGCTCGACAGCCTCGACATCGCTCTGGTCTGGGCCGACGAGCCCCTGCTCGGCCGGGAGATCAGCGGAGTCACCGCCACGGACCTGGAGGACCCGGCCAGATTTCTGCAGCCGGGCGAGATCGTCCTCAGCGGACTGGTGTGGTGGACCCCGGACGACAGCCGCGCCAAGATCGATCGCTTCGTCTCCGCGCTGCGCACCGCCGGCGTGGCCGCACTCCTCGCGGGCGAGGAAACGCACGGCACGGTCCCCGGGCATCTCGTCGACTCCTGCCGCCGGCAGCGGATACCGCTGCTCGCCGTGCCCGCGCAGACCAGCTTCCGGGCCATCACCGAGTCCGTCTATCTACGCCGGTGGGGCGACCTCAGCCGCCGCCCCGCGCCCCACTACGCGCTGCCGGAGAATGTGCGCAGCGAACTCGGCCGGCTGCTCGAGCGCGGTGCGGCACCGGCCGAGCTGCTGGACCGTGCCTTCGCCCACCTCGGTACGCCGCCCTGCTACCTCCTCAGCAGCAGCGGACGCACCGTCGCCGGCACCGTCTCCGCCCCGGTGCTCACCGCCCAACAGGCCGCGAAGAGCCTGCACGGTACGTCCGGCACGACGCTGCGCATCCAGGCCGACGGCACCCCCTACGACGCCTGGCACCTCCACCTTCCAGGAGCTGACGAGGCCCCGCCGCGCGTCCTTCACGAGATCGCCGAAGTCATCGCTCAGCACCGCCACCATCACGACCGGCGTCAGGCTGGGGGCCGGAAGGCACTCGACGACCTCATCGCCCTGATCGGCGCCTCGGCACCGGACACGAACGCCGTGGACAACGCGCTGCGCTCGTGCGGCCTCCCGAGCCAAGGGCCCTACCGCGTCGTCGTCGCAAGGACGGAGGCCGACGGGCACCGTGAGAGCGGCGCCGCACTCACGGAGGCGTTGAGCCACCTCCCCTCCGTGTCCTTCGCGGTCGGGCAGGGCCCTGACGGCGAGGCGACCGGGGTCGTCCGCGCCGATGCCGACGACGACATGATGGCCCGACTGCGCGCGGCGTGGACCCTGCTCCATGACTGCCGCCCGTGCCACAGCGCCGCACACCGCCCGTGCGACGGCTGTCGAGGACCTCTCCACCCTGGAGTCACTCCTCGCGGGCGTCCCCGGCGACGTGCGTGCGGCGTACGTCAGCAGGAACTTGGGCCCGCTGCTGCAGGGTGGACGCGCTCCGCACGGCATGCTGCTGGAAACGCTCGAGGTCTTCCTCGCGCACAACTGTTCCTGGGCCAGGACCGCCGCGGCCCTCCATCTGCACGTGAACACCGTTCACTACCGCATCCAGCGCGTCGAAGCCCTGACCGGACGCGACCTCTCCCACCTCGACGACAGACTCGACCTGCGTGCCGCGATGCTCTGCCGCTGATACGCCCCTGATACGCCCCGTCGTTCACGGCAGGTCGATGTGGACGTTCGTGGACTTCACCCTCGCCGTGACGGTGACTCCGACGGCGATGGCGAGTTCGTCGACGGACTCCCGGGTCACCAGTGAGACCAGCCGGTGCGGACCGGACTGGATCTCCACCTGCGCGGCCACGTCGCCGACATGGACGGCGGTCACGATCCCGGTGAACGAGTTGCGCACGGAGGTGGACACCGAGTCCGGTACCGGATGCATGCCCGCAGCCCGCTCCTTCGCGAACGCCGCCAGGCTCACCCCGTCGATCATCCGGTTCCCCGAGCCGTCCCGGTCCATGTGCAGCCGTCCGCCGTCCGCCCACCGGCGAACGGTCTCCGAACTCACACCCAGCAGCCCTGCTGCCTGACCAATGCTGTACGACGGCACATCCGCACTCTAAGCCAGGGCCCCACGCCTGCCCGCCCGGGCATCGGTGCACGGTGGACGGTACGTAACCATCAGGTGCGTCGATCAGGCGGACGGGCCGTGGCAGTAGTGGCCCTTGTCGAGATCGTGGATGAGTCCCGGCTGTGCCGGCTGCCATCCCATCAGCTCGCGGGTCAGGGCACTGGAGGCCGGCTGGTCGCCCGCGAGGATGGCGGTCAGCCAGGTGAAGTGCTCGCCTGCGTCCGTGGGAGAGACGGAGACCACCGGCAGGTTCAGATGGCGGCCGATGACCTCGGCGATGTCACGGATGGGCACGCCCTCGTCTGCGACGGCGTGCAGCGTCGATCCCGCCGGGGCCTTCTCCAGTGCGAGGTGGAAGAGGTGTGCGGCATCGAGGCGGTGTACAGCGGGCCAGCGGTTGGTCCCGTCGCCGATGTAGCCGGAGACGCCCTTGTCGCGGGCGATGCGGACCAGGGCCGCGATGAAGCCGTGGTCTCCTTCGCCGTGAACGGTCCGAGGCAGCCGTACAGCGGACGAACGGACGCCACGGTAAGCGAGGGAGAGCGCCCAGCCGGAGGTGGCGGCCCGGGTCTGCGGGCCGTCACCCTGGGCCGCCGTGGCCGGGAGGCTGTGCCCGTCGCGTTCGGTCGCCGAACGCCCGGGTTCCACAGGTGTCCCGGAGGCGATCACGAACGGCCGGTCAGAACCCGCAAGTACCTCGCCGATCGCCTCGACGGCGCGGCGGTCGGCGTCGGCGGCGCCCTCGAAGTCCCCCGAGAAAGCGATGTCGTGCTTGAACGCGAGGTGGATCACGCCGTCCGATGCGGCCGCCGCGCGCCGCTGGGTTTCGAGATCGTCGAGAGTGCCGCGGACCGGCTCGGCCCCTGCCGAGGCCAGGGCGGCGGCTGAGGCATCCGAACGGGCGAGCCCGACGACCTGATGACCCGCGCCGATGAGCTCGGGGACGACGGCGGAGCCGATCCAGCCGGACGCGCCGGTGACGAAAACGCGCATGCGAAGACCTCCATGTGAGTCAACCGTCAGGGCGCTGGGTGCGCGACGGTCGACTGATGTCAGTGACTGACATCGACGTTAACATGCGATGTCAGTCATTGTCATCGCGTAGGATCAGGGGCATGGGTCGGTGGGAACCAAACGCGCACGGTCGGCTGGAACAGGCGGCGCTGGAGCTCTACAGCGAGCGCGGGTTCGAACAGACCACCGTGAAGGAGATCGCCGAGCGGGCGGGACTCACGGAGCGAACGTTCTTCCGGCACTTCGCCGACAAACGCGAGGTCCTGTTCCCTCACGCCAGCCCCCTGCAGGAATCCCTCGTCGCAGCACTCGCCGCCGCCCCTGATGCGGCGGCGCCGATCGACGCGGTGGCCGCGGCCCTGGAGGCCGCCTCTGATCTGTTCCGGGAGCGCCGTGAGCTCTCCAGGCGGCGCCAGGCCGTCATCGCCGCCAACTCGGAGCTTCAGGAACGCGAGCTGATCAAGCTGGCGTCACTCGCCTCGGCGATGGCCGATGCATTGCGCCGACGCGGCGTCACCGACCCGACCGCGAGCCTGGCCGCCGAGGTCGGGGTGGCCGCCTTCAAGATTGCGTACGCACGTTGGATCGGCGAGGCCGGGCAACGGGACATGTCGGAACTCGTCCGGGATTCGCTCGACGAACTCAAAGCCGTGACCGCAGGCAAGTGATCATCGGCCGCCCTGGCGCGCGGCGGACGCCGCTCGGATCGTCCCGGCCGCTGCTGTGCCCCGTCAGGCACTCTGTGGAGAGATGAACTCCCTCGTGAAACGTGGGGATCTGACCGATGCTCAGCGTGCCCGGCTGGAGGCACTGTTGCCAACGTGCAGGGAAGCGTGTCTTCGCCGAACCGCAGTGGTGTGCCGGGTCGAGCGGTGGTTCGCCGAGAAGGCACGGCTCAGTCCGACGTGCTGATGAGCTCGTCGGTGACCCACCGTGCGACGTCGGCGGGGTAGGGCGCCGGCAGTCCGAGGACGATGGGGCCGAAGCCGGTGTCGATCGCGCCGCCGATCGCGTTCTGCAACTGCTCGAAGCCGCGGCCGGTTCCGGCGAGATTCGATCCGACCTGGACGCCTACGAACTCATGCGCGGCGTCGGGAACCTCTGCATCGGCGCGGACAGCGATCCCCGCTACGACGCACGTCGACTGGTCGAGTTCCTCATCGCAGGACTGCGCCGGCCGCACTGAGCGTCCGGCTGCACCGACTACAGCCAGTCCCGCCGTTTGAAGACGAAGTACAGGCTGACGCAGACGACGCCCATCAGGCCGATTGCCAGGGGGTAGCCGAAGCCCCAGTGCAGCTCCGGCATGTTGTCGAAGTTCATGCCGTAGATCGTTCCCACGAGTGTGGGCGCGAACAGGATGGCGGCCCAGGCCGAGATCTTCTTGATCTCCTCGTTCTGCTCGAACCCCGCCTCCGCCAGCGCCCGCATCTCCGCGTTCTGCTGCTGTGTCACCAGGGTCGTGTTGACCGTCAGGATGTCGGCGAGGGCCTGGCGGAAGCCGTCGACGCGCTCGCTGGTGTGGGTGACGTGGTCGGCGACGTCGCGGAGGTAGCGCTGGAGCTCCTCGTCCGTGCCGTATTTGGCGAATCCCGCCATCAGGCCGTGGAGCATGCCCACCAGGGGACGGGTGGCGCGCTGGAACTCGACCATTTCGCGGGCGAGTTCGTAGATACGGCGGGACACGGCGGGGTCGCCGCCGAAGACCTCGGTCTCGATCTCGTCGATGTCGTTCTGTACGCCCGCGACGACCGGGGCGTAGCCGTCGACGACCGCGTCGAGGATGGCGTAGAGGACCGCCTCCGGGCCGAGCGCCAGCAGCTCGGGGGTGCCCTCCATGCGGCGGCGGACCGCCGAAAGATCAGGGGCGGCGCCGTGGCGGACCGTGATCAGGAAGTCGCGGCCGACGAAGACGTGGAGCTCGCCGAAGTCGACCTCCTCCGGGGCGTCGAGGTAGCGGGCGGCACGCAGGACGACGAAGAGCGTTTCGCCGTAACGTTCCAGCTTCGGGCGCTGGTGGGCCTCCAACGCGTCCTCGACGGCCAGCTCGTGGAGGTCGAATTCCTCGGCCAGCGAGAGCAGCTCGGATTCGGACGGCCGGTGCAGACCTATCCAGGCCATCCCGGCCGGCTCCTCGCGCAGCTGGCGGAACGTCTCGGCGAGCGACGCGGGCGCCGAGACGCGGCGGCCGTCGCGGTAGAGCGCGGCCTGGACGATGCTGCCCTGGTCCTTCTGTACGGGGGCCGAGGCGGGCGGCTGCGCGGCGGGTCCCGGCGGCCGGGGCGGGGCCGCGGCGGGGGCCGTCCGGCGACGCCAGGCAGGCTTCTTCGGGATCGGAACGGGGCGCGCTCGTCGGTCGGACATCCTGAGGTCACCTCCCACGCGACGTACGCGGCGCCGTACGCGCTGCGTACAGGCCTCCCTGACCGGCCACGGAGCAGGATATACGGGCTGAATCGCACCGGCATGGCGGCGCCGGGAACACTATTGCGGACAGAAAGTGTCCGCAAGGGTCGGTAGCGTGCCGGTCATGGTCTCGAAGACACTCCCCGTGCTCGGTCCCAGGGCGCTGGGCCGCGCCACGCTGGAGCGCCAGCTGCTGCTGCGCCGTGACCCGGAGAACCGGCCGACCGTCAAGGCCGCCGTACAGCACCTCGTCGGCCTCCAGGCGCAGAACGTCAAGCCCCCGTACTACGCACTCGCCGCCCGGCTGCACGGATTCCGCCCGCAGGAGCTCTCCGGGCTGATGGAGTCGCGGGAGGTCGCGCGGCTCGTCACGATGCGGTCCACCATCCATACGCACACCGCGGGCGACTGCCTCACCCTCCGCCCGTTCGCCCAGGCAGGAGGCCCCGACCGGGAGCTGAAGATGTTTGTCAAGCGGCTGAACGGCGTCGACCTCGACCGCCTCGCCGCGCTCAGCCGGGAACTGGTCGAGGAACGCCCCCGCCCGGTCAAGGAGCTCCGGGAGGCGCTGTTCACGCGCTGGCCCGACGCGGACCCTCTCGCCCTCACCGTCGCCGCGCGCTGTCTGCTGCCGCTGGTGCAGGTCACCCCGCGCGGACTCTGGGGCAGCGGCGGCCAGGTCATGCTGACCACCGCCGAGCAGTGGTTCGGCGGGCCGGTCGAGCCCGCGCCGGAGCCCGAAGCGGTCGTACGGCGCTACCTCGCCGCGTTCGGGCCCGCCTCGGTGAAGGACATGCAGACCTGGTCCGGGCTGACCCGGATGCGGAGCGCCTTCGAGCGGCTGCGCCCCGAGCTTCTCACCTTCCAGGACGAGAACGGCGTGGAGCTGTTCGACCTCCCGGACGCGCCCCGTCCGGACGCCGGCACCCCAGCCCCGCCGCGCTTCCTTGCCGAGTACGACAACCTGCTGCTCTCGCACGCCGATCGCTCCCGCTTCGTCCCGGAGGAGTTCAGGCTACGCACCTGGAAGGGGAACCAGCCCTACTGCGTCTTCCTCGTCGACGGAGTCCTCGCCGGGATCTGGCGGCTGGAGGAGGCCGGGGACGCGGCCACGCTGTCCGTCCAGCCCTTCGAGAACCTGACGCGGACGCAGCGCGCGGCCGTGGCCGAGGAGGGCGAACGGATGCTCACCACGATGACTTCGGCCACGACCCGCGATGTGCGGTTCGGGGTGTTCGCGGACTGACCGGCGCATCGACCAGCGCACTACCGGCGCACCGACGAGCGGACTGAGTGATCCTCCGGGCGCAACCTAGCCCTGCGAGTCCGGCTTCCAGTCCTGGACGAGGAGCCCGAGCAGCACCTCGTCAAGAAACTCGCCCATCACCCAGGCCGAGGAGCGCAGCACGCCCTCGCGGACGAAACCGTTGCGCTCGGCTGAGCGCAGCATCGCGGCGTTGTCCGACAGCGTCTCGATCTGCAGCCGCTGCAAGCCGCGCACGACGAAACCGTAGTGGCACAGCGCCGCGACCACGTCGGTGCCGTAGCCCTTGCCGCGGGCGGACGGCAGCAGTCCGAGGCCGATGTGCGCGGACCGGTTGTGGTTGTCGATGCCCCACAGCGTCGCGGTGCCGACCAGCGTGCCGCCGTCCAACTCCACCACGGAGAACGGGACGTGCCCTTGCTCCTTGTCGTCCACCACGAGCCGCGAGTCCTTCGAGCCGGGCGTGATCGGCCGCCACGGCCGGCCTTCGGCCCGCGAGGCGTTGACCACGTCGTCGTAGAGCTCTGCCCGCAGGATCGGGATGTCGTCCTCGTGTCGGGCCCTGAGCCCGACCTTGCTGCCCCTTAGCATGCGATCTTCCTATCCGGCCGGGCTCGCCGACGGCAAACCAGTAAGGCAGCTGCATTGGCACCTTCCGGGCCCCAGGGCCTGGAAGCGCGTCGCCGGGCCCCGGAAGATCCGTCGGCATCGGCCGCTCGGTCCGCGCCGGTCCGCCGGGTCAGCCGGCATTCATCCGCTTCAGTCCGCGCGACCCGTCGCCGCGACCGTCACCCCGAGCCCGATCATCGCGAAGCCGCCCGCTCCGCCGACGAGGGAGAGCCGCCGCTCCGAGCGGGCGAACCAGTTCCGCGCGGCCGCGGCGCCGAGCCCCCACAGGGTGTCCGTGACCAGTCCGATCGCGATCGGGACCAGACCCAGCACCAGCATCTGCGCGGGAACGCTGCCCTGGGAGTGGTCCACGAACTGGGGGAGTACGGCGGCGAAGAAGACGATCCCCTTGGGGTTGGTGACCCCGACGACCATCCCGTCGAGGACCGTGCGCAGATCACCGTGCGCCGGGCTCGCCGGTGCGGCCGCGATGGCCGAGGCATTCAGCTCCTTGCGGTGCCTGAACGCCTGGACGCCCAGAAGGACCAGATACGCGGCGCCGGCGAGCTTCACCACGAGGAACACGGTCACGGAGCTCTCCACGAGCGAGCCGACACCGAACGCGACGGCGACCACGAGGACATACGAGCCGAAGACATTGCCGATCACCGTCGCCAGCGCGGTACGCCGGCCATGGGCCAGTGCACGCCCGATCACGAACAGCACGCTCGGCCCCGGGATCACGATCACCAGGAGTGACATCGCCGCGAACGCGAGCACCCGATCCGCCGACACCATGCCGTACACCTCCGTCGTCCGCCGCCGCGACCACTTCGCGTCTCGGCGCGCCCGCACACGGTCTCACGTGCGGACCTCGCCCGGGGCGCCATCGGCCTTGCACGGCGGCGGCCGGGGCACGCCCCCGCCGCCCCCGCCCCGCATCCCACGTCTAGGCCCTGTCCGGGCGATCTTCGAGGAACAGGCCGCGGCGTCAGATGCGGTGCATCGCAAGGCGGAGGATCGCCCTTGTGCTGGACGTACTTGGGCGACTCCGACAACGCAGCGCGGTGCCGTAGCTGTCGTCGCGGCCCCGACAAGATCGCCCGGACAGGGCCTAGGGCAGCAGCCCCGCCCGCCGGGCCGCCACCACCGCCTCCAGGCGCGTGTGCGCACCCAGCTTGCGCATCGCGGCGCGGAGGTAGCCCTTGACCGTCTCCGGGCGCAGCCCCAGGCGGTCGGCCGCGGCCGCGTTGGTCGAGCCGCCGGCGACGCAGGCGAGGACGTCCAGCTCGCGCGGCGCGAGTGCGACGCCCGGGACACGGGCGGCCGAAGGGCCCGTGGCGGCGAGCCGCCCGCATACGGAGAGCAGGTCCTCGCGCAGCGACGCGTCGGCGATCCGTGGTGCCAGGGCGCGCAGTTCGCGGTGGACCTCGCGGACCTCCTCCCAGGCGTGCCGGCCACCGGGGCCGGGATCCGGTTCGCGCGCCACGGCCAGCAGCCGCTGCACCTCGTCCTGGACGGCCAGCGTCTGCTCCACGTCCCGCGCGGCGGCCACCGCGGCGTCCAGCGTGCGCTCGCCCAGCGGCAGCGGCGTACGCAGCGCCCCGTACAGCACGCCCCGTACCTTCCGGCGTACGACCACGGGCACCGCGACCACCGACCGCAGCCCCTCGGCCGCCACCGCCGTGTCGTACTCGTGGCTGATGTGCCGGGCCGCGGGATAGTCGGTCACCGCACACGGCCGAGACAGCGCGATCGCCTTTCCGCCAAGACCGTTGCCCGACCAGATCGCCAGCCCGCGCAGCGCGCCCGTCAGCGCCCCGTTCAGCTCGGCGATCCGCATCTGCCGCGGCTCGTGCAGCAGTCCGCCGAAGGCGATCTGCAGTCCGGTGGCGCGGCGGAGCCGCAGCAGTGCCGCCCGTATCTCGACCGCCTCCGCCACTGAGGTCATGTGTTCCGGTCCTCCCGACAGCACAGCACCCCCGTACGGGGGTAGTGAGACCTGCGTCACCGATTACACGATGCCACTGACGGGTCCCGCAACGAGGAGGGCACATGACGGCAGGCAGCGAGACCGAGAGGTTCCGGGCGGCCCGGGATTTCCTGCTGCAGCACAGGGAGGACTACGCGGCGGCGTACGAAGGATTCAGCTGGCCCCGTTTCGAGCGGTTCAACTGGGCCCTGGACTGGTTCGACGCGATCGCCGCCGGTAACGACCGGACCGCGCTGCACATTGTCGAGGAGGACGGCCCGGCCACCCGGCTCACCTTCGCCGAGATGTCCGCGCGGTCGAACCGGGCGGCGAACTGGCTGCGGGAGCAGGGCGTCCGCGCGGGAGACCGGATCCTCGTGATGCTCGCCAACCAGGCCGAGCTGTGGGAGACCGCGCTCGCCGCGATGAAGCTGCGCGCCGTGGTCATCCCCGCGACGCCGCTGCTGGGCCCGGTCGATCTGCGGGACCGGATCGAACGGGGCCAGGTCCGGCACGCGATCGTCCGGGCCGAGGACACCGCCAAGTTCGCCGACGTGCCGGGGGAGTACACCCGCATCGTCGTCGGGGAGCGCGGGGAGCGCGCGGCGGACGGATGGCTCGCCTACGAGCAGGCGTACGACGCGTCCGAGAACTTCGAGCCCGGCGGGCCCACCCGCGCCGACGACCCGCTGATGCTGTACTTCACCTCCGGCACGACCGCCCACCCCAAGCTCGTCGAGCACACCCATGTCTCCTACCCCGTCGGCCATCTGGCCACGATGTACTGGATCGGGCTCCAGCCGGGCGACGTCCATCTCAACATCTCGTCACCCGGCTGGGCCAAGCACGCCTGGTCGAACCTCTTCGCGCCGTGGAACGCGGAGGCGACCGTCTTCATCCACAACTACACCCGCTTCGACCCGGCCCGGCTGATGGCGGAGATGGACGACGCGGGCGTCACCAGCTTCTGCGCCCCGCCCACCGTGTGGCGGATGCTGATCCAGGCGGACCTGAGCCGGCTGCGGACACCCCCGAGGGAGGTCGTCGCGGCCGGAGAGCCGCTCAACCCCGAAGTGATCGAGACGGTACGCCGCGCATGGGGTGTGACCATCCGGGACGGCTTCGGACAGACCGAGACGGCGGTCCAGGTCTCCAACAGCCCCGGCCAGCTGCTGAAAGCGGGCTCGATGGGCCGCCCGAGCCCAGGCTTCCGCGTTGAACTCATCGACCCCGTCAGCGGGAAGCCGGGCGCCGAGGAGGGCGAGATCTCCCTCGATCTGTCGGACCGGCCGGTGGGCCTGATGACCGGCTACCACGGCGACGCCGAGCGTACGGCGGAGGCGATGGCGGGCGGCTACTACCGCACCGGCGACATCGGCTCGCGCGACGCCGACGGGTACATCACCTACGTGGGCCGCGCCGACGACGTCTTCAAGGCGTCCGACTACAAGATCTCGCCGTTCGAGCTGGAGAGCGCGCTCCTGGAGCACGAGGCGGTGGCGGAGGCCGCGGTGGTGCCCGCGCCGGACCCGCTGCGCCTCGCCGTCCCCAAGGCGTACGTGGTGCTCGCGGCAGGCTGGGACCCGGGACCCGGGACGGCGAAGGAGATCTTCGCGCATTCGCGCGCGGTGCTGGCGCCGTACAAGCGCGTCCGCAAGCTGGAGTTCGGCGAGCTGCCGAAGACCGTCTCCGGGAAGATCCGCCGTATCGAGCTGCGCGAGGCCACCGCCGCCGGCTCGGCGGCCGAGTACGACGAGGGGGACCTGCGATGACTCTGTCGTACGCGCACGGTGTCAGCGGCACGGAGCTGCTCGGCGACACGATCGGCGCGAACCTGGACCGGGCGATCGCGGCACACGGCGAGCGCGAGGCGCTGGTCGACGTACCGTCCGGGCGCCGCTGGACGTACGCGGAGTTCGGCGCGGACGTCGACGAGCTGGCGAGGGCGCTGCTCGCGCGCGGGATCGCCGACGGGGACCGGGTCGGCATCTGGGCGGTGAACTGTCCGGAGTGGGTCCTCGTGCAGTACGCCACAGCCCGCATCGGCGCGATCATGGTGAACATCAACCCGGCGTACCGCGCCCACGAGGTGGAGTACGTACTGAACCAGGCCGGGATCTCGCTGCTCTTCGCCTCTCTCGCCCACAAGACGAGCGACTACCGGGCGATCGTCGAGCAGGTGCGCGGGAACTGCCCGGGGCTGCGGGAGGCCGTGTACATCGGCGACGACAGCTGGACGGAGCTCCTGTCGGCGGCGGCGTCCGTGGGGCCGGACGAACTCGCCGCGCGCGAGGCGCAGTTGTCCTGCGACGACGCGGTCAACATCCAGTACACCTCCGGCACCACCGGATTCCCCAAGGGCGCGACCCTCTCCCACCACAACATCCTCAACAACGGCTATTTCGTCGGGGAGATGATCGGCTACACCGAGCAGGACCGGGTCTGTCTTCCGGTGCCCTTCTACCACTGCTTCGGCATGGTCATGGGCAATCTGGGCGCCACGTCGCACGGTGCGTGCATCGTCATCCCGGGGCCGTCCTTCGATCCTGCCGCCACGCTGCGGGCCGTGCAGCAGGAGCGCTGCACGTCGCTCTACGGCGTCCCGACGATGTTCATCGCGGAGCTGAACCTCCCCGGCTTCGGGACGTACGACCTGAGTTCGCTCCGTACCGGGATCATGGCGGGCTCGCCCTGCCCGGTGGAGGTGATGAAGCGCGTCGTCGCCGAGATGAACATGGCGGAGGTGTCGATCTGTTACGGCATGACGGAGACCTCCCCGGTCTCCACCCAGACCCGGCGCGACGACGACCTGGAGCGCCGCACCGGCACGGTCGGCCGGGTGCTCCCGCACGTCGAGGTCAAGGTCACCGACCCGGCCACCGGCGTCACCCTCCCGCGCGGTGAGGCGGGCGAGCTGTGCACCCGCGGCTACAGCGTGATGCTCGGCTACTGGAACGAGCCGGAGAAGACCGCCGAGGCCATCGACCCCGGCCGCTGGATGCACACGGGCGACCTCGCGGTGATCCGTGACGACGGCTGCGTCCAGATCGTCGGTCGCATCAAGGACATGATCATCCGTGGTGGCGAGAACGTGTATCCACGCGAGATCGAGGAGTTCCTGTACGGGCACCCGAAGATCGCTGACGTCCAGGTGGTCGGCGTGCCGGACGAGAAGTACGGCGAGGAGATCCTGGCCTGCGTGGTCCCCCGCGACCCGGACGATCCGCCGACGTTGGCCGACCTCGCCGCGTTCTGCCGCGAACAGCTCGCGCACTACAAGATCCCCCGGCGGCTGGAGATCCTCGACGCCTTCCCGATGACGGTGAGCGGCAAGGTGCGGAAGGTGGAGCTGCGGGAGCGCTACGGCTGAACCACGTCCCGGCGCATGCACACCCGGGGCCAGCGGTCCAGGCCGTGTTCGGCCTCCGCGTGCCGGATCTCCCGCAGACCCTGGGTGAGTTCGCCGTCGCCCAGCGTCCGGAAGCCGAGGCGCGCGTAGTACGGCGCGTTCCACGGGACCTCGGTGAACGTCGTCAGCGTGAGGGCGGTCAGGCCCTCGGCCGCGGCCACCGCCGCCAGATGGTCGATCAGGCCGCGGCCCAGACCGCGCCGGGCGACGGCCGGGTGGACCGACAACTGCTCGATGTGGGCGGCCCCGTCGACCGGGTCGCAGAGCAGATACGCGACGGGAAGGCCGTCCCCGTCCGCCGTCACCCAGGCGTGGCCGCCTTGGCGGTACTGCTCCAGGACGTCGAGCGCCGGCGGCTCGTCGTCGGCGATCGACGCCATGCCGAGGGCGCGGAAGGGTTCCCCGGCGGCCCTTTCGATGTCCTGGAGGAGCGGAAGTTCGGCGCGGGCGGCCGGTCGGATGCGCATACGGCGAGTATCGCTCAGGGACCGCCCGGCCGGGCCGCCGCCGTCACCACGAACCGCCGCGCGACAGCCGCCCGGCACGACCGCTGTCCGTGTCGTACGGGATGCCGCGGACGTCCACCGTCAGGCGCCGGCCGACAGAAGCTCGTCCGCGGGACCGTTCACCGGCTGTGGGGTGCCGGTGAGGTCCATGACGAACAGCGGGACGCCGAGATCGTCGGCGCGGGCCCGGGCGTCCGCCGCGTACCCCGCGAGGGAGAAGAAGACGCTGACCGAGGACGCGCTCAGCCCGTTCAGCCACAGGCATTCGACGGCGCGCAGGGTGGCCGGGCGGGTGGTGGGGTCCACCTGGGCGACCAGACCGGGTCCGCGCAGATCGATCCCGCTGGTGGACCGCTCCTCCGGCTGGACGACCTCATGGAATCCCAGCCAGCGCAGATACAGCGCGGCGGCGGTCACCGCGTCGCGCGCGGTGCGGATCGTGACCGGGTGGAAGGTCGGGCGCGGCACGGAGGTCGTGCGGGGCAGCGGGATGGGCGAGGGCCGGCCCGTCGCGCCGTCGCTCGCCTCCGAGCCGGAGTCCGCGGTGGACGAGGCGGGAGATCCCGGCGCCGGGGTGGGAGACGGTGCGGACGGGGAGGCGGCGCCGGACCCCGGGCCGCCGGATCCGGGTGTGCCTGACCCCGGCCCGCCCGGCACCGGTCCCGCCGCGCCCGAGGCGGCGGAAGCGGCCCG
Organism: Streptomyces sp. NPDC043870; assembly: GCF_056435785.1. Classification (NCBI taxonomy): domain Bacteria; kingdom Bacillati; phylum Actinomycetota; class Actinomycetes; order Kitasatosporales; family Streptomycetaceae; genus Streptomyces; species Streptomyces sp. NPDC043870. Next base: position 142,006 of record NZ_JBWKDT010000009.1, read on the forward strand.
TGGTGACGCTGCCGCCCCCGCGGACGACGTCGGGGCGGCCGTCACCGGCCGGACCGGGACGCGCAGGACCGTGCCGCACGGGCAGCCCAGCTCCGGCTGCGGCCACTGGTCCTGCCGCCCGCACGCCTGACACCGGACGGTGACCCAGTCGTCGGTCCATGTGCGGCGCCGTATCGGCTCACAGGGGGCGCCCCGGAGCAGTGGCGGGGCGAGCGGCGCCCCGCAGGCGCACGGATAGACGGGCGACGCGAACGTGTGCGTACGGCGGCAGACCGGGCAGCGCACCGGTACGTGATCTCCCATGGCTGTCCCCCTTCGGCGCTGTCGGCCACGCCTCGTGGTCCATCGTCCACCAACCGAGACGCCTTGGGGAGGGACTTCGGCCATCGCTGCCAGGCCCCTCCCTTGACGCCGTCCGGGAGGCGGCCTAAATTGATTCCGGATAGTAGAAACACACTTCCGCATCGCGGAAAAGCACGGAACAAGCTCGGAATCGACGCTCTCAGGTGGCGCGACAGAGCCCGATCCGCCAGGCCGAAGCAGGAGCACTCCATGCCCCGTATGACCGCCGCCCGAGCGGCAGTTGAGATCCTCAAGCGCGAAGGCGTCACCAACGCGTTCGGTGTGCCGGGCGCGGCGATCAACCCCTTCTACAAGGCCCTCGAAGAGGGCGGCGGCATCGACCACACCCTCGCCCGCCATGTCGAGGGCGCCTCGCACATGGCCGAGGGCTACACCCGGACCAGCCCCGGGAACATCGGTGTCTGCATCGGTACGTCCGGCCCCGCCGGCACCGACATGATCACCGGCCTCTACTCCGCCATCGGTGACTCGATTCCGATCCTCTGCATCACCGGCCAGGCGCCGACCTCCGTGATCCACAAGGAGGACTTCCAGGCCGTCGACATCGCGTCGATCGCCAAGCCGGTCACCAAGGCCGCCACGACCGTCCTGGAGGCCGCGCAGGTCCCGGGCGTCTTCCAGCAGGCCTTCCACCTGATGCGCTCCGGGCGCCCCGGCCCGGTCCTCATCGACCTGCCGATCGACGTCCAGCTCACCGAGATCGAGTTCGACCCGGAGACGTACGAGCCGCTGCCGGTCTACAAGCCCGCCGCGACCCGCGCCCAGATCGAGAAGGCGATCTCCTTCCTGCTGGAGTCTGAGCGCCCGCTGATCGTCGCCGGCGGCGGCATCATCAGCGCCGACGCCACCGATCTGCTGGTCGAGTTCGCCGAGATCACCGGCACGCCGGTCATCCCCACCCTGATGGGCTGGGGCACCCTGCCCGACGACCACGAGCTGAACGCCGGCATGGTCGGCGTCCAGACCTCGCACCGCTACGGCAACGCGAACTTCCTGGAGTCCGACTTCGTCCTCGGCATCGGCAACCGCTGGGCCAACCGCCACACCGGCTACAAGCTCGACGTCTACACCAAGGGCCGCAAGTTCGTCCACGTGGACATCGAGCCCACCCAGATCGGCAAGATCTTCGCCCCGGACTACGGCATCGCCTCGGACGCGAAGGCCGCGCTGGAGCTCTTCGTCGAGGTCGCCAAGGAGCTGAAGGCCGCCGGCAAGCTGCCCGACCGCAGCGAGTGGATCGCCTCCACGCAGGAGCGCAAGGCCACCCTGCAGCGCCGTACGCACTTCGACAACGTGCCGCTCAAGCCGCAGCGCGTGTACGAGGAGATGAACAAGGCCTTCGGCCCGGAGACGCGCTACGTCACCACCATCGGCCTCTCCCAGATCGCCGGCGCCCAGATGCTGCATGTCTACAAGCCGCGCCACTGGATCAACTGCGGCCAGGCGGGCCCGCTCGGCTGGACCATCCCGGCCGCGCTCGGTGTCGCCACCGCCGACCCGGAGGCCCAGGTCGTCGCGCTCTCCGGCGACTACGACTTCCAGTTCATGATCGAGGAGCTGGCGGTCGGCGCCCAGCACCGCATCCCGTACGTCCACGTCCTCGTGAACAACTCCTACCTGGGCCTGATCCGTCAGGCGCAGATGGGCCTGGACATCAACTTCCAGGTCAACCTGGAGTTCGAGAACATCAACGCGCCGGAGCTCGGCGTCTACGGCGTCGACCACGTCAAGGTCGCCGAGGGCCTGGGCTGCAAGGCCATCCGCGTCACCGAGCCGGACCAGCTGCTGCCCGCCTTCGAGGAGGCGAAGAAGCTCGCCGCCGAGTACCGGGTGCCGGTCGTCGTCGAGGCGATCCTGGAGCGGATCACCAACATCTCGATGAGCCGCACCATGGACATCAGCGACATCTCCGAGTTCGAGGAGCTCGCGACCGAGCCGGGCCACGCACCCACGGCCGTCAAGGCGCTCAAGGTCTGACGGCAAGGCTGCGGAAGCGACGGCCCCGCCCGGCGACTGCCGGGCGGGGCCGCTTCGTGTGCCGGGTCCACCGCCACGTCAGCCCTGGCAGATCCCCCGGGCGTAGTCGAAGGTGGCGGTCGCCTGCGCGTACTTCCACTGCGGGGCCAGCAGCTCGGCGGAGAGCTGTCCTGCAGCCTCCGGGCTCTCCACGATGTAGCCGAAGTCCTGCAGCCAGGCGGGGTAGAGGTTCTTCGATCCGATGTAGAAGGCCGATCCGTCCACCGAAACCAGCTTGTGGTGCTGCGCGTACGGCTTGCCGTCGGCCCAGGCGGCGGCGTCGGAGTGACGACCGGCGGCCAGCTGCAGGCTGCTGCACATCGCCGCCGTCGCCTGCTGCCCGCCACCGGTGATCAGAGCGAGGCGGCTCCGCAGCACATCGCGGATCTCGTTCAGCGACTTGATCTGCGAGTAGCCGCCGCTGCCGACCGCACCGCGGTTGGCGGGATCGCTGACCACGATGCGGACCTTCACACCGGCAGCCAGCTTCGCCGCGAGGGCGTCGTACAGGCGGATGTCGTACCGCGGCAGCGGAGGACATGTGGCGTTGAGGTCCTGCTGGGAGATCTCGATGTGGCTGCTCGCGCTGTCGATCAGCGCCCGCAGGGCACTCTCCTCCGGATTGACCGTGTCGTAGTCGCGGTCGGCGTTGGTGCGGTCGGGCAGGCCGACGACGCACTTGGTGTCGGACGCGGTCGGCAGCGCCGGCCGGAACGCCGACAGCGGGTCGGAGTCCCTGATTCCGACACCGAGGCCGCCGACGGCGATCACCGGGACCGTTCCGGTCGCGGGGGCCTGCGCGGGGTTGGAGTCCTTCTCCATCGCCGGCATGCAGTCCGCGCCGGGGGACGAGGCGAACCAGACCTTGGCGAAATTGCCCTTGTTCCGGCACGTCCAGGCCCAGAGTTCGTCCAGGTACCTGCCGGCGGATCCCGCGGCGGGACCGGTGAGCGCGAGGTCGACGTCGGACACCGGGTGAGTGGTGTCGATGTAGTCGTTCTTCCAGCTGTTGATGCCGCCGGTGATCACCGACTGGCCGTCCACCACAAGGAGCTTCGAGTGGTTCCACGAGAACGCGGTCTTGGAGGTCGTCATCGACGCGACGTTCAGGGTGATGCCGTCGGCGGCCTTGCCCAGTTCGGACCGCAGCTCGTCGCGGTACTTCGACGGAACCACGTTCATGTGGTAGATCGGCGCGGCCCCGACGAGAACGCGCACCTTGAGCTTGTTGCCGGCCCCGGCCGAGCTCTTGAGGCCCGCGACGATCGCATCCTGGAACGCCCCGTCCGGAAACGGCGCCAGGGTGGATATGTCGACCGTACGCGTTGCCTTCGAGATGTTCTCGGTCATCTTCGCCAGCAGCCGCTCGGTACCGGAACGCCCGGCACAGGTGGCGTCGCCCCAGCAGCCGGGGGTCTGCAGCAGCCAGTCCGAGGAGTTGCCCGAGGAACCCTCCAGCTTGTTACCGCTCGTGCGCTCCCACACATGGCCTTCGAGTCCTGGTGACACCTGCCGCAGGGTCCGCTCGACGGCGTCGAGGTGCGGCGTGGACGACTCGGCGAGCGCCGGGGTGGCGGGCAGTACGGAGGCGGCGAGGGCGAAGACCGCAGCGGTCCCCGCGAGGCGGGATAAACGGTTGAGCCGGAAGCGGGTCAATTCGGCATCCTTCACGAGTGGTCAGGGTGTTCCTGGCGTGCTGATCAGGCGCGGCACGGCAGGGCAGCGCGCAGTGGTCCACAGGCCGGCGGGGCCACGGTGGATGATCAACTCGATGAAGTTACCAGGCAGTCGGAAAGCGGTGCGCACCGCGGAGCCGTCACTCGAGCCGTGCTGTTTCCGAGCCGTACGAGGTCGCCGTCCCCTGCGCACGTGCGGCCATCCGCGCCCTCGGCCGTTGCCGTCACCAGCACGGGTGGATCGGTCGGCGTGGCGCACGGAGTCACTCGACGACGCCCGAGAAGCAGGCGGTGCAGCCGGCGAGGGCGATCACCAAGCTCGCGGCCGGAGAGGAAGTGCGTTGAGAGCGTTGGCCGTTGTCCCTTTCTGACGGGGACAGGTCCAGGGCCTGTCCGGTGGATCGGGCTCAGGGGAGGCGGTTCGCTCACGCGCGGGCGCGGGCGCGGGCGGCGAGCAGGGTGGCCAGGGCGCACGGCGCAGGCCCCTGCCGACGGCCGCGACGACCATGGCCGGTGCGGCGGTGCGGCGGTGCGGCGGTGCGGCGGTGCGGCGGTGCGGCGGTGAGCTCGGGCATCGCGGGAAGCGTTCGGGCGGCCGCGATCGCGACCGCCGCCGCCGGCATCGGTGCACCGGCCGCGACCACGCGCCGGGTGGGGGCAGCGCTCCCGCAGGGATGTCGCGGGAATTGCCGCTCAGGCGGACTCTTCGAGCAACGCGCCCGGGGCTGGTCTCGACCCGTCCGGGCCCCCGACGCTCGGCGGCGGGACGGCCGGCATCACCCTGCGGTTCCACCGCGGCCTGCTTCCGCCCTGACCGTCCTGTGATCGGCACCTCAAAGCGATAGAAATTACCTATGCGCGGAGTTTTGGGTCAAATCAGGCGGAAATTGTTTAATTCGCCTAGTGGTATTCATGTGCCCGGCCGACAGCCCCATCGCCCCGGACACGGCCGTCAAGAGCACCACGACCAGGAACAGGACCAGCCGCAGCGTCGCGGAACGGCGGGGCGTGTGGTGCGGCGCCTGCGTTCCCTGCTGAGTGTGCGCAGCCTCGCGGGCCAGGTGTTCCTCCTGCAACTGGCGGTCGTCGTGCTGGTCGTCGCCGCCGCGCTGGTGGCTCTCGTCGTGCAGGCGAGGCGCGACAGCATGGCGGATGCCCGGCACCGGACTCTCACCGCGGCCCAGAGCTTCGCGAACTCACCGGGACTCCTGACGGCATTGGACAGTCCCGACCCGACCGCAATGCTGCAGCCGAGCGCCGAGGCGGTCCGCAAAGCCGCCGGCGTCGATGCCGTCATCGTGTACAGGCCGGACGGCATCACCCTCACCCACAGTGACCCGAAACAGATCGGGAAATACGTCATCGGCCCCTACGCCGAGGCGGCGTCCGGAAAGGCGTTCACCAAAACCTTCCAGGGGGCCCTGGGGCTCTCCGTGATCTCGGCGGTCCCCGTCAAGGACGCCGGCGGCTCGGTCGTGGCCATCGTCTCCGCCGTGGTCACGGTGGGGAAGGTGCAGGACAGGGTGAACCAGCAGCTCCCCGTCCTGGTCGGGGTCGTGGCCGGGGCGCTCGCCCTGGCCGCGGCCGGGTCGGCACTGGTGAGCCGGCGGTTGCAGCGGCAGACCCACGGTCTGGGCCCGGCCGAGATGACCCGGATGTACGAGCACCACGACGCGGTCCTGCACGCGGTGCGGGAGGGAGTGCTGATCATCGGGGGTGACGGCCGGCTGCTGCTGGCCAATGACGAGGCCCGGCGGTTGCTGAACCTTCCGGCGGACGCGGAGCACCGTCATGTCACCGCTCTGGGGCTGGAGGCGGACCTCGCCGAGCTGCTGACGTCCGAGCGACCGGCCAGCGATGAGGTGCACCTGGCAGCCGACCGGCTGCTTGCCGTCAACAAGCGGTTCACCGCCTCCCGTGGGCCGGCCAGCAGTGTGGTGACGCTGCGCGACACCACTGAGCTGCAGGCTCTCGCCGGCCGGGCCGAGACGGCCCGCGAACGGTTGCAGCTGCTCTACGACGCCGGGGTGCGGATCGGGACCACCCTGGATGTCACACGCACCGCCGAGGAACTCGCGGAGGTCGCGGTCCCCCGGTTCGCCGACATCGTCACCGTCGAGCTCCTGGACCCGGTGCTGCGCGGCGAGGAGCCGTCCGGTGTGAGCACCGTGATGCGCCGCACCGCCGTCGTCGGCCTGGAGGGGGACCATCCCCTCTACCCGGTCGGCGAGTCGATCCGGTTCGTCGCCTCCCACCCCATGGCCGCAGGCGCGGCCGACGGCCGAGCGGTACTGGTGGGAGACCTGAGCACCTCCGAAGGCTGGCGGGCCCAGGACCCCCCACGCGCCCGGAGAGTCCTGGACCACGGCATCCACTCCCTGATCGTGGTCCCGCTGCGGGCCCGGGGGGTGGTGCTCGGAGCGGCGCACTACTGGCGGGCGGACGCCTCCCCGCCGTTCGAGGAGGAGGACGTGTCCTTCGCCGAGGAGCTGGGCGCCCGGGCAGCGGTGTGCATCGACAATGCCCGCCGCTACACCCGCGAGCACACCATGGCCGTCACCCTGCAGCGCAGCCTGCTGCCGCGCGGACTGCCCGAGCAGACAGCCCTCGAGGTGGCCTATCGCTACCTGCCGGCCCAGGCCGGGGTGGGCGGGGACTGGTTCGACGTCATCCCGCTGTCCGGTGCCCGGGTGGCCCTGGTGGTCGGCGATGTCGTCGGCCACGGCCTGCACGCGGCGGCCACCATGGGCCGGCTGCGCACCGCCGTTCACAACTTCTCCGTCCTGGACATGCCTCCGGAGGAACTGCTGGGCCGTCTGGACGATCTGGTGAGCCAGATCGACACCGGCGAGGACGTCGCCGAGGGGGACGGGCAGGGGATCAGCGGGGCCACCTGTCTGTACGCCGTCTACGATCCCGCATCCGGGCAGATGGCGGTCGCCACCGCCGGCCATCCGGGGCCGGCGGTGGTCCACCCCGAGGGCACCGTGGCCTTCCCCCCGCTGCCGATCTCCCCGCCGCTGGGCCTGGGAGCCGGCCTGCCCAGTGAGAGCGCCGAACTGATCGTGCCCGAGGGTTCCCGGCTGGTGCTCTACACCGACGGACTGATCGAGGACCGCGACCGGGACCTGGACGCCGGCCTGGCGTCCCTCAGCGACACCCTGGCAGGGCCCGACCGCACCCCGGAGGCCACCTGCGCCGCGGTGATCGAAGCCATGATGCCCGCTCAGCCCAGAGACGACATCGCGCTGCTGGTGGCCCGCACGCGCCGGCTCGACCCCGCGCAGGTCGCCGAGTGGCACGTGCTGCGTGACCCGGCGGCGGTGGCTCCGGTCCGCACCGCCTGCGTCCGCCGGCTCGCGGAGTGGGGGCTGGAGGAGATCGCGTTCGCCGCCGAACTCGTCCTCAGCGAGCTGATCACCAACGCCATCCGCTACGGCTCCGAGCCCATCACCCTCCGGCTGCTCCGCGACCGCGCGCTGATCTGCGAGGTCTCCGACGGTAGCAGCACCTCGCCCCGCCTGCGGCGGGCCAAGGTCACCGATGAGGGCGGCCGCGGACTCTTCCTGGTCGCCCAGTTCGCCGAACGCTGGGGCACCCGCTACACCCCCACGGGCAAGGTCATCTGGGCCGAACTGTCCCTCCGTGACGGAACCACCCCGTCGGCGGAGAGCCTCGGCGAGATCCTGATCGACCATTGGGACGACACGGCATGGTGAGGGTGATCCCCGCAGTCGCCGCACGACCGGCCTCCTGGGGCGCCCTGCGGGCCCGGCCACGGCTTCCGGCCGGCGATCGTTTTCCTGGTCACAGCGGGTGGTACACCGCTCCCGGAAGGTGATCGCCCGGCATCCGGCCGTCGAGTCGGCCGGGTACCCTGGCCTCGATGACCGGTTCGTCGCCCCCGTACTCGTGACAACCGCTCGTTCCTGAGCCCCCGGAGTCATCGTGCCTGCAGCCCGTGCCCGAACAGCGGCCGCCTGCGCCTGCCTCACCCTCGCGGTCCTGAGCGCATGCGGTGAGACACCGGCCCCCGCCCCCGAGAAGCCGTCGGTTGCCACCTCCGCCGAGAACATGGGCGGCATGGATGCGCTGATCGCCGCGGCGAAGGCCGAGGGCACGCTCAACGCCATCGCGATTCCGCGTGACTGGGCCAACTACGGCGGCCTGATCGACGGATTCGAGAAGAAGTACGGAATCAAGGTCACGGTCGACGATCCGCAGGGCTCGAGCCAGGACGAGATCGACGCCATGAAGAAGACCAGGGGCCGGGCCAACGCGCCCGACGTGGTCGACGTAGGGGATACGTTCGCGCGGGCAGCGGCCCGGCAGAACCTGCTGGCGCCGTACAACGTCGCCGCGTTCGACTCGATCCCGGACAACCAGAAAGCCCCAGGGGCCCGCTGGTACAACAACTACGGCGGCTACATCTCCATCGGCTGCGACGCCAATCGGGTCAAGCCCTGCCCCCGGACCTTCGCCGATCTGCTGAAACCCGAGTACAAGGGCAAGGTCTCGCTCGACGGCAACCCCACACGGTCCAGTACCGCCTTCGCCGGCGTGTACGCGGCCGCCCTGGCGAACAACGGGTCGTTCGACGACATCCGGCCCGGTCTCGACTTCTTCGCCGAGCTCAGCAAGAAGGGCAACTTCAACCCCGTCGAGTCCACCTCGGCCGCGGTCGAGAGCGGCAGAACGCCCATCAGCATCGACTGGGACTATGTCAACCTCGACTACGCCGACCGGTTCCGCAGCAAAGGCGTGGACTGGCAGGTCGCGATCCCCTTCGACGGCAGCTTCGCCCAGTACTACGCGCTGGCCGTCAACAAGCACGCCCCGCACCCGGCGGCTGCCCGCCTGTGGCAGGAGTACCTCTTCAGCGTCGAGGGCCAGAACCTCCGGCTCGACGGCTATGCCCGCCCGGTCCTGATGGACGTGATGGCCGAGAACGGCACGCTCGACACAGCCGCCGCCGCGAAGCTGCCGACGGTCGAGGGGACGCCGCAGTTCCCCACGGATGAGCAGACGGAGCGGGCGAGGGAGACGGTCGCCCGGGGCTGGGCGAAGGCCGTCTCCGGCTGACACGCCCACCTGCGCTGGGCACGGCAGGGTTCAGGTGTCGATCTCGCCGCCCCAGGCGAACTCCAGGAGCGCCTTGGGCAGGTACTCGGACTCGACGTCGATGGGGAAGCCGGCGTCGCGGGCGAGGCAGGCGACGGCGAGCGGGCCGAGGGCGACGAGACCGTCAGTGCTCATGGCCCGGTCCTCGGTCGCGGTCCAGTACTCCTTGTGCCACCGCAGCGCGTCGGCGAGCGCGATGGTGAATTCCTCGTGGTCTCGCCGGAGATAGCGGTAGAAGAGGATGACCGGCGGATGAAGGATCTTCGACATCAGCTCCGTGTCGGCGTACCGGGCCGCCTCCGGGCTGGTGCCGTCGACCGCGGCGACCAGCTTGTCGCCCACGTCCTGCCGGCCGAGCCGGAAACTCTGCAGGGTCTCCACCCAGGAGTAGATGTACTCGTCGAAGACCGCCCCGGACTCACGCAGCAGGGGGACGGGCACCTGGGCCAGCTTCTTGAGGCGCTCGTTCTCGCGGCAGACCATGGCCAGGAAGAAGGAGGTGGCCCAGGTTCCGGGGTTCAGGTGGGACCGAGGGCCGGTCGCGGGCAGAGCCCTGTCCCGGCCCTCGATCCGGACGGTCACCGTGCTGCCCGCGCCCGCAGTGACCGCGGAGAACAACGCGGATCCGGTCTGCATGGCCGTGACCCAGGCTTCCCAGGTCTCGAACTTCGTCGCCTCCGGATCCTTCGCGCAGTGCGCCTTCGCGCGAGTCAGCGTGGTGCTCAGCACCTGGGCACGCACGGTGTCCGAGCCCTCGAGCTCGCCGAGCATCCACGTGACGGCCTCATCGAGGGCCTTGAGGGCTTCGGGTACGTCGTCCGTGGAATATCCATGGCGGGGAACTGTCGTGGCCACCGGCCGTCTCCTTAATCGATCTTGAAGTGTTCCAGCACGGCCCCGGCGTAGGTGCCCGTGTTCTCACTGGCCTTGACCATGACGTACTGGACTTTCTTCTTGTTCAGCGCCCGGAGCAGGTCGGTCGCGATGGTGATGTCCTTCGAGGAGCGTCCCATCATCTCGGCGATGATCGTCTGGATGTACTGCTTGGTGCCCTGCTTGACCATCATGCCCTCTGCGTCTCCGGCGCCTTTGCGCCACTGGAGATCGCTCTTCGGGGCCTTCGCCTCGACGATGAGGTAGCTGCCGTCGTCGAGCTTGTACAACTGGTCGAACATGTTGGCGCCGTTGGGCGTCTTCGGGAACTTGATCGGCTTGGCGCCCGGGAACTTCTCAGGGACGACGTGGTACGTGGCCGCGTCCTCGCCGAGCCGCTCGGACACCGAGCTGTTGTTGGGCCGGTCGCCGAGCCGCTTGTGGTACGCCTTCTGCGCGTCCTCCAGGGCACGCCGCGTCTTGGTGGTCAGGTCCTTCTCGTATGCACGCTCCGCGTTGCCGAGGTCCACGCCCACTCTGCGGTTCATCGCCGAAGTGTCGAGGCGCGTGATGTTCTTGTGCGGTGCCGAGTTGCGGTCGAGGTACGTCGGGTTGAACCGGATCTCGGAGGGTCCGGCCGGCAGAGAGTCCCTGGAGGTCCAGTTGCCGTTGCCGTCCTTGGCCAGCACGGGCAGCAAGACGCCGTTCTCCAAGGCCTTGGCGTCGTTGCGGTGCCCGTCGACGCGGTAGTTCTTCTTGAACCACGCCGGATCGTTGTTGGCCTTCCAGATCTGCTCGTCGACGAGCTGCTTCCGCCCTTCCGCGGTGGCCTCGGACTGCTCTTCCGCGGGCGGCTGGGCCCGCAGCGCGGCGCAGGTGAACACATGCGCCGCGGGTGTCGGCGCGCCGGCTGGCCCAGGAAGATGGTTGGTGATCACGACCCGGTCGACCAGCGGTTTGCCGGCGGGCGCGCAGTGCCGCTCCAGGTCGAGTTTGCGCAGCTCCTTCAGCAGGTCGGCCCGGGACATACCGGCCAGGGGGGTGGTCGCGTTCGGTTCGATGTTGATCCGCGCGACCTTGTCGAAGCCGGGCGGGGCGCTCCCACCGGTCTCCCCCTTGAACTCCTTCACCACCTCCTTGAACGCGTCCCCGACCGCGTCCGTACCGCCGGTGACGGTCCTCTCCCGGAAGGCCTGCCGTGTCGTCAGATCCAGGATGTCGGCCTTGTAGCCCTCTGGCGCGCCGGCAGGGCGGTACGTGATGCCCCACGTGACCTTGTGACCGGCTCGCGCGAGGTCGGCTGCGTGCTGTAGCACCCTGACGTCCTGAGGAGAGGAGAGCCGAGCGGTGTTCTCCCTCATCTCGCTGAAGTTGACCAGGGGGTCCGTGACCGTCAAGTTGTCGGTCATGACGACCAGTTCATGGAACGGCACGAACGCCCGTTGCCTGATCACGTTGGCGATCGTGCTCGTGACGTTGTTGATCCGGTCGACCCGCCGCCCATGGGGGGTGTTCGGATCGATGTCGGGGGTCATGGCGTCCAGCGTCTGCAGGATGGCCTTGCCATTGGATTGTTCGCTGATGACCGACTTGTTGAGGTTGAATCCCCGGCCGGCGAGCCGAGTGACGAGCGCCGGATCGTTCCCCATGACGGCGGGGTTGTAGAGGACCGCCGTCCACGTCACGGGCATCACCGTGTTGGGCGGTGCCGTGTTGGTCGCTGTCGCGGTGTAGGGCACGCTCGCTCCGCGGGGCACCGAGACGGTGGTATTCAGTGCCGACTGACCCGCGACGGTCACCATCAACGTGCCGTTGGCCGTACCCGGGCCCGCATTGGTGACCGTCACCATGGCCGAGCACATCGGCGTGCTGCAGGAGTTCGACGACATGCTGCGGAGATGCACGGACACATCCGGCTGAACCGTGATGCGCTCGTCGAGCTGCGCCGGCTTCGCCTGCGTCTCACCGAGCCGCTCCACGGCCGCGGCCGTGCTCTGCACCTGCGAATCGCTGGCCTCGCTGACGGCGGACGACAGGCCGGTGGGCGGCGCGGCGTCACCCGATCCCGTGTTCACAGCCCGCGCGACGCCGCGTGGTTCGCTGTAGTGGATCGAGGTGAGTACACCCGGGGTGCCCCGTGACGGCGACGGTGACGGTGACGGTGACGGTGTGGCGCGGTGGCCGGACGAGCCGGATACCGGAAGGCCGATCGACAGCAGCCTGTGCGGGGACGCGGCGGCCACCAGGATCCGTTGCGTACCGTTGGTCAGCACCCGTGCCGGATGACCGCTCACCGATGCGGTTCCGGCTTGCGTCCAACTCACGGCGCCTGTGTCAAAGACCGCTCCGGCCAGCGCGGCAGGAGTGAGCCGCGATGCCGGAACCAGGCCGGTCACGCTTTGCGGAGGATTCGCTATCCAGGTGTTGGCCAGCGAGTCTGCGCTGCTCGGCTTGTCCCCGAGCCACCACTGCCTGTTGCCACGCATCAGCGTTCGGCCCGGACTGACGGCTATCTGCGCCATTGCGCCGAAGTCACGGCTCAGCGTGCCGTACGCCGTGCCGTCGCTTGCCACCGTCATGCGGACACGGGTGATCACGCCATCGCCGTCCACGGCAGCGCCGGCATAGTTGACGCCGTGCCAGGCGCGCAGGCTCTGTGCCGCCACTGACGCCATTTGTCCAGGCGACTGGTGTCGCGGCCAGACGAGGAATGTCGTCAACCCGGCAACAAGTGCCACGACCAGCGCGAGTACGCTCCAGCGCCGACGCCGGGAGCTCATCACCCGTACGCGGCTCCGCCAGGCTTTCTGACGACGAGGCCGTGGCTGCCCGCAGGACACAGCCGGCGCTGCGGCGCCCTCCCCATGGTGTGCCGCCCGGTCCACGGCGCCGGCCGGGCGGCTCAGCCACTCTTCCGGCCGGCCGGAGCCGGACCCGCTCGACGCCATCAGTCGGCCCGTACGAAGCTGAGCAGCACACCGGTGCCGAGCCACGGCTCGATTCCACAGCACTTCCAGCCCGCGCCCTCAACGGCTCGGATCGCTTCATCGACCCCGCGGTCCGCCCGCCTCACGGCCCGTTTCCCGTACACCGGCCGGTTGAGGTAGAGCTGCACCGTGTGCGTCATCTCCCCCGCTTCCCGCGCCCTGCGGGCTTCTCGGGCCAGGCTCCACAGGTGGCGCCGCTTCATGCTCGTCATCTGATACCTCCGTGTCGTCTCCGCGGGCCGGACCCGTACCAGGTCCTCCCACTCGGCGTGATCGGCGACCGCGCACACCGCCGCGCTCCGGCTGGGCAGGTCGGTGGCGACCAGGACCTGACAGCCGTCGTGCCGCCGCGCCCAGGCGCTCCAGGCGCCCGCGCCGCCTTCCACCCGGCCGACCACCGGGCCGCCGGCAACGCAGATCCGGCAGCCGCCGTCGTCCAGGCCGTACAGAACGAGGCCGCAGCGACCCAGGAGCAGCGCAACCTCAGGGGTCATGTCGCCTCCCGCGGGTCGGGCGCGCGCGGCGCCGGGTTGCAGGCGACGGCGCCGTGCCGCCCCCCGTACGGCACCGCGACCGCCGCGGGTCCTGCGCTGACTTGCCAACTGTGGTGCCCGCCGCTGCAATAGCGATGAAGTTCTGATGATCCGTGATGACCCAGGGGAGGGGCCCGGATGGAAACGGGGGCGCCGGAGGACCTGCACATCGCATTACTCGGCCCCGTGCAGGCATGGCGGGGCGACCAGGAAGCGGCAATCGGCCCGGCCCGCCGGCAGGCGGTGCTGGCGGCACTGGTGCTGCGCGGCGGCCGGCTGGTCAGCCACGAGCAACTGATCGACGGAGTGTGGGGCGACCAGCCGCCGCCGACGGGCCGGCGCGTCCTGCCGAGTTACGCATACGCGCTGCGGCGGGCCCTCGACGTGCCGGGTGCGGGGCAGGACAGATCGGTGATCCGTGTCGGGCCGGGCGGCTACCGGTTTGCCGCACCGGTCCGCCTCGACACAGCACGCCTCACCGAACTCTCCGCGGGGACGGGCCGGCTGCTGGCCGCCGGTGACACCTCGGCGGCGCTGGCCGCCGCCGAGCAGGGCCTGCGCCTGTTCCGCGGGGAGCCGCTGGCGGGGCTGCCCGGGCCGTACGCGCTCGGGAAACGGCAGCGGCTGCTGATCGAGCGCCGGTCCTTGCAGCAACAGCGGCTGGAGTGTCTGCTGCAGCTCAGCCGCGGCAGCGAGGTCCTCGCGGACCTGGCCTCCCTGGAGGCCGCCCATCCGCTGGACGAGTCGCTCATGGCGCTGAGGATCCGGGCGCTGTACGGCATGGGCCGGCACGGCGAGGCGCTCGCCGCGTACGAGGGGCTGCGGCGGCGGCTGCGAGACGAGTTGGGGGCCGCACCGTCCGCGGTGCTGCGGGACCTGCACGCGGCAGTGCTCCGTCACGACGACACGGCCGTCCTCCGCGGCTCGGCCACCGCCGACGGCCCTGTCCTCCCCGGCGCGACACCCGCCTCGAAGGCCCCCGCGGCAGTCGCCTCGCCGCGTCCCCGGTCATCCCTTCCGCCGGTGCCGGCACAAACCCGGCCGCTCCGCACGGTGAACGAACTCCCCGGAAACGCAGGCAAGTTGATCGGCCGCGCCGCAGAGGTCGCCGCACTGACCGCGCCCGGCCCCGACGATGCCGTCACCGTCGCGACGGTGGACGGGCCCGCCGGGGTCGGCAAGACATCGCTGCTGGTGCATGCGGCCTGGACGCTCCGCCCCCAGCACCCGGACGGTGTCCTCTTCCTCGATCTGCGCACGCACCACTCACCGGCGGGCGACCGGCCCTTGACGAAGCGACTGCTCCAGCGGCTGCTGCGCACGCTCGGCACGGCCGACGCGGACGTACCCCAGGACCGCGACGATCTGATCGCCGCATGGCGCGACGCCACCAGCGGGCTGCGGCTGCTGCTCGTTCTCGACGACGTCGGAAGCGCCGAGCAGGTGAGGCCGCTGCTGCCTGCCGGTCCGGGCAGCCGCGTGCTGGTGGCGGGACGGCGCAGGCTGACCGGACTGGACACGGACCGGTGCGTGACCCTGGAGCCCCTGCCGGCCACCGACTCGATCGGGCTGCTGCGCCGCCTGATCGGCGAGGCGCGCACCGACGCCGACCCCGAGGGAGTCACCGACCTGGCTCGGCTGTGCGGGGGCCTGCCGCTGGCCCTGCGGATCGCGGGCGCGCGGCTGCAGCACCGGCCGTCGTGGTCGCCGGCCCACCTGGCGGCGCGGATGGCGCGGGACGAGCGGCGACTGGGCGAGCTGAGCGCCGGGGACCGCAGCGTGGAGGCCGCCTTCCACATGTCCTACGAGCAGCTGAGTGAGGCCCGGCAGCGGGCGTTCCGGCTGTTGGGACATGCGCCGACGCCGGAGTTCGACGCGTGGACTCCGGCGGCGATGCTCGGGGTGGGTGTCGACGAGGCGGAGATCGTGCTGGAGGAGCTGTACGACGCAAGCCTGGTGCTGCAGCCGGGCCCGGGCCGGTACCGCCTCCACGACCTCGTGCGGGTCCACGCCCGGAAGCTGGCCGACGCCCGGCCCGAGGAGACGGCGCAGGCCCGCCGGCAGGCACTGGAGCTGTACGTCCAGGTGGGCCGGCTCACCAGTGACGACGGCCGGGCATCGGACGGGGATCCGCAGCGGTTCGACTCCACGCGGGACGCGGCGCGTTGGCTGGACGAGGCGGGGGCGGACCTGGCGGACGTGCCGAGGTACGCGGCGGCGCACGGCGAGGACGTTCTCACGGTGCAGCTGGGTGTGGCGCTGCGGGACTACTTCCTCCACCACGATCGCTACGACGAGGGCCGCACGGCGCTGACGACGGCGCTGCAGGCCGCGGAGCGGACCGGGGACCCTGCGCTGCGGGTCCTGGTGGCGGCGTCGCTCGGGCTGCTGGACTACCAGCAGGGCCGGAACGCGCAGGGTGGCGACTGGTTCCGGAAGGCGCTGGAGTGCGCCCGCGAGAGCGGCGACGAGACGTTGGCGGCGCAGCCTCTGCTCGGTCTGGCCATCCAGGACTTCCTGCCGGGGCGGTACGACACGGTCGCGGCCACCATCGACGAGGTGCTGCCGGTCCTGGAACGGGCCGACGACGAGTGGGGGGTGTCGCTGGCGCTGGCGATGCGGTCGATGAGCCGGTTCATGCGAGGCGACGTACAAGCAGCGTTCGCCGACGCGCGGGCGGCGCTCGCCGCGGCGGAGCGCAACGGCCGCCCGGTACCGATCAGCCAGCGCCTCCTCTCCCTTGCGGACGGGCACGCGGCGCTCGGCGAACGGGCGGAGGCGCGGGCGGTACTGCTGCGTGGTGAGGCACTGCTGCGGGAGGCCGGCGACCCGTTGCTGCTGGCGCTGACCTTGACACGGCTGGGGTCGGTCGCGGAGGACCTCGCGGACGCGGAACGCCACCATCGCCAGGCGCTGGCGCTGCACGCAGGCATCTCGCGGCGTTCGGAGCCGCACCGCACACGGCTCGAGATGGAGATCCGGCGCCGCATGGGTGAGTCGTACGCGGCGGCGGGAGCGCGGGCGCGGGCACGACAGGAGTTCCGTACGGCACTGGCCGTGGAGCGAGCGGCGGAACACCCGGAGCTGCAGGAGAAGTTGCGGGCTTCACTGGCGGAGGTGGACGGGGAGTGAGCCGGCGCCACCGGCGGCCTCGGCGACACGTGCGGCCGACGGCTCTGGCTCAGGGCGTGAACCACCGGTCCGGATCTAGGGCAGTGGGTAGTCGTAGCGGATGAACCCGTGGAAGCTCGCCACCCTGTCGTACAGGGCGCGGGCGGGGGTGTTGTCCTGCTTGGTGGTCCAGTACAAGCGCGAAGCGCCCCGGTCGCGCGACACCCCGGCCACCCGCTCGATCAGCGCCCGCGCCACGCCCTGGCCGCGCGCTGCCTCGTCGACGAACAAGTCCTGGAGGTAGCAGCTGTCCGCCGACCAGAACGTGGGATGGAACAGATAGTGGGCGATGCCGACCAGCTTTCCGTCCGACCGCGCGCCGATACCGTGCAACTCCGCATCACCCAGCAGCCGTTGCCAGGTCTCCTCATACCCGTGGTCGGGCACCGAGGTGCGGTAGAAACTCTTGTAGCCGCGCGCCAGTACTTCCCAGGCGGCGCGGTCCTCAGGGCGCAATGAGTCGGTGACGATCACGGTTGCCCATCCTTGCACGCGACGCTTCTGACGGGTCCGGAGATGTGCCGGACCCGCCTCGCGGCCCGCCTGGGGGAGGAGGGAATCCGCGAGGGCCGCATATGGAATCGGGGCGTGCGGTAGTCCTTCTGGCACGCGCCCGGGGAATGGGGTGGTGACGAAATGCGCCGTCGTGGGTGACGAAAAGGCGGGGAGTCGCGTCTGGTCCGGCGTGGTGATCCCTCGCTGGCAGGCGTAACCGGTCTCGTACCCTCCGAGTTGGTTGATCATGAGTATTCGACGCATGACCTACCTGCTCGGCGCAGTCGTCGGCGCCGCTGTGATCGCGGCCTCCTCACTCCCGGCCGCCGCCTACGCAGCAGCCCCGGCCACCATTGCCACCACGGCCGCAGCCTACTGCGGCTACTACGACGGCAACGCGACAACCAGGCTCGGCGACAGGGGCGACCGGGTCAGGGAAATCCAGTGCATCATCAACATCTGGGCCGGTGGCGAGGCGCTGGCTGTGGACGGCAACTTCGGGCCACGTACGGAGAGTTGGGTTGTCCATTTTCAGGACGTGAACGGGCTGAGGGTGGACGGCATCGTCGGCCCCGAGACATGGTCCGCCCTTCGGGCGGTCTGAACGCCACTCCGGCGCACCTCGCTGCGCCCGGGCCAGCGAGTACCCGAGCGTCACCGGGAGCCACCCGTGAACGTCGTATCCCGGTGAGCGAGAGGCCCCCTGCCTGCGGTTTTGTCTAGGCAGGGGGCTTGATCGTTGCTACTGTCCCGACCGATCGATGCATCGACATGTCGATGGGTTTTGGGGTTGGGGGCAAGGTGCAGAAGAAGCACAGGGTGGGGCTGGCCGCGGCTGCGGCGGTGCTTGTGGCGGTGCCGGGCGGGCTGGTGGTGAAGAGCCAGGTCTCGGCGGCGGAGCGGGAGGCGGAACGGAAGTCTCTCGAGCTGGCTGCCGAGGAGTTCTTCCAGCGGCGCGCGGACAGACCTGAGGCGGAGTGGCGGCGGCACGCCCCGCCGGCCGGCATGGTCTGGAATCAGGCCGACGCCAGAGCCGTCCTGGACGAGGTGAAGAGAAAAGGCCGCCAATTCATTGTGGACGTCGATGAGATCACCACTCCGTACACCTCCGACTCGTACGGAAGGAAGCTGAGTCCGAACACGCCATGGGGTTCGTCCCAGCGGCTCGTCTTCGAGCGGGACGGGGACGGCTGGCGTCTCGTCCAGGACCTGTCGGACCAGATAGGGAAGTAGTGCCGGGGTGACGCCCCGGCCGGCCGACGGGGGACGGCGGGCCGGGGCGGTCTCGGGGCGGGTCAGCGCTGCACGAGCTGGCCCTTGCGGGTGGCTCCTCCGCAGTCCTCGCACGAGACGACGACCGCACACTCGCAGATCAGGGCGAAGGTGTTGCGGCCTTGGCACTCCCGGCACGGGGTGCGGTTGTACTGCCTCTGTACGTGCGCGAATGCTGCGTTGACCTGCTGGGCGTTCATGGTCAGACAGCCACGGCGGCAGCTCGCTCCATCTCCGCGTCGGTGGCCATGAGGTCGTCGAACTCGCCGGCCTTCACCCCCTCGAAGAACTTCCGGATCTCGGCACGGGTGAAGTACAGGACCGGACTGGCGGGGTCCTTGTCGTCGGACAGGGCGACCATGCGGGTCCCGTCCACGATGTTGGGGTGGGGGTGGTCCTTCGCGTCAGGCGCTGCGGCGACGATGACGCAGTCCTTCAGGATGGGGTCGAGGTCGGTCCGGCTGGCCTTGCGCCAGTCCAGGCCCGTGGCGTTCAGGTTCTCGTACGCCATGGTGCTGCGTCCGTTGCTGATGGTTCCCACAGGTCTGCCTCTCTGGTAATTGCTCTGGTTGGGACCCGGCCCCGCACTCGGCCTGTCCAGGGTTGGGGGTGCGGGGTCGGGGTCTTGCAAATCCGCCCTCGGTTGGTTCATACGGTTCTGGCCGGGGCGGGCGTTCACGGGGTGCGACCCTTGACCCGGTGCGGTCGCCACGGGTGGCCTGCGCGCTGCGTGTCGGTCGGCAGCGGACGGGAGTTCAGGGGCAGGCCCACACCTCGGTGTCAAGGACATGGGCTCCCTGCTTGCCGCGGGCGACGCCGCACCAGATGGCGCTGGTCGTGAGCGGCTTGCCGCAGGTGAAGCAGGCGCGGCCGGCGTACTGCTCGTAGTTGAGCGCCTGTGCGGCGGGCACGGGCGCCTCCCGGCAGCTGGTGTGCGTGGTCGTCTTCTCGGCGGCGGGCGCGGTCACTGGGGCTCCGGGCCGCGGTTCGGCCAACGAGCCGGTGTGTAGTGATCCTCGTGGTCGCCCTTGTGCCCCGGGTCGCGGATGCAGCGCGCACGGCCGCCCTGGAACGAGGCCCAGCAGTAGCCGTTCCACGACTTACCGGTCGTGTTGGGGCGCGGCTTCACGACGGGTCCCGGAGCGGTTTGAGGCCGCGCTGCTCGCGGCACGGCGCGCACGCGTACAGCGACACCGGCGGGCCGGATTGGCGCTCGCCGTACTCCACAAACTGGGCCGTTTCAGATGGGCCCTTGTGCCAGTGACACCACGTCTCAGTTGTGGCCCCGAGGGGTTGGATTCCCGTCTCCATGCTCAGGACCGTAGGAGCGGCCGCCGCACCCTGGCGCGCCGATTGCGCGGGATTGCGCGAGGCGCAGGGCGGCTTGTCTCCGTTTGCTCAGGCAGGCGACAGTTGTGCGCGTGCCCGGGCGATCAGCCGGTGCGCCTTCGGCCCGTACGCCGCCGCCTCAGCGAGCCGGTCCCACACCCGCCCGTACAGCGCGAGATCGTCGGGAGAGTCGTAGCGCAGCTCCGTGTTGATGGTCTCCACAATCACGCGCTCCTCGTCAAAGATCCAGAAGCCATGTTTCGGCGTCAACGTGAGCGACGCCCCTAGCGGGACGATCCCGAGCTCCACGGTGCTCATGCCGATCAGACCGACGAGCCGGTCCAACTGGCCGGCCATGACGTCCTGCGGACAGATGAGCGCGTGCAGAGCGCCCTCCCACACCAACACTCGGAACAGTCGTCCCGCCTCGTACAGGACCTCTTGGCGCCGCATCCGGGCAGCTACAGCCTCGTCGGTATCGCGCGGAGAACCCATCAGGTCGGCGTTCTGGATGAGCAGGTGATGGGCATAGCCAGGCGTCTGGAACAGGCCCGGTACGACGGTGGCCTCGTACCCGCGGGTGGTCGTGGTGCGCTGATACTCCACGACGTACCGGTCCTGGACCGGCCGGTGCCCGGCGGCCAGCTGTCGGCGCCACGATCGCTGTTGGGACTCCAGGCCGCGCAATCGGCTCTTCAGGTCTGATGCCTGCCCGGGCGCGCCAGCGGCCGTGGCCCATGCCTCCACATCGGCCTCGGTTGCGGTCTGCTTGCCGTTCTCCAGCCGCGAGACCTTCGAGGGCTGCCAGCCGAGCCGTTCGCCGAGGGCCTTGCCGTTGAGCCCTGCCTCGGTGCGCAGTTCACGCAGCCGCGCACCGAGGGCCACCCTGGCGGTCTGGTAGTCCGTGCTCACACGGACGAACGTACCTGTGCCCAGACCTCAGCAGTAGGGATTGCAAGAGGCCAGGCGGCATCCCGGGCGCGGCAGACGGCGAGCACCTGCGCCGGGTCGTCGACCAGCTCGACACCGACCGTGGTTTCTGTGTCGTCGATGTGCATACGGGCGAGGGTGCGTGAGTCGAACAGCCAGAAGTCCCAGTCCGGCAGGGCGAGCCGTTCGGCTTCCGCGCGGGTGACGATGCGGATGTCCTCGCCCGCGTCCACGTTCCCGGCCGCGGTCGCCATGAGGAACCGCTGCCCGTCCGTGGGTGGCTCGTCGATGATCCGAACCCTGGAGAACTGGGCCCCGGCCGCCGTCTTGTCCCGCACGTTGACGTTCCATGGGTGCTCCGGCTCGGGGGTCGGGTCTATGCCGCGGATGAACGCTTGGAAGCGAGCGCCTTCCCGGTCGGACGCGTAGCCGCGGCGGGTCTCCAGCCGGAACGCGGTGTGCTCGAACTCGCCGAACAGGTGGGTGATCTCCTCGAAGGGGATCAGGGGCACGGTTACTCCTTGGGGGCGAAGCGGGTGAGCAGCTCGCGCGGGATGACCACGAACGTCTCATGCTCGCCGACGTCGCGGAGCTGGGCGAGGTGCTCGGGGTCGGTGAGCTGGTCGCCCTGGACGACGATGTCTCCGGTCTCTTCGATCTCGTACAGAGTGGGGCAGTTGCCGTGCTCGGACGTGGTGCCGATGAACCTGAGCGTCATGTGGGCCTCCGTCGCGGCGGGTTGGGGCTTCAGCATGCGATGCCGGGCGGTGGTGCGGTGGGCGATTGTGGCGGATTGCTCGGCCTGGTCATGAGCCCGTTCGTTGCGCGCAACCGGGACATGACGAAAGGCGCCCTCCCGCGCACGCAGCGCGAGAGGGGGCAACGGTTCGGCACGCTGAGCGACGGATCGCTGAACAGCGGCTTGTAGTTAGCCACGACCACGCGTCGATGACCATGCCCTTGGCGCGGGTGAAGACACGCACAGAGTTCCCTCCGCACCAGGCTCCGCGCCTTGTGATCAGCGTACGGGTGGTGGGCCGGATTGGTGCCCGTGGTCCTTCATGGCGGGGAGCCGCTGCTGAAAGCGATTCCACTTTCACTCGTATGGGTGACGGCCTGTCGACGGACGGATACATTTCCCGCCCCACATATGACGGTTGGCCCGAGATGCGCCTTTGCAAGGTTCTTATGCGGTGTTCCGGAGGACGTAGACTTTCGTCCGGACGTTCACCGCCAACTCCTGGCGTTCACCCCCGGATCACATGTGCCGGGGGACCCGCTCCGGCACGACCGGAAACAGGAGGAATGGATGGAGAACGAGCCGCCGAACTGGGACTTTTTGTGCTTCGTCGTTACCGTACTCGCGTGCCTGCTTGACGTGATGACGCAGCAGTAGGCCCCAGTCCGGCTTCCGCAAGGGGCCGTCTCCCAGCCAGGGGGGCGGCTTCTTGTCGTTCGTTCTGTCTTTCTCTTCCTGGTACACCTCAACGAACCGGGTAGTGCGTTGGTGGTGCTACCCCAATGTACATTCACGAACCGAGATTTATAAATCTCGTGTCTCATCCCGGTCTGGTTCGTCTCCCGGGAGTGTTCGTGGCTCAGATCGCCGTACAGGCCCCTTCGCGGGCCTGTTTCGAGGCTGCTGTCCGCTTCGGCTGCCGGCGTTGCGCCACCCTTGCCGTCATAGCGGCCGTGAGAGTGGATCTGACATGATCACTTTGCCGAGATGGGGCAGATTCTCGCGTCACCTCCGTCCGGACAGGCGCCGGTCGGTGTACGTGTCCGTCCCCACCGCTACTGCGGCCGGATCGGCGACTTCGGTGAGAGCGTGCGCAGCGGCGTCCATGCGGTCGGGGAGTCCATGCCGGGGTCGTATTCAGCGGGCGACGATCGTGTACAGGCTGGCGCCCAGCGCGCCGAGACTCACCAGCGCAGCGAGCGACGGGAGCGGCCACCGCGCCTTCTCCAAAGCGCCCACGCGCACCTCCAGGTCCTCGATGTCCTTCTCGGTCTGCGAGGTCCGTTGGAGCGCCGTGTCGAGCCTGCCGTCGAGCGTGGCAAATCCGGTCTCCACCGAGCCACGTAGCCGCTCCAACTCGACGGCCAACTGTGTGGACTCGGACGGCGTCATCGGCCACTCCAGTACTCCGGCGGCCGAGCCCAGCCGAGCAGCACGCCGGCCAGAAGCCGCAGGGGCTCCCACTGGAGCCGCGCCGCGTACTGCTCGACGAGCCGAAGCACGACGTAGTACGCGGTGGACACGGCCGCAGTGACGCCCCCGGCGACGGCCGTGGAGTCCACCTTGATGCCGAGGGCGCCGGTCACGGTGAGGACCCCCCGGCGAGCAGCGGCACCACCGTGCGCAGGACAGATACGAACAGATTCATCACGAGCTCCGATCAGGGGGTGACGGTGAAGCCGCGGCGGGCGCCCAGCTTCGAGAGAGAGGTGGCGCCGGGGATGCCGTCGGCGTCTTTGCCCGAGTAGCCGCACCGGCGCTGCCAGCTGGCGTACGCCGTGCGGGTCGCGGTACCGAAGTGCCCGTCCGCGAGGGACGGTGCGAGGAGCCCCTCGCGGACGAGGGCCTGCTCCACGGTCTTCACGCCGTAGTACGAGACCGGGGTGCCGCGCTTCGGCGGATCGGCCTTCGCCGCAGCGGCCACCTTCGAGACGTCCACCACCGGCTTCGACGAGGCTTCGCGGCCGGCGGCTTCGCCGGGGGCTTCTCCGCCTCCGCTTCCTCGGCGAGCCGGTCTGCGATCCGGTCCCGCATCGCGTCCATCTCGAAGCCCCTGGGGTCGACCTTCCCCGGCTGCCACTCCCTGTGCCCGATCACCGGCCGTGGACCCCAGCCGTGTGCCCGGCAGATCGCCGCGGACACGCGCTCGATCGCCTCCAGCTTCACGGTCGGCCACGGGTCCTGGCCGTCGCCGAGGTTCTCGCACTCGAAGCCGTAGAAGTGGGCGCTGCCGTCGGTGTTGGCCTCGTCGGCCGTCGGCGGCACGGTCTCGTTCCTCACCGCGGTGAGGACGTCGTCGTGGCCCGATCCCGCGTGGTTCGTGCGGCCGTAGCCGACCAGATGCACGGTGCCGTCCTTCGCGATGACGCCGTGGCACATCGGACCCGGCAAGCTCGCGTATCCGTCGCGGCAGATCCGGACTGTGTGCTCGGTGCCCCGGGCGACGGGGTGATGGATCACCACGCCGTGCACCGGACCGAACGGGCCCTTGTGGTTGCGGTTGTGGGTGCGCCAGTTGCCGACTTCCACGACCTTGAGGCCCTCGGCGCGTAGTGCGGCCAGGAACGTGGTCGCGGACAGGGGGTTGGCCACGATGCCTCCAGTCATGAGGAAGGCCCCGGCCAGGCGGCGCGGGGCGTAGCGGGTAAGCAGGTCAGGATGTTGCGGGCGCGGGTCTGGGAGCTCCACCCACCGCATGGCGTACTGATCGGGCGTGAATGCCTCGCGGAACGTTTCGTCGATGGGGACGGCCGACGTGCGGACACCCGCCGCTTTCCGCAGCACGGCCAGGATGATCCGACCAGCGTGTCATCTGCCCCGTAGTCGAACCCGGTTGTCCGCAGCACCGGAACCCCGGCGATCGGGCTGTACGCCTGCATGGCGCTCTGCTGCTCCTCCATAGGCCAGTACGCCACGCACGAGGGCTCGCACGGGATCCGCCGCCGCCGCAGCGTGCTCGCGAGCGGCGTCAGTCCACGCCGGGACCTCCAGGACGCAGCGCGTGCGCCGATCGGTGATGCTGGCGCCGCCCGCTACGGTCCATGTCCGGCCCGCGGAGTCCGCGAAGCTGGTCGTGCCGGGCGCCTGCGCGGTGAAGTCCGGGGCGGCGACGATCGTGCCGCCGATTCCGGAGCGGACCTCGGCCGCATAGATCCGGCGCGCCACGTTCGCGAACCCGAGGTGCTGAGCCATCTACCTGAACCAGTCCTCAGCCCGCTTTCACTCGATCGGCGGACAGGGTGCTGTTGCTCCTGGTGGTAGGGGAATCGTTGTGAGCTCTCAACCGCCCTCCGTGCCACCGTCCGGACCTCCGACCGGTCCAGTTTCCCCTACGCCGCCGCCGGGGCCCGTCCCACCTCCCCGTGACGCCAGACAGGGCTCGTCGAGGTGGCGTTCGCGTCGGTTCCTGGCGATGGTCGTCGCTGGCGTGGTAGTCGTGTCGGGGGGCGTGCTGGGGTTGCTGCTGATGAGGGGTGGCGGTTCTAAGGTCATGTCGATCGCAGAAGCACGCGAACTCGTGTCAAATGTGCCTGCGAAAGCCGAGGAATGGGGAACCGGCTTCGCTGAAGTCGGCGAATTGGATCCCGCTGGGGAAGTGGTGGCACGGAAGGACTGCGAGCTGATCAATAAGGCCGACCGGCCCGGCACGCTCGCATCCTTGCAGCGCGACGCCGAAGGTAAGGAACCCGTCATCTATGCCGTCTCTAGCGCGCGTGTATTCGAGAACGCGGCTATGGCAGAGGCGTACGTGGATGATGTCGAAGATTCGTTCCATCGATGCCCGTCTCAGCGGACGCTCAACCGGCGCTTCGAGGGCATCCGCGAGGGTGCGGCTCCGCAGGTGTCCGGTTTTGACGAGGTGGTGTCCGAGGTGGCGAGGCAAGTTACCGACGATGACGGCAATAAAGTCGATTTCCCCTACCTCACCCTGAATGCTCGCAAAAACGAAATTATCCTGTACCTCCAAGTTGTCGGGACGCCCGGATCAGAGGCCGAGCTTGATCGGCTTGCGGGCAAGGTGCTGCGGCAGATGCAGCGGCGGCTGGATGAGCAGGAGGCAGCCGCGTTGCCTGGCAGCCGTCGTCCTTCTCTTCACGGACTGGGTGCATGGCGCACATAACCCCTTCTGGGGACTACCACTCTCGCGACTTTGCCTGTCTCACCTGCGACAACGTCAGCGAGAGTGGCCGCCCCTTCCGGTGGGGGAGTGGTGGACGAAACGGACTCCCGGCGGGCGGTGTACAGCCAGGCGCTGACAAGCAGCCACATCAACGCCGGGGCGGCGAGCAGGATCCCGCCGGCCACCCACGCGACCGCGAATGCGCCCGCACACCGGCCCGCAGCGCCCTTCAAGGTGCCGGGCAACAGCCAGGCAGCCGGGCCGGCACATCTGGCTGATCCGCGAAGGCGAGGCCACCGAGCAGTGCGTCCGCGAGATGGGCGAGCTGCTCATGGCTCTCGTGACCTACGGGGTCTGGATCCAGCGCGGGACCCGACAGCGGCCGGGCCCAGCGCGCCCAACTGACCTACCCCACCGACCGCAGCGAGCCTCGAGGAGAGGGAATACCCATGGCGGCCTCGACGGCGGCAGTGATGTCGCCGTCAAGGTCCCGCACCAGATGCCCGTAGCGATCCACGGTCGTCGTGATCGACTTATGCACGCGTTTTGGCGCAGCAGTTCGCCGTCCGCAACGGCGGCGTGACCTCCAACGAGGCCTGGACGATGGAGAACAGGATGCCGTGCCGGTTCGCGATGCTCTTCGGGTTCGCGGGCCGGCGCACCCACTTCTCGGGGTAGGAAGGACTTGGGCGCAACTCGACAGCAAGTTTGATCTGGCACCACCCGGCCTGCTCCAACTAGGTTCTTCGGCATGAAGATCGGCGAGTTGGTGGGGGCGGGCCGGACGGCGGATGTGTTTGCGCTGGACGACGGGCGGGTGCTGCGTCGTTACCGGGGCGGTGATGACGCCACAGGTGAGGTAGCTGTGATGGCGTACCTGGCGGAACGCGGGTTTCCGGTTCCCGCCGTCTGGCCCGGGACGGCCGCAGGTGAGCTGGTGATGCAGCGGCTGTCCGGAATGACGATGGTGGAGGCCCTGGTCAACGACGCGATGTCGGCCGAACAGGCGGGCGAGATGCTGGCGGAGCTGCTGCGGCGTCTGCACGCCATCCCGGCGCGCCTCTCCGCAGACCCCGGGCATCGTATCCTGCACCTGGACTTCCATCCCGAGAACGTCGTGCTGACACCGCAGGGACCGATGGTGATCGACTGGGCCACCGCGACGGAGGGTCCGCCCGGCCTGGACTCGGCGATGGCCGCGCTGATCCTGGCGCAGGCCGCCCTCACCATGCCCGCCGTCTCCGTGGTGGCCCGAGCCGTGCTCTCCTCGCTGCTACGGCATCTCGACGGCATCGAGGAGGAACACCTTGCGGATGCCAGGATGCGGCGGGCCGCCAACCCGACGCTCAGCCCGGATGAGGTCGGCAAGCTCGACGAGGCGGTGGCCCTGATCACCGAGATAGCTGGTTCCTGACGCACCCCGGTATGGCCAGGGAGGAGCGCGCCCACGTTCGACGGCGGAACCACATCACCGCTGGTCGCAACCCCGGTGGTGTGATCGTCCGCGTGCTCCAACGGATCCTCGCGCTGACCGTCGGCGTCTGGCACAACCAACACACCGGCCAGCCCGTCAGGCGGTCACTGACCCCTTGGAATCAATCATCTAGGGCCGTGATGTTGCAGATCGTCACGGGGTGGACCTGACCGTACTGTTCGGTGTGGCGAAGCAACGGCAGATGCCGACGCAACTCCCGACGGTGGTCGAACCGCGTCCGCTCTTCGATGCCCGTGAGCCTGTCGACGTACTGCTCGGCCCACTTGGTGCACGGCATGCCGCCGTCCTGCGCGTCGGGTTCGACGAAGCCACGTCCTCGGCCAGCCGTGGGGCCACTTGTTGCCGTGCGCTTCCACCAGCTTCTTGAACGGCTCGGCCTGTTTCGTCGCCGAACTCCTCGTCCTGCCGCGACCCGTCGCGTCCGCCTTCGAGCCAGCGGACTTGGTGTGTGGCGGAGCCGTCCTTCCTCTCGCGCTCCTGATGCGCGCCATGGCGGGGACTGTACGCCTCGCCAGAGGACCGTGTTTGGCCACGGTTTGGCCAGATCTGGAAACACGATCGGCCTGTGACCTCTGTGCGAAGGTCACAGGCCGATCGCTCGGGAACGCAGTGCGGGACCGTAAACCGCACTGTGCGCCCTGGCATTTGGAGCCGTGGAGCCGTGAAGCGGTGAGCGGTGAAGCTCCGACGTTGTTGCCGCCCGACGGTGCGAGGCTGGCGCGACAGGACGTTCGCGCCGCCGGGCGGAGTCTTTGTTGTCTCACGGTCGGTCCCGGCTCCGGAGCCGACGGACGGAGTCCGGCGCAGCCGTCCGAAGCCGGTGAGGCCCCCTGGGGCCGAGCAGCGCGAGGGCGGCGTGAGGGACTGGTCGTTCCGCGCCGCCGGGCGGAGTTCTTCGGTGTCCCACATCGGGGTGCCCCGGTCAGGGGGTCTCAGGGACCGCGGCGGGGCGATGGGCTCTCCGGCCGGCCCTTCCTTCAGGTCAAGAAGGGGGCTGGGCGGCCCGTACCACCGCACTGGCTCGCACGCCGCCGCGGTCCTCAAGCTGTCCTCACCGCTGACCACCCCTCATCCGGGCCGGCGGTTCGGACGGCGTACGGGAGGCAGACCTCCAGTCAACTCCCGTACGCGGTCTGGGTGTTACCGGGACGAGCTCAGTCCTCGCGCAGGGCGCGGACCGCCTCCTCGACGCGCTTGCCGTAGTCCGGGTCGGCGGCGTGGAAGTGGGCGAGGTTCTTCTCGATCACGTCGTCGCGGGAGACCTGGGACAGGCTGCCGGCGATGTTCGCGACCAGACGCTGCTTCTCCTCCTCCGACATCAGCCGGTACAGCTCACCGGCCTGGAAGAAGTCGTCGTCCTTGGAGTGCAGCGGGGCCTCGTGCGTGCCCGTCCAGCCGTGGATGGCCAGCGGGGCCGACAGGGCCGTGTCCGTCTGGGCCGGACCGGCGTACGAGTTGGGCTCGTAGTTCTTGTCGTGGCGCGAGCCGTTGCGGGTGGCCATGAAGCCGTCGCGGCCGTAGTTGTCCGCGGACCCCCCGGAAACAGCCTTGGGCGCGTTCACCGGCAGCTGGGTGTGGTTGACGCCCAGGCGGTAGCGGTGGGCGTCCGCGTAGGCGAACAGCCGGCCCTGGAGCATCTTGTCCGGCGAGGGGCCGA
This sequence comes from Streptomyces sp. NPDC043870, assembly GCF_056435785.1. Classification (NCBI taxonomy): domain Bacteria; kingdom Bacillati; phylum Actinomycetota; class Actinomycetes; order Kitasatosporales; family Streptomycetaceae; genus Streptomyces; species Streptomyces sp. NPDC043870. The sequence goes on from NZ_JBWKDT010000009.1 coordinate 170,783, forward strand.
TGCCCGGAACGAAGTTGTTCGGGGAGAACGCGGCCTGCTCGACCTCGGCGAAGACGTTGTCCGGGTTGCGGTCGAGGACCAGGCGGCCGACCCGCTGCAGCGGGTAGTCGCTGTGCGGCCACACCTTGGTCAGGTCGAACGGGTTGAACTTGTAGTCCGCCGCCTCGGCCGCCGGCATGATCTGCACGAACAGCGTCCAGGACGGGTTCACGCCGCGCTCGATCGCCTGCAGCAGGTCGGTCTGGTGGCTGTTGGCGTCCTTGCCCACGACCTCGGCGGCCTGCTCGGACGACAGGCTGCGGATGCCCTGGTTCGTCTTGAAGTGGTACTTGACGAAGAAGGCCTCGCCCTCGGCGTTGGTCCACTGGTAGGTGTGGGAGCCGTAGCCGTTCATGTGGCGGTACGAGGCGGGGATGCCGCGGTCACCCATCAGCCAGGTGATCTGGTGCGTGGCTTCGGGGGCGTGCGCCCAGAAGTCCCAGACGTTGTCCGGCTCCTGCTTGCCCGTGAACGGGTCGCGCTTCTGGGAGTGGATGAAGTCGGGGAACTTGATGGGGTCCTTGATGAAGAACACCGGGGTGTTGTTGCCGACGAGGTCGTAGTTGCCCTCTTCGGTGTAGAACTTCAGCGCGAAGCCGCGCGGGTCACGGACGGCGTCCGCGCCACCGAGCGAGTCGGCCACGGTCGAGAAACGCAGGAACGTCTCGGTCCGCTTGCCCACCTCGGAGAGGAAGGCGGCCTTGGTGAAGCCGGTGACGTCGTCGGTCACCTCGAAGTAGCCGTAGGCGCCGGACCCGCGGGCGTGCACCACGCGCTCCGGGATGCGCTCGCGGTTGAACCGGGCGAGCTTCTCCAGCAGGTGCTGGTCCTGGAGGAGGAGCGGGCCACCGACGCCGGCGGTGGCGGAGTTCTGGTTGTCGGCGACCGGAGCGCCGGACTCGGTCGTAAGCACACGCTGCGTCATGGGTGGCGGGGGTGACCTTCCGTGCGGGAGCTGCTGAGAGTGCCTGGAGCGTAAATTCACTCCGGCGAAAACGTCAACAGTTTGTTGAAATGAAGGTGATGGATCCGGGCCGTGGCTGCACTTGGGCGCGACAGGACAGGTGTCAGCGCAGCCACGGCCCGGATGTCGGGGGAGGCCGTCAGGCCCTTGGGGGAGCTCTTTGGGGCTCCGGTGGATCAGGCGACCGGCCGGCCCGAGAGGCGCTCGACGGCGCGCAGCAGGGCCGAGTGGTCCAGGCCGCCGTCGCCCTGCGCGCGCAGGGACGCGACCAGCTGGGCGACCACGGCGCCGACCGGCAGTGCGGCACCGACATTGCGGGCGGCGTCGGTGACGATGCCCATGTCCTTGTGGTGCAGGTCGATGCGGAAGCCCGGCTTGAAGTCCCGGTTCAGGAAGTTGTCCTTCTTGCGGGTCAGGACCGTGGAGCCGGCCAGGCCGCCGTTCAGGACGTCCAGGGCGGCCTGGAGGTTCACGCCGGACTTCTCGAGGAAGACGACGGCCTCGGCGCAGGCCTGGATGTTGACGGCGACGATCAGCTGGTTGGCGGCCTTCACCGTCTGGCCGGAGCCGTGCGGGCCGCACAGGACGATGGTCTTGCCGAGGACCTCGAGGATCGGGAGGGCCGCGTCGAAGTCGGCCTGCTCGCCACCCACCATGATCGACAGTACGGCCTCGATGGCGCCGGCCTCGCCGCCGGACACCGGGGCGTCGATGACGCGGATGCCCTTCTCGGCCGCGTTCTTGGCCAGGTCGACCGACGTCTGCGGGGTGATCGAGGACATGTCGATCAGCAGCGCGCCCTGCTTCGCGTTCTCCAGGATGCCATCAGGGCCGTACGAGATGGCCTCGACCTGCGGCGATGCCGGCACCATCGTGATGACGACGTCCGCGTCCTCGACGGCCTCGGCGATGGACCCGGCTGCGGTGCCGCCGGCCGCGGTCAGGCGGTCCAGCTTGTCCTGCTCCAGGGTGAAGCCGGTGACGGAGTAACCGGCCTTGATCAGGTTCTCGGACATGGGGGAGCCCATGATGCCGAGGCCGATCCATGCGATCTTGGGAAGAGTGCTCATGGTGAGGGTGCCTCTCGAAAACTGGTGGTACGGGAAGAAGTCAGCGGGCCGCGCGGGCCTCGGCCGGGAGCCAGTCGAAGGACTCGGCGCTCGGGCGGTCGCCGGCCTTGTACTCCAGGCCGACCCAGCCGTCGTAACCGGCCTTCTTCAGCTCGTCGAGGAGCTGTTCCAGCGGCAGCGAGCCGGTGCCCGGCGCGCCGCGGCCCGGGTTGTCGGCGATCTGCACGTGGCCGGTCTTGTCCGCGTAGGCCTCGATGACCTGGCTGACGTCCTCGCCGTTCATCGACAGGTGGTAGATGTCGAGCAGGAACTTGGCGTTGCCGAGGCCGGTCGCCGCGTTGACCTTGTCCACGACCTCGATCGCGGAAGGCGCACTCACCAGCGGGTAGAGCGGGGACTCCGGCTTGTTCAGGGTCTCGATCAGGAGGATCGCCCCGACCCGGTCGGCCGCACGGGCCGCCAGGACCAGGTTCTCCAGAGCGAGCTCGTCCTGGACGGCGGGGTCGACGCCCTCGACGCGGTTGCCGTACAGCGCGTTGAGCGCCTTGCAGCCGACCGAGGCGGCGAAGTCCGCCGCGATGTCGATGTTGGCGCGGAAGCGCTCCGACTCCTCACCGGGTACGGAGAGGGCGCCGCGGTCGGGGCCGGGCAGCTGCCCGGCGTAGAAGTTCAGGCCCACCAGCTGGGTGCCGGCATCCTCCAGGGCCTTCTTCAGCGCGTCGAGCTCGCTCTGGTCGGGCGTGGGGGTCTCGATCCAGGGCCACCACAGCTCGACCGCCGTGAAGCCCGCCGCGGCGGCGGCCGCGGGACGCTCCAGGAGCGGGAGTTCCGTGAAGAGGATCGACAGGTTCACATCGAAGCGCTGGTCCGTGACTGCGCCTTCTGAGAAGCGGGCCATGAGGGGCGGCGCTCCTTCCGTATTGCGGAAGTTCGTTTCTGCTTAATGGAAGATTGCCTGGGGTGGGGGAGGGCTGTCAAGAGCGGTCCGCAAAAGGCCTGCGCAAAGGCCCGCGGAAAGGCGTGCAAAAGGGCATGCAGAAGGGCGCCTCCCGAGCGTGCGACGGAGACCGTGTCCGGTCTTCTCTCGTCGCGGCCCGGGAGGCGCCATGGCGTCCCGCTGCGGACTGCAGCGTGTCTACAGCGCGTCTACGGCGCTCACCTTCCACCCACCGGAAGTCAGCGTGAGCTCCATCCGCACCCGGTTCAGATCGACGCGCGGTCCCTCGACCTGAGTGCTCCGCGTCACCTGGTTCACGAAGAGGAGCACGACGGCCTTGTCCGGCGAGGCCGACACCACCGAGGCCGCGGGTTCACCACCGTCCGGCGGTGTCACCACCGTGGCCGTGACCACCCCCTGGTACTTCTTCGCGGTGGGCGCCACCACCGTGGTGGTCGTCCTGCGGTACTCGTCACGGAAGGATCCGGTGAGATGGCCGCGGGCCGCGGCGAAGTCCCGGTCCAGGTGTCGGTGGTCGTACGACAGGACAACGGGAGCCGCCTTCCGCGCGGCCGCCAGCGCCTGGACCCGCGCCTGGTCCGTCCGCCTGCCGTCCAGATACCGCGGGCCGAGCACGGCGACGGCGATCAGGCCGGCCAGGGTCAGCACCGCGAGCACGGCGCTGACCCGCCCGCGCCGCCGACCGCGCGCCCGGCCGGCGGCGTCCTCCTCCGGCTCGTCCAGCTCGTCCAGCTCCTCCGGCTCCTCCGGCTCGTCCAGCTTTTTCGGTTCTTCCGGTTCTTCCGGTTCTTCCGGCTCCGCCAGGGCCGCCGCCACGCGCGGCGCGGCCGGCTCCGGCTCCTCCCAGTCCGGTGCCTCCCAGTCCGGCTCGGCCGAGTCCGGCTCCTGGTCCTCCGCGCGCAGGGTGCGTCCGGCCACCACCCCGAGCCGGTCCGGTCCCTTCCCGGGGGCGTCCTCGCCCGGAACGGCCCGCTCGGCGCGCTTGGCAGCCGCTCGGGCCGCCGCGGTCATGGAGCGGCGGGCGGGGGAGCCGACGACCCGGCCCCGGGTGCTCGTGTTCGCCACGGGTTCTCTCCTTACTGGTCGTCACTGGTCGTCACTGGTCGTCCTGCGGGACGGGCACGGTCAGCCGACGAACTCGACGTCGGACGTCAGCCAGCGACCGCCCTCGAGTACGAGGTCGAGCTGGAGCCGGTAGGTACGGGAGCGGCCCTCCGGCGCGGCGGTATTGGTCACCTTGCTGTCGGCGACGACCAGGACGCGCGCGGTGCGCTCGTCGGCCCGGGTGATGCCGGCTTCGAGCACGCGTCCCTCGGAGACCGACTTGTTCGCGGCGACCAGCTTGGTCAGCTCCGCGGTCTGTGCCGCGAACTGTTCCTTGAAGTCGCCGGCGGCACCCTTCAGCACGTTCCCGCTGTCCCGCCCGTAGTGCCGGTAGTCGAGCGACGTGAAGTTCAGCGCCGACTGACGGGCCGCGGCCAGGATGTCCTGGTGCCGCTGCTCCTCGGCGCGCTGCTCGTACGCCTGGAGGCCCAGCCACACCGACAGGGGCGCCGTCACGGCGGTCGCCACCGCGAGTGCCGCGGGCATCGCCCGGCCGCGCCGGGCGGCCTCCGTCGCCGCGGCGCCCAGGCGGCGCAGCCGCCGTATCACCTGCGCGAGGGGCCCCGCGCTCATGCCATCGGTCCCACGAGCAGCCATTGCCACGAGTCCTTTCCGAACACACTCTGTTCACCGCCCGTCGAGCCGATCTCGACGAGCGCTCCGTCCGGTCCGGCTGCCGCGCCGGTCTCCGGGTCGTACGGGGTGATGTAGGCGGCCGGGTCCGTGCCGCCGGAACCCGGGCGCACCGAGGCACCCGGGACGTTCTGTGCGCCGCGGACCGAGGTGGGACCGCCCCGCGGGGCTGAGCAGTGCGCTCCGGTGTTCGCCGGCCGCTCGCTCGTGTCCGCCGGGTCGCGCCGCTGCGTCCCGTACCCCTCCCGGCACGCCGGCGGATCGTCGGCGTTGACGACCAGGCCGAAGTGGGTGGTGCCGTCGCCCGGGATCACGGTGTAGCTGCCCGACACCACCACGGGGAAGGTGACCAGGGCCTGTTCCACACCGGGCAGCCGCGCCACCGTGATCTGCCCGCCGCTGATCAGATTCGCCAGCAGGACCGGCAGATGGGGCCGGTTGGCCCTCAGCAGCGAGTTCACCTCCTGAGCGGCGGGCGCACCGGAGCCGATCAGCCTGCGGATGTCACCGTCACTGGACTTCAACTCTGCGGTGAGGGCCGCCAGGTCGCGGGAGAACGACCTGATGGCCGAGCCCTTGTCGGCCTGCGTCTTCAGGACCTTCCGGGAGTCCTCGATGAGCGCGACCGTCTGCGGCAGCGAGTCGGACGCCGACTCGACCAGCCTGTTTCCCGAGTCCACCAGCCGGCTCAGCTCCGGGCCGGTGCCCGCGAAGGCCTTGCCCAGTTCGTCGACCGTGATCCGCAGATCCTCCTTGCCGACGGAGTTCACCAGCCGGTCCAGGCTGAGGACCATGTCCGTGGTGGGCAGCGGCACGCGCGTGTCGCGCCGGGCGATGGTGCTGCCGTCCCGCAGATACGGGCCGCCCGCGTTCCGCGGCTGCAGATCGACGTACTGCTCGCCGACCGCCGAACGGTTCGCCACCACCGCCACGGTGTCCGCCGGGATCCTCGCCCCGTCCTCGATGTCGAGGCGCACCGTCACCCCGTCCGGGCCGGTCAGCCGCAGCTCCCCGACACGGCCCACCGGTACGCCGCGATAAGTGACTTCGGCGCCGGGGAAGACGCCCCCGGAGTCGGCGAAGTCGGCCCGCACGGTGTAACCGCGGTCCAGGAGGGCGTCGGTCAGCCCCGTGTAGCGGGCGCCGACGTACGACACACCGACGGCGGTGACCGTGGCGAAGGCGAGCAACTGGGCCTTGACCGTACGTGTGATCACGGCTGCATCCCCTTCAGCATGAGCTCCGCGAGGGCGAGATCGATCCCCGGCGGGTGTTCGTCGGCGCCGTCGTTCCCGTACGACGCGTAACTGCCGGTGCACACCGGCGGGCACAGCGCACCGCCGCCGCCCGGGGGAGCCGGTGGCGCCGACGGGGAGCCGGACGCGCCCGGGGCACCGGGCGGCTGCGGCAGTGCCGTCGGCAGGGGCACGCCGGGGACCGAAGGGCCCCCGGGGAGGCTGGGGAGGCCGGGAAGTCCGGGCGTCCCGGGGAGCGCCGGGTCGGCCGGCTTCCCGGGTTTCCCGTCGAGGTTGCCGTAGATGGCCGCCAGATCGAGATCGGCGGTGATCCTGAGATTGACGTAGTCGCCCTTGATGGCGTCCACGGCATTGCGTGGGAACGGATACGTCGTCATCAGTTCCAGGGCGTTCGGCAGATCGTCACCCGCCTTGTTCAGCTGTTCCAGGATCGGCCGCAGACTCGTCAGATTGGCGACCACGTCGTCCCGCGACGCCGTGATCACCTGCGTGCCGCTCTCTCCCAGCTTCGACAGGGACGTGAGCATCGACGTCAGCTTGCGCCGCTGGTCGGCCAGCACCTTCAACGCGGGCGGCACGGTGTCGACGGCGTCGGCGATCGTCTTCTTCTCCTGGCGCAGCCGCTTGGCGAGCCGGTCGATGCCGTTCAGCGCGCGGACGATCTCCTTGCGCTGGGTGTCGAGCCCGCCGAGGAAGGTGTCCAGCTCCGCCAGCAGGGACTTGACCCGGTTCTCCCGGCCTTCCAGAGCCTTGTTGAGCTCCGTGGTGATCGTCTTGAGCTGGGCCACCCCACCGCCGTTGAGGAGCGCGGACAGCGCGGACAGCACCTCTTCGATCTCCGGATTGCGGCCGCTGCGGGACAGCGGGATCCTGGCGCCGTCCTCGAGCCTGCCCGTCGGCGCCGTGTCCACGGGGGCGGACAGCGCCACGTACTTCTCGCCGAGCATGCTGGTCTGCCGCAGCTCGGCGACCGCATTGCCGGGCAGCTTCACCGAATCCGAGATACGCAGCCGCACCCGGGCGTGCCAGCCGTTCAGCTCCACCTTCTCCACCGCGCCCACGGTGACGTCGTTGACCTTCACCGCGGACTGCGGCACCAGATCGAGGACGTCCCTGAACTCGACCGTGACCCGGTAGGCGTTGCCGTCCGCGGCCGCGCCGCCCGGCAGCCCGACGTCGTAGAGACCGTTGAACTCACAGCCGGTCAGCAGCAGCGAGCCGGCCGCCGCCCACACCGCCGTGCTTCTGCGCAGTGCGCTCATGCGCGGGCCTCCAGGATTCCGCCCAGCGTCCGGTCGACCGAGCCGGTGCCGGAGACGGGCAGACCGCCGCCCGGCCGCAGTTCCGGCAGGGAGCCGAACAGTTTCTCCAGGTCCTTGCAGTCCGCCGGCTTCGCCTCCCCGGTGGTCCTGAGCAGCGAGCAGAGCAGCGCCGCCGGATCCTGTGGCCCGTCAGGGTTGTTGCGGGTGTCGAGGGTCCCGGCGGACGGGTTGTAGGCGTTCTGCAGGTTCGACAGCCCTGCCGGGGCGACCTCCAGCAGCTCCGCGAGCGCGGCGCGCTGCGTCACCAGCACCTTGGTGACCTTGCTGAGTCCCTCCACGTTGGACGTCAGCGACTTCTTGTTCTTCCTGACGAAGTCGGTCACATCGGCGAGCGCCACTCCCAGATGACGCAGCGCGGCCGCGAGGTCCTCACGCTCCCCGGCGAGCTGGCCGGCCGCCTTCGCCAGGCTGTCGTTGAACGACCGCACGTTCTTGTCGTCGGCGGCCAGGGCCGCCGTGAACACCTGGAGACTGCGGATGGTGGAGAACAGGTCCTTCCTGCCGTCGGACAGCGTGGTCACGGCGAGCGAGAGATCCTCCACCGTCCGGTGCAGATTCTCGCCCTGACCTTCCAGGTTGTCCGCGCTCACGCCGAGCAGCCGCGACAGTGAGCCGTCCTTGTTGGCGCCGCGCGGACCCAGCGCCTCCGACGTCGTGTGCAGACTGTCGAAGATGCGGTCCAGCTCGACCGGTACGGCCGTACGGCTCTCCGGGATGACATCGCCGCTCGCCAGCGTCGGACCGCTCCGGTACACCGGCAGCAGCTGTACGTAACGATCGCTGACCACCGAGGAGTTGATGATCGCCGCCTGGGCGCCGGCGGGGACCTTCCGCCCGGCGTCGTACTCGAGCACCACCCGTACCCGGCGGCCCTCCGGGGTGATCTCCTTGACCTCACCGATCCGGACGCCCAGGACCCGTACGTCGGAGCCGGGATAGATGCCGACCGTCCGCGGGAAGTACGCCGTGACCCGGACCGGGTCCGTCCGCGGCCACAGCACCACGGCACCCGCGGCCACCACCGCCAGAGCGGTGATCAGCGCCGCCCGGCGCAGCAGACGCGTGCGCACGAGGCGTATGGGCACGAGCCGTGCACGTACGAGCCGTGCACGTACGAGGCCTATCGGCACAAGGCGCGGTTTCACGACGAACCTCCCGTCCGCGGGACCACCGGAGCGGCGACCATGTTCTGGATGTAGCTGTCGAACCAGCGGCCGTTGCCGAGGGTGTTGGTGAAGACCCGCACATAGGGCGCGAGCAGCTTGACGCTGCGGTCGAGGCTCGCCTGATTGCGTTCGAGCATCCCGACCACCTGATTCAGGCCTTCGAGCGCCGGGCCGATCTCCTCGCGGTTGTCCTTGACCAGGCCGGACAGCTGAACGCCCAGCGCGGCCGAGCTCTTGAGCAGCGCGTGGATCGCGGCCCGCCGCCGGGAGATCTCCTTGAACAGCTGGTCGCCGTCCCTGACCATCGCGGAGAACTCGCCGGAGCGCTCGGCGAGCACACCGCTCACCCCGCTCGCGTGGTCGAGGAGTTCACGCAGCGCCTGGTCGCGGGACGCGACCGTACGGGAGATCTTCGACAGGCCTTCGATGGAGGCCCGTACTTCGGCAGGGGAGTCCTCGAAGGTGGTGGAGATGGTGTCCAGGGCCGTCGCCAGCTGCTGCGTGTCGACCTTCTCCGTCGTGGTGGTGAGATCACTGAACGCCGCCACGACGTCGTACGCGGGCGTCGTCCGGGCCAGCGGGATCTCGCTGCCCGGCCTCAGCTGCCCGGGCCCCTTCGGCTGCAGCGCGAGGTACTTCGCCCCCAGGATCGTCTTGACGCGGATGGCGGCGCCCGTCCTGGTGCCGAACTCCGGGTCACCCTTCACCCGGAAGACCACCTTGACGTGGTCGCCGTCCAGGTCCACCTCGTCGACCTTGCCGACCTTCACCCCGGCGATACGGACCTCGTCGCCGGGCTTCAGACCGCCCGCCTCCGAGAACGCCGCGCTGTACGTCTCCCCGTCGCCGATCAGCGGCAGGCTGTCGGCGTTGAACGCGGCGACGGTCAGCAGAGCGAGCGTGGTGAGGCCGACCGCCCCGATCACCACGGGGTTCCTCTCGCGGAACGGCATCATGCGGATCCTCATGCGCACCTCGCCCGGGCGACATGGAGCTCGGGAGTGAGCACCTCGTTGGTCTTCGGAAGCACGATCCGGCCGTCGAAGTCACAGAGATAGAAGTTGAACCAGGAACCGTACGAGGCGGTCCCCGTGAGCTTGTCGAGCTTGTTCGGCAGCCGCTTCAGCACGCCCTCCACGGTCTTCTCGTTCTTGTTCAGCGTCCCGGTGAGTTCCGTCAGCTCGGCGATGTCGTCACGCAGCGGCGGGCGGGCCTCCTCCAGCAGGCCCGATGTGGCCTCCGTCAGGTGGCCGATGTTCACCAGCGAGTCCCCGATGGGCTTGCGGTCGGCGGAGAGACCGGAGATCACCCGCTGGAGCTGCTCGATCAGTCCGGAGAACCGGGCGCTGCGGTTGTCCAGCGTCGCCAGCACCGTGTTCAGGTTGTCGATCACCGAGCCGATGAGTTCATCGCGGTCGGCGAGCGTGGTGGTGAGCGAAGCCGTGTGCGCGAGCAGGCTGTTCACCGTTCCGCCCTCGCCCTGCAGCGTCTTGATGATCTCGGTCGCGAGCCGGTTCACATCGTTCGGGCTGAGCGCCGCGAACAGCGGCTTGAACCCGTTCAGCAGTGCGTTCAGATCGAGCGCGGGCTGCGTACGGGACAGCGGGATCCGGCCGTCGGGCGGCAGCTTCGTGCCGTCGCCGGCGCCCTCCGTCAGGGCGATGTACCGCTGCCCGACCAGGTTGCGGTAGCGGATGACCGCGCCGGTGCTGGTGAACAGCGGACGGTCGCGGCTCACGGTGAAGGTGACCTCGGCCAGCGTCCGGTCCTTGAGCCTGATGTCCTCGACCTCGCCGACCCGTACCCCGGCCACCCGGATGTCGTCGCCCTCCTCCAGGCCGGTGACATCGCTGAACACCGCGCGGTACGTGTGCTCGGGAGTGAAGGAGATGTTGACGATGGTCGCCGCGAGCAGCGCGGTCGCCAGCACCGTCACCACCGCGAAGAGGCTGAACTTGATCAGCGGCGACGCGGTCTCCCCGGCGCGCCTGACGCGTGGGAACCTCATGCGACGCTCACCGCCGTTCCCCGGGCCATCGGACCGAACAGCAGGGTCGCCACCGCGGGCACCTCATCGACCGGCACGCCCAGGACGGGCGCCACGAGCGAGCCGACGGCACGCTGCTCGGCCTCGGTCGCGACCACCGTCATGGGGGTGCCGCCCGACGGGCTTGCGGACGTACCGTCGTCGAGCCGGGTGTCCGGTGCCGGGACCCGGGGGTGGGGCATACCGTGGCAGTCGGGCCCCGATCGCTCCGCATAGCGTGGCTCCTCGCCGGGCTCGTACGCCGGCTGCGGACGGACGACTTCCAGGGTGATGCGCATTTCTCCGCCTCTGAAGGTCTGTTCTGCCGCGGCCTCCTGCCTCACCAGGCCTTCGAGGAGGCACGGGTACTCCGGCGCGTAGCGGGCGAACAGCGCCAGCGTGGGACGGGAGACGCGGCCCAGGGTGATGAGCCGTCCGCCGTTCTCGTCCAGGAACGCGTCCGCGGTACCGGCGGCGGTGGCCGTGGAGGTGAACAGGGCGGCCAGCTGATCCTGCTTCTCGACGACGGTGCGGCTCGTGGTGACGGTGTTCCGCAGGATCCTCATCAGATCGGGCGCGGCATCGCCGTACACCTCGGCCACGTCGGCGAACCGCGAGATGTCCTCCTTGATCGACGGCATATGGGGGTTGAGCCGGCTCAGATAGCCCTCGACACGGACGAGATTGGCGCCGACCCGGTCGCCGCGGCCGTCGAGCGCGGTGGCGAACGCCGACAGGGTCGCGTTGAGTTCGGCCGGGCGCACCGTCCGCAGCAGCGGCAGCAGGTCGTTCATGAGCTGCTGCACCTCGATGCCGACTCTGGTGCGGTCCTGGGTGATGACGTCCCCGGCGCGGATGGGCCGGCCGGCCGGGCCACGGGGCGCCACGAGATCGACGTACTTCTCCCCGAACAGCGTCTTGGGCAGCAGCCTGGCCTGCACGTCGGACGGGATACGGGAGACGTGCTCCGGCCTGAGAGCCAGGTCGAGTGTCGCCTTGTCGCCGTCGGCCCGCACCTCGCGCACCTCGCCGACCAGCAGTCCGCGCAGTTTGACGTCGGCGCGCGGCTCCACCTGGTTGCCGAGCCTGTCGGCCTCCAGCGTGACCCGTACGACGGAGGTGAACACCTGCTGGTAGACGGCGACGGACAGCGACAGCAGCAACGCGAGGACCGCGACGAACACGATGCCGTACACCCTCAGCCTGACGACGTTGACGGTCCGCATCGGCACTACCCCGCAATCCGTACGGTCGTGCTGGCGCCCCAGATCGCCAGGCTGAGGAAGAAGTCCAGGACGTTGATGGCGACGATCGAGGTACGCACCGCACGGCCGACCGCGACCCCGACACCGGCCGGGCCGCCGCTCGCGTAGTAGCCGTAGTAGCAGTGCACCAGGATGATCACGACGGCGAAGACGATCACCTTGCCGAAGGACCACAGCACATCGACCGGCGGCAGGTACTGCTGGAAGTAGTGGTCGTACGTGCCGGCCGACTGCCCGTAGTAGCCGGTGGTGATGGTCCGGGCGGCGAAGTACGAGGACAGCAGCCCGACCACGTACAGCGGGATCACGGCGACGAAACCGGCGATCATCCGCGTGGTCACGAGGAACGGCAGCGAGGGAACGCCCATCACCTCCAGGGCGTCGGTCTCCTCACTGATCCGCATCGCGCCCAGCTGGGCGGTGAACCCGGCTCCGACCGTCGCGGACAGCGCGAGCCCGGCCACCAGCGGTGCGATCTCGCGGGTGTTGAAGTACGCCGACAGGAACGCGACGAAGTTGGACGTGCCCAGCTGATTGAGCGCCGCGTACCCCTGCAGTCCCACCTCGGTGCCGGTGAAGAACGAGAGGAAGGCGATCACGCCGACGGTGCCGCCGACGACGGCCAGCGCGCCGCGGCCGAAGCTCACCTCGGCCAGCAGCCGCAGGACCTCCTTCTTGTAGCGGCGCAGGGTGCGGCCGGTCCAGGCCAGCGAGCGCCCGTAGAAGGACAGTTGGGTGCCCAGCTCCTCCAGGGAGCGGAGCGGACGCCCGGCGAAACGGTTGATCAGCGCCACGGTCAGCCCCTCTGCGGAACGACTTGGAAGTACACGGCGGTCATCACGAAGTTCGTCACGAACAGCAACATGAAGGTGATCACCACCGACTGGTTCACCGCGTCGCCCACGCCCTTCGGCCCGCCCTTGGCGGTCAGCCCCTTGTACGAGGCGACGATGGCGGCGATCGCACCGAACACCAGGGCCTTCAGCTCCGCCGCCCACAGATCGGACAGCTGGGCGAGGGTGGTGAAGGAAGCCAGATACGCGCCGGGCGTGCCGTTCTGCAGGACGACGTTGAAGAAGTAGCCACCGGCCACTCCGACCACCGACACCAGGCCGTTGAGCAGCACCGCGACCACCATCGAGGCCAGCACCCGGGGTACGACCAGCCGGTGGATCGGATCGATGCCCAGCACCTGCATCGCGTCGATCTCCTCGCGGATCTTGCGCGCCCCGAGATCCGCGCAGATCGCCGTGCCGCCCGCCCCGGCGATCAGCAGCGCGGTCACGATCGGCGAGGCCTCCCGCAGCACCGCGAGCACCGAGGCCGCGCCCGCGAACGACTGGGCGCCGAGCTGCCGGGTGAGGCTCCCGATCTGCAGCGCGATGACCGCCCCGAAGGGGATGGAGACCAGTGCGGTGGGCAGGATCGTGACGCTCGCGATGAACCAGGCCTGCTGGATGAACTCCCGTACCTGGAAGGGCCGTCTGGGCAGCGTCCGCAAGACATCCAGCGCCATCGCGAACAGGCTGCCCGACTGCCGGAGCGCTCCTGCCGGGGAGAGACTCATGCGCCCGCCACCTCCTTGTGCTTGTGGAGCGCTGCCTCGCGTTTGACGATGGCCTCCCAGCGGGGCGGCCGGGTGATGCCGGGGCTCGGCAGCAGACGGGGCGTCATGTCCGGGACGGCGCTGCCTTCGTCGATCTGTGCCAGCTCCTGCTCGACCTGGGCGGCGTCCTTCTCCTCCGCCATGCCGATCGGTCCCTGCATCCGGCCGTTCAGGAACTGCCGTACGACCGGCTCGTCGCTGGTCAGCAACTGTTCGCGAGGGCCGAACATCACCAGTTCGCGCCGGAAGAGCAGGCCGATGTTGTCCGGGACCTGGCGGGCCGAGGCGATGTCGTGCGTGACGATCAGGAAGGTCGCGTCGATCTGCGCGTTGAGATCGACGATCAGCTGGTTGAGGTAGGCCACCCGCACCGGGTCGAGACCCGAGTCCGGCTCGTCGAAGAGAATGATCTCCGGATCGAGCACCAGGGCCCGGGCGAGCCCGGCCCGCTTGCGCATACCGCCGGATATCTCGCCGGGCAGCTTCTCCTCGGCCCCGATCAGTCCGACCATGTCCATCTTCTCGAGGACGATGCGCCGGATCTCGCTCTCCCCTTTCCGGGTGTGCTCGCGCAACGGGAAGGCGATGTTGTCGTACAGGTTCATCGACCCGAACAGCGCGCCGTCCTGGAAGAGGACGCCGAACAGCTTCCGGACCTCGTACAGGTCGTGCTCGCGGAGCCTGGTGATGTCCCTGTCCGCGATCCTGATCGACCCGCGGTCCGGCCTGAGCAGTCCGACGAGGGTCTTGAGGAACACCGACTTGCCCGTGCCGGACGGGCCGAGCATGACCGAGATCTCCCCGGCGGGCAGCGTCAGTGACACGTCCTGCCAGATGACCTGGTGGCCGAAGGACTTGGTCAGCCCTTCCACACAGATCTCGACACCCATCCGGTTCACCCTTCAGCCGTTGAGCAGCTCCGACATCTGCTCTACGGGGAGGGGCGGCGCGTCCGTCGCGCCGAGGACGGGAAATTTTTACGGGCGCGAGATCAGGGGTTCACGCGGGTGTGTTCACCAGGGGATTCAAGCCCGTCCGGCGTTTGAGGACGGACACACCGGGTGCCTTCACGGCAACGGCACGTCCACAGGGGCCGACGGCGTCGCGCTCACGGGTGGCTCCGGCACCGGTGGTACAGCGGGCACGACCGGCCCGGAGGGCACGTCGGGTACTGCCGGGACCGCCGGTACGTCCGCGCTGGGCAGCGGCAGCGGCAATGGCAGCGGTGGCAGCGATGCGTCCGGGACGACGCCCGGCACCTTCGGGACACCGGGTACGGCCAGGGAGGGCAGCGGCACCGGGACATCCGGCAGCAGCGACGGCAGCAGCGACGGCTCGAAGCCGGGCGCCCCGGGCGACGCCGCCGGGCTCGCGGCGGGGGCGGGCGCCGGTGGGGGCGCCCCGTCCGCGTCTGCCACGTGCACCTCCGCGGTGTCCGACGTGGCCGGCGAGGGGGCGGGCCCGTTCCCGCCGCCGCCGTACGGCAGGACGAACCCCGCGACGACCAGCGTCGCCGCCGCGGCCGAGGCCACAGCCACCGTCTGCGCGTTGCCCACGGCTCGAGGCCGACAGCGGTCGCACAGCCACACGGCGAGCCCCAGCGTTCCGGCCAGCGAGGCGCGCAGTGTCCGCCGGGCCCGCGCCAGCAGCGATTCGACCGTCCGGTAGCTGAGCCCCATCTTCACGGCGACCTGCCCGACGTCGAGATCCTCGGACTTCAGCCAGAGCGCCTCCGCCTGCCGGGCGGGCAGTTCCCCGCTCCGTACGGCCAGCCACTTCGCCTCGGCCCGGTCGCACACCACCTCGTCGACGGGCGCCGGGCCCGGCGTGATCAGCGTCGGGCTGCTGCGCACCTCGGCCTCGCGGTTGACCTGCCGGTACCGGTCGACACACAGACGCATGGTCACCGTCGTCAGCCAGGCACCCAGCCGCTCGTCGTCGAGGTGCGGATTCTCCGCGGCACGCAGCATCGCCTCGTGCACGGCGTCCTCGGCGTCCTCGACGCTCATGGATCTGCGGCGGGCCACCTTAAGCAGCTGCTCCCGGTGGCTCCACGCGCGCTGCCACCGGTCCTGAGACGTTTCCGCCATGAGGGCCCCTTCGCACTCACCGCCGGTCCCTGCCGCCCGGCGGGAGGCGACATTACCGCTGGGTATCCGCAGTTGTGGAGGGGGTGGAAGCCATCGAATCCGTACCGTTGCCGACCAGCGGAATCGCCCCGGGCGGCACTGTGCCGCCGGGTACCTCAACCCCCGTTCCGGGGACGGGAATCACAGGCACCAGCGGCTTCTCCGTCCCGCCCGCGGGAGGGGCCCCGGCGGATTGCGAGGGCGAGGGGGCCGGGGAAGACTGCGCAGCCGGCCCGTCGTCCGGCCGGACCGGCCGCGCCGCGGCGGCCGGGGCCGACGACCGCGGCGGCACCGGGCGGGAGGACTCCGGCCCGGGGCGGGGACCGGATCCGGCACCGGGATGGTCCGGCACCACGCGGTGGCCTTCGAGGAAGTACGCGAACCAGGCCCTGACCGTACGGAGGTAGGCCGTCGAGTGGTTGTAGCCGAGGATCGCGCGGTCCAGGTCGTACGGGTCGGAGAGGTCCCGCCCGCCCGCGCACAGGTAGCGGCCTGCCGCGAGCGCCGCGTCGTGGACGTTCTGCGGGTCGGCCGCGCCGTCCCCGTTGCCGTCGGCGCCCCAGACGGCCCAGGTCGACGGGATGAACTGCATGGGGCCGACCGCCCGGTCGTACAGGGTGTCCCCGTCGTACCTCCCGCCGTCGGTGTCGCCGATCACGGCGAACCCGTTGCCGTCCAGCCGCGGCCCCAGGATCGGCGGACGAGCCGTGCCGTCCGGGGTCACCCGCCCGCCGCCTGCCTGCCCGGACTCGACCTGGCCGATCGCGGCCAGCAGCTGCCAGCGCAGGGCGCAGCCGGGTGCGCCGGCCGCGAGCGTCGACTCCGCCCGCCGGTACGCGGCGAGGACCGTGGCCGGCAGTGCGCCCGCGGCGGTCACGGCTGAGCCGTCCGACGCGCGGGCCGCGCCGCCCCCGCTCCCGCCCTCGCCCGCCACGCCGCGTGCCCGCAGCGGCGGCAGCTCGGCGCGGTACGCGGAGTCGCCGGAGACGCTCGGCCGCGCGGGTGCGGTGGGCGCCGTCTCCCCGGCGGAAGGGGATGCCTGTGCCCCCGGGGCCTGGGAGGCGGTCAGTGCCGCCATCGCCGCAGCCGCCATGGCCGTACCCCTGACACCCCTGCTGACACCTCTGCCCTTGTGCCGTGTCATTCCGCAGACCCCTCCCTGTCCTGGGCCGCACCGGAGATGAGGGCCGGTACGGCTTCCGTCACCGGCTCTACGCGGGCAGGAGGCGGGTCCGTCGCCCGGAACCGACGGAATTTCCGGCCTGGCGACGGACGGCGGCGCGGGCAGGCTTAACGTGGGGGGCATGCTGCGATTGCGAGTGGAGTTCACCACCGAACCCTTCGACCTGGACGAAGCCCCGGCCCATGCGCTCGTGGCACGCGAGGTCATCCAGGCGGCCGATCTGGACGCCGTGGACGTCGGACCGTTCGGCAACACGGCGGAGGGCGCGGCGGACGCGGTGCTCACCGCGGTCGACTCGCTGCTGCGCCAGGCTCTGGGTGCGGGCGCCACCAGGGTCTCGTTGCAGGTGAACGTGATCGGGGAGGAGGAGAAGTGACCGAGCCGGGAGATCACCCCCTGATCACCGCGGTCAAGCCGCTGGTGGACGCCATGGGCGCCGAGATGCTGCTGCCCGAGCAGGCCGGGCGCGACGACGTGGTCCTGGCCTGGGAGGGCGTCGAGGTGGTTGCCGTACGGCTGCCGCAGCTCTCCGAATCGCTGGACCACATTCTGGTCGCGCTGGAACGCCGCCACGGCATGCCGCTGTCCGCGCTGGACCGCAAGACCAAGCAGTCGGTCGTCCGGCTCCTGGAGGCACGCGGTGCCTTCTCGGTGCGGCACGGGGTGGAGACGGTGGCGAGTGCCCTGGGTGTCAGCCGCTTCACTGTGTACAACTACCTGAACAGGGAAAACGCCGCGAAAAGTGAGTAGGGTCTGACTCCGCGTACACGGCCGCCGTCCATATGTCGGGACGGCGGCTTTTATGGCCACGAAGTTTCAACAAAGTGTTGACGGGGTGTTGGGGGAAGGCGTTAGCTATCCGCAGCCCGTCCGACGCACCTTGCAAAACAGCCACGGAGGCTCCCGTGACTTCGACTTCCGTACCGGGCCTCGCCCGGTTCAACACCTCGGCGGACAGCGAGGCCCAGGCCGCGCTGCACGAGGTGTGTGCCAGCTCGGCGTGGGGAAGCAGACTGCTCGCCCAGCGCCCGTACGCCACTGTGGACGCCCTCTTCGCCGCCAGCGACGCCGCCATGGCCGAGCTGACCGCCGCTGATCTGGCCGAAGCGATGGCAGGGCACCCGCCGATCGGCCGGCCGAAGCCCGGTGACCCGACCTCCTCCCGCGAACAGAGCGGGATGGCCGGCGCCTCCGAGGACCTGAAGGCCGAGATGCTGGAACTGAACCTGGCCTACCAGGACAAGTTCGGCCACGTCTTCCTGATCTGCGCCACCGGCCGGACCGGTGAGCAGATGAGGGACGCCGTCCGCGAGCGGATCGACAACTCGCCCGAGCAGGAGCGGGAAATCGTCCGCACCGAGCTGGGCAAGATCAACCGCATCCGGCTGAGCCGTCTCGTAGAGGAAGAGAGCGCATGAGTACGCACACCACGGCGTCGGTGTCCACGCACATCCTGGACACCAGCATCGGCCGGCCCGCCGAGGGCGTCGTCATCCGCCTGTCGGCCCGTGGGTCCGCCCGCGACGGCTCCGGCGCCCAGTGGGTGGCACTCGGCGGATCCGCGACCGACGCGGACGGGCGCTGCAAGAACCTGCCGGCGCTGCCGGAGGGCACCACCCATGTACGACTGGACTTCGAGACCGAGTCCTATTTTCTCGAAGTCGCGAAGAAGCAAGCCGATGCGCAGCAGGACGCCCCCGCGAATCGGGACAGCGGTGCGTTCTTCCCGGAGGTGGCGATCACGTTCGCCGTCGAACCGGGCGAGCACTACCACGTACCGCTGCTGCTCAACCCGTTCGGCTACTCCGTTTACCGAGGGAGCTAGCAGACATGCCCACGATTCTGGGACAGAACCAGTACGGCAAGGCTGAGAACCGTGTCGTCAAGATCACGCGGGACGGCGACACCCACCACATCAAGGACCTGAACGTCTCGGTCGCCCTCTCCGGCGACATGGACGAGGTCCACTACTCCGGCTCGAACGCCAACTGCCTGCCGACGGACACCACCAAGAACACGGTGTACGCGTTCGCCAAGGAGTACGGCATCGAGTCCGCCGAGCAGTTCGGCATCCACCTCGCCCGTCACTTCGTGACCTCGCAGGAGCCGATCCACCGGGCGCGTATCCGCATCGAGGAGTACGCCTGGGAGCGCATCGCGACCTCCGACGCCAACTCGAAGTTCATCGGCGCCGACGAGGTCAAGCACTCCTTCGTCCGCAAGGGCCAGGAGACCCGGGTCACCCAGATCACCTACGACGGTGACTCGTGGGAGGTCATCTCCGGCCTCAAGGACCTGGTCGTGATGAACTCGACGAACTCCGAGTTCTGGGGTTACGTCAAGGACCAGTACACGACGCTCCAGGAGGCGTACGACCGCATCCTCGCCACCCAGGTGTCCGGTCGCTGGCGGTTCAACTGGACCGACGACGAGCAGCGCATGCCGAACTGGGAGAAGTCCTACGAGCAGGTCAAGAAGCACATGCTCCAGGCCTTCGCGGAGACGTACTCCCTCTCGCTGCAGCAGACGCTGTACCAGATGGGCTCGCGGATCATCAACAACCGCTCGGAGATCGACGAGGTCCGCTTCTCCCTGCCGAACAAGCACCACTTCCTCGTCGACCTGGAGCCCTTCGGGCTCAAGAACGACAACGAGGTCTACTTCGCCGCCGACCGCCCCTACGGCCTGATCGAGGCCACGATCCTTCGGGACGGCGTCGAGCCGCGGATCCCCGTCGACATGACCAACCTCTGACGCGGGACCGATCATGGCCCCGCCCGCCCCTGACCTGGGCGGGGCCGTACCGGACAGGAGGGAACAGGTGGTTTCCTTGACACGTGTACGCAAGGCGGGAGCGCCCGCGGCGGTCCTGCCCGGCCTGTCCTTCCACCGTCCTTCCACCCTCTCGGCACCCACAGCCGCGCGGCTGTGGCACTCAAATCCTCCCAGGGTCCTGCCGTGCCCACACCGCCACTGAAAGACAAAGGACGCACCGCCATGGCAGCACCGGCAGCAGCCCCGCGCATCGTCATCGAGAACTGTGCGATCGCGACCGTGGACGCCGACGACACCGAGTACGCCTCCGGCCACATCGTCGTCGCCGGCAACCGGATCGAGTCGATCGGCGCGGGCAAGGCCCCCGAGAACCTGGAGAACGTGGTCCGCCGCATCGACGGCACCGGCCACCTGGTCACCCCGGGCCTGGTCAACACGCACCACCACTTCTACCAGTGGATCACCCGTGGTCTGGCCACCGACCACAACCTCTTCAACTGGCTGGTCGCGCTGTACCCGACGTGGGCGCGGATCGACGAGCAGATGGCGTACTCCGCCGCCCAGGGCTCGCTCGCGATGATGGCCCGCGGCGGCGTCACCACCGCGATGGACCACCACTACGTCTTCCCGAAGAACTCCGGTGACCTGTCCGGCGCGATCATCCGCGCCGCGTCCGAGACGGGCGTCCGCTTCACCCTCGCCCGCGGCTCCATGGACCGCAGCGAGAAGGACGGCGGCCTGCCCCCGGACTTCGCCGTCGAGACCCTCGAAGGCGCCCTGGCCGGCACTGAGGAGACCATCGACAAGCACCACGACGCCTCCTTCGACGCGATGACGCAGGTCGCCGTCGCGCCCTGCTCGCCCTTCTCCGTCTCCACCGAACTGATGCAGCAGGGCGCCGAGCTGGCCCGCCGCAAGGGCGTGCGGATGCACACCCACGGCTCGGAGACCGTGGAGGAGGAGAAGTTCTGCCACGAGCTCTTCGGCATGGGGCCGACCGACTACTTCGAGTCGACCGGCTGGCTCGGCGAGGACGTGTGGATGGCGCACTGCGTCCACATGAACGACTCCGACATCGCGGCCTTCGCCCGGACGAAGACCGGCGTCGCCCACTGCCCGTCCTCCAACGCCCGACTCGCCGCCGGGATCGCCCGCGTACCGGACATGCTCGCCGCCGGTGTGCCGGTCGGGCTGGGCGTCGACGGCACCGCCTCCAACGAGTCGGGTGAGCTGCACACCGAGCTGCGCAACGCCCTGCTGATCAACCGCCTCAGCACCGTGCACCGCGAGCGTGCGCTCAACGCGCGCCAGGCCCTGCGTCTGGGTACGTACGGCGGCGCCCAGGTACTGGGCCGCGCCTCGCAGATCGGGTCGCTGGAGCCCGGCAAGCTCGCCGACCTGGTGCTCTGGAAGCTGGACACGCTGGCCCACTCCTCCATCGCCGACCCGGTGACCGCCCTCGTCTTCGGCGCGGCGGCCCCGGTCACCCTCTCCCTCGTCAACGGCAGGCCGGTCGTCGAGGACAGCCACCTGCTGCACGTCGACGAGGACGCCATCGCCCGCTCCACGCGGGACGAGGCCCAGCGCCTCGCGCGGATCGCCGCGCAGGCCTGACACCCCCGGTAGTCCGGCCGAGGGGGACGGCCCTCGGCCGGCAGCCATGGACCCGAGCGGGGCCCGTGGCAGCCGTCACCGGGGGGTGCGTGCGCCAAAGGTACGCACCCCCCGGGGACGGTGAATCGAGTCGGCATCCCACCGGCATCGCTTTCTTGGGCGCACGCATCACTCGCATCACCCGCACCACCTCCCTGACACCCACGTCTGAGCCGACGTGTTAACCGACCGGAGGAACCGCTGTGGCAGCCAAGCCCAGGTTTCACAACGACGCAGATGCCGCCCCCGACGACCAGAAGCATCAGGTCGACGCGACACTCCCGCCCTTCAAGATGGTCACCAGCGGTCTGCAGCATGTGGCCGCCATGTACGCGGGGGTGGTGGCCCCGCCGATGATCGTGGGTCCCGCCGTCGGCCTCAGCGCCAAGGACACCGCGTTCCTGATGGGCGCCAGTCTCTTCACCGCGGGCATCGCCACCCTGCTCCAGACCCTCGGGTTCTGGAAGGTCGGCGCCCGACTCCCGTTCGTCAACGGCGTCTCGTTCGCCGGAGTGACCCCGATGATCGCCATCGGGAAGGACCGTGGCTACGACGGCATCGCCGTCGTGTTCGGCGCGATCATCGTCGCGAGTGTGCTGGGCTTCGTCCTGACCCCGTACTTCTCCAAACTCGTACGGTTCTTTCCCCCCGTCGTCACCGGCACCGTCATCACCCTGATCGGTGTCTCCCTGCTTCCCGTCGCCTTCCGCTGGGCCCGGGGCGGCAACGCGGGGGCACCGGACTTCGGCTCGATGAAGAACATCGGCATGGCGGCACTCACCTTGGTGATCGTGCTCGCGCTGAGGAAGCTGCTGCGCGGCTTCCTGCAGCAGATCGCCATCCTGCTCGGCCTGGTGGCCGGCACGCTCATCGCGATCCCGATGGGCATGACGAGCTTCGAGGCCATGCGCAACGCGGACCTGGTCGGTTTCCCGACCCCGTTCCACTTCGGCGCCCCGCAGTTCGAGATCGCCGCGATCGTCTCCATGTGCATCGTGATGCTCGTCTGCATGACCGAGTCAACCGCCGACATGCTCGCCCTCGGCAAGATCGTGGACCGGCCCGCCGACGAGCGGATCATCGAGGGCGGACTGCGCGCCGACACCCTCGGCAGCGCGATCAGCCCGCTCTTCAACGGCTTCATGTGCAGTGCGTTCGCCCAGAACATCGGCCTGGTCGCCATGACGAAGGTGCGCAGCCGCTTCGTCGTCGCGGCCGGAGGCGGCATCCTGATCCTGCTCGGTCTGTGCCCGGTCGCCGCCTCCGTCATCGCCCTCGTCCCCCTGCCGGTCCTCGGCGGCGCGGGCATCGTCCTCTTCGGCTCGGTCGCCGCGAGCGGCATCCAGACCCTGGCCACCGCCGCGCTGGAGAAGGGCGAGAACGCGCTGATCGTGGCGGCCGCCGTGGGCATCGGGCTGATCCCGATCGCGGCGCCGGAGTTCTACCACGCCTTCCCCAAGGATCTGCTGGTGGTGCTCGACTCGGGTATCTCCACGGGGTGCGTGGTGGCGATCGTGCTGAACCTGCTCTTCAACCACCTGGGCACCAAGGCCCGTTCGCCCGAGAAGCAGGCGGAGCCGGAGCCGGTCCCGGTTCACTGACGCGCGTACGGCGACGGCGTTGTACGACGCCGTCGCCGTACGGCTGTGTTCAGTCGATGTGGAAGCTCTCGCCGTAGACCTTCCAGTCCAGCGGTGTGTTCAGGTTCAGATTGCGCTTGTTGAGGAAGACCCGCTGCGCGGTGTCCACGCGGCTGGTGTCCTCGTGGGCCTCTTCCTGCTTCATCGCCCAAACACGGGCGTCGAGGAAGGCGTGGAGGTACGTGACCTCGTCACCGCCCTGAGCCGGCGGCCTGGCCTTGGTCAGGGCCCGCTTGCGGATGTTGCTGAAGCTGGTGCTGTCGCCGCCGTCGCCGTGCATGACGATGGCGTCGTAGTAGATGAACTGGCCCAGGACGCCGATGCCGTCGCTCTTGCCGCGCTTGACCGCCGGGTTGAAGTAGACCCGGTCGCGCTCGTCGTTCTGGGCCTTCCTGAACTCGGCGTCCCGGGCGGCCCTCTTCCAGTCCCGGGTGAAGTCCGGATCGAGGCCCGCGTGCGAGTCGGTGCCGTCGACCCTGCGCAGAGCGGGGAGGTACGGGGCGAGGACGTTGTCCGGCTTGCGGTCGGTGTAGAGCTCGACCAGATCGAGCATGTCGCCCGTGCCGGAGCAGAATCCGATGATGCCGGCCGTGTAGCCGCGGCCGTCGCCGATGTCCTCGATGTACTTGTACTGGGCCTTCCAGTCCAGCGAGGAGTTCTCCGCGCTGGACACCAGCTTCATGGCGATTTCCTTCTTCGCCGGGTCGTCGAGCCCGGCGGCACGTACGTCCTGCGCCGCACCTGCCGTGCCCGGCAGAGCCGTGACAGCGAGCCCGAGCAGGGCGGTGGCGAGGGCCGTACGTCGTGCGATGGTGCTTCGGTGGGGGGGCGTGCACCTGTGACCTCCAAGGGGAGTTCATCGCTTCGGTGTTCTGGGTGTTCTCGGGGTTTCTCTCGGTGTTCTGGTGTTCTGGGTGTTCTGGATGTGCTGGGTGTTGCTGCTGCTCCAGTGCTCCGGTGTTCCTGTGCTCTGTTAGGAAGCTTTCCTATCAGAGCGTCGGGAGGCCCGTACACCCCTGCCGTACGGCGGAATTCGGCCGTACTCGACGGACCCTTCAACCGATCCCAGACGTATGACGTCGTACAGGGCAGACAGGACGCATGGCCGCCACGCGGGAGGAACCGCGCGTGGTAGGGGGGACAGAACAGGGGGCACGGCGTGCACCGTCACCA
This sequence comes from Streptomyces sp. NPDC043870, assembly GCF_056435785.1. Classification (NCBI taxonomy): domain Bacteria; kingdom Bacillati; phylum Actinomycetota; class Actinomycetes; order Kitasatosporales; family Streptomycetaceae; genus Streptomyces; species Streptomyces sp. NPDC043870. The sequence continues at coordinate 194,745 of NZ_JBWKDT010000009.1, forward strand.
CCGTGAGAGCTACTACGTCGTCAACGAGAACCGCGTGCTTGAACCGTCGGACGCAGGAGGGGGCGAATCGCGCGCCCCGACTCCCGACGAGCGGCAACGCGCCTTCCGCTTCTCCCGGCTCAGCGCGGAGAAGGGCGTTCAGATCAGCGAGGAGACAAGGGCCCTGCTCGCCGAGGCGATGACCACCGCCGCGGCAGGACCCGACCCCGACTCCGACGCCGCCGGCGCACCGGGGATTCCTTCCGGATTCACCTATCTCGGTCAGTTCGTCGACCACGACCTGACACTCGACAACACTCGGGCCGCGCTCGGCGAGCAGGTCCCCGTCGATGACCTGCTCCAGGGGCGCTCACCCGCCCTCGACCTCGACTCGGTGTACGGCATCGGCCCCGACCACCGCGGCAGCGCCCGTTTCTACGAGCCCGACGGACGGCTGAGGACGGGTACCTCGCTCGGGGTGCCCTTCCCGCCGGACCTCCCGCCGGCCAACAGCGACATGAAGGGCTTCGACCTGCCGCGCGCCGGCGAAGGCGCCGGCGGCACGCGCGCCGACCAGCGTGCCGCACTCATCCCCGACGCCCGCAACGACGAGAACCTGGCCGTCGGCCAGCTCCATCTCGCGTTCATCCGCTTCCACAACCAGGTGCACCGGCACCTCGCCACGAGCGGCGTGCCCGAGCCGCTGCTCTTCAGGGCCGCCCGCGACACGGTCGTCAAGCACTACCAGTGGATGCTGCGCACCGACTTCCTGCCGCGGATCGTCGACCCGGAGATCGTGGCGCGCGTCTTCACGTACGGGCGCCGCTTCTTCGACCCGCAGGGGGAGTACCGGCCTGGCGCCCGGCCGACCATGCCGATCGAGTTCTCTGTCGCGGCCTACCGGCTCGGCCACAGCATGATCCGGGACGGCTACGAGTGGAACCGGGTCTTCCGTACGGGCGGCCCCGGCGGCCCCGCCTCCCTCGGACTGCTGTTCCGCTTCAGCGGTACAGCAGGGAACCTCAGCCCGGGCCCCGACGACCTCAGCGACCTCGACGACCCGCAGTCCGGCGAGAATCTCCGCCTCCCCAGCAACTGGGTCGCCGATTTCCGCCGACTGTTCGACTTTGCCGAAGCGGGCCGCGACGATCTGGCCGTACCGGCGGGGGACTTCAACCTCGCCAAGCGCATCGACACCCGCCTCGTCGACCCGCTCACCACCCTGCCCGCCGGCACCTTCGCAGGCCGCGGACAGCCCGCTCCGCTCGCCCTCCACCGCAATCTGGCCTTCCGTAACCTGGCTCGCGCGGCGATGGTCGAACTCGCCACCGGCCCCCAACTGGCCGCCGAAATGGGCATCGAGCCGCTCGGCGCCGACCAGATCCTGAACGGAACGGGCAGTGGCGCGGATCTGACCGGACTGACGGCGGACCAGCGCGCGGAGCTGGTCGCGCACACCCCGCTCTGGTTCTACATCCTCCGCGAGGCCGAGACGAACCGGCGCCATCCGGGCCGGCTGACCGGCGTCGGCGGCCATCTGGTCGCCGAGGTCTTCCACCGCGCGATGGAGGGCAGCCGCAGCTCGATCGTGAAGCACCCGGGCTGGCGGCCGTCCCTGCCTGCTGTCCGCCATGGTGCGTTCACCATGGCCGATCTGCTGCTCTTCGCGTTCGAGGGGGAGGCGGACCAGCTCAACCCGCTGGGGGACGGGCCGATCCCGACGCCCTGAAGAGGGCTGCCCGGAGCGGGAGTTCAGCCCGGGAGTTCAAACCAGATGCCCAGCCCGGGAGCCCAGCCCGGGAGCTCAGCCCAGGAGCTCGGCGCTGCTCGCCGGCTCCTGGCGCGGCTGCCCGTTGAGGCGGTGGCGCTCGATCGAGGAGCGCCGGTAGACCTCCTCGCGCACGCGCTGGATCTCACCGATGGGCCGGTGATCCTCGCGGGTGCGCCATGGGGTGATCGATGTGCCGTCGGCGGCGGTGAGGTTCTCCTCACCGCCGATGGCCTGGCGGGGAATGTCGATCCGGGCGACCGTCACCCAGGGAGAGAGCTGCTCCGGCCACTCCACCGACGTGTTGTCCACGGGCATCCGCGCGAGGTCGGCGTTGAGCTGCACCTGCAGCTCGAAGGCGTGGTCCCGCTCTGCCGTCTCGGCCACGAGCGTGTTGCGGAAGGCCTCGCCATCGGCCTGCACATCCACGTCGAGGTGGGTGACGGGGGAGACGGGGACCGTGCGGATCTTGGCGATGTGGTCGCCGTACCGGAAGGCTCCCATGCTGTTGTACGTGTACGAGAGCAGGTTCCGGCGCGGGACCTGGGTGAACGACAGCATCGCGAACAGTTCGTCCCACAGCCACTCGTCCGAGGTCGCCAGTGTCCCGCGCCGGGTCAGGAACTCACCCATCCACGACTTCCGCCGTGCCGGGTTCACCAGGGCGTCGGGGAGTTCGGCGAAGAGCTCCTCGATGACCATGTAGTCGTAGGCGGTGTTGGCGAAGAAGACCTTGTTGTTGATCAGGTTGAGGTCGAAGGTGGTGGCCTCCGCCTCGTCCGCCAGCAGGGAGTCGCCGGGCACTCCGAACATCTTGATGCCCATGCCGCAGGCCGCCCCGAGCAGGGAGTCCGCGCGCAGATGCCCGAGTCCGTTGGAGTAGCGCACGACCGCGTCGTACGTGGCCGGCCCGGCGAAGACCCCCTGGGCGTACGGCTCCGGGACCTCACCCACCGTGACCGATGCCTTGACGAGGCCGTACGTCTTGCCGTGCGCCGTACGGACCGCCCGCCCCACGCCCTGCCGCTCGACCGACTCACGGGTGCGGCGTCCGACATTGCGCACTACCTCGTCCAGCTCCTGCTGGTACCTGGGGCGTTCGACGGGGTTGTAGGCCTCGTACCGGCTGAAATCCATCGCAGGCTCTCCTTCTCGCTCGCTGTTCCCGACAAGAAAGCTAGTACCCAATTAGATTGTGTACAACTTAATGGAGGGTGAGGATCCCCACTCGATTGCCTCCTGGGTCAGCTCACTGGTCCGGGGTGCCGGATCCCAGCCCGCTCACAGACCGGACGGAACCTAGCGGCCCAGGGCCGACCGCAGGGTCACGCCGTACCGACTGCGCAGCCGTCGTGCCTCCCACACCGAGAGGGCGGTCACCGACAGCGGACCGCCGAGCAGGAAGGTGTAGAGCACCTCGGGTGGCGCCGCCACGTCGGCATCGTCGAAGAGCTGAAGGGCGAAGAGCGACCACACCAGCAGCGGGGAGAGCAGGGCCGGCAGCAGCTCGTGGACGTCCGCGGTCCGGAAACAGGAGTTCAGTCCGTTGACGGCGGCCGCCAGCGTGAAGCCCGCCGCCGCGAGGAGGACGACGGCGCAGACCACGGCCGCCGCGACGAACAGCAGCGCGATCACGAGGCCGCTGATCAGCGTGCCGGCGGTGTCGCCGAACAGGCCGAAGAAGAAGTCGTGCCGGCCCACGTCCGAGGTCGTGACGACGTCGCCGCCCAGCGCGGCCGTCATCAGCCAGCAGACGCCCGCTCCCAGAGGGATCGCGGCCAGCGCGCGCAGCGGGCCGCCGACGCGGCTCGCGTACATGCGGCCGAGAGGCGGCCGGGCCGAGAAGACGAAGGCGCCGACGCCGATGATTCCGGCCATCAGCACGATGCCGCAGCCGATGACCAGCTCCTCCAGCTTGCCGAGGACGAACTCCTCACGACCCTTGCGCAACGGGTAGGAGAGGAGCAGCCATCCCATGGCCACCAGGCCAAGCGCCGTGCGGCCGTGCTGCAGCCGGGTGATGACCGGGTCGTGAATGCGGTCGGGGCGGGAGGGGCGCGTCAGTACGGCAGCCGCGGCGAGAGGACTGGGCATCGTACGTATGCGAGTGATCAGGCGCTGACGGGTGGTCAACGTGGCCAACTGGGTCCCCCGGAACGTATTCATGTGTGCTGCTGTGCGCTCGGCTCGGCAACAGCCGCCCGTCACCTTAGCCGATCATGTTCGCGTCACGGCCGAGCGGCCGTATGCGGCGCCAAGGGCGATGCCGAGCGCGGGCCCACGTCGGCTCAGGCCGCCCCGGGCGTCCAGTCCGGTCGCCGTCCGCTGAGCCCGATGACCCGGTCGAGCAGCGGTGCGTCGTCCGGCACCGGTACGACCGGGCCGAACATGCCGCCGCGGCCCGGGTCGTCCGCGGCCGGGGCCATCAGGGCGTACGACACCTGGACGCCGGCCTCCTCCGGGGCGTAGTCCTGGCCCGTGGCGCGGGCCAGGTCCCAGCCGTGGACGAGGAGCTCGTTGAGGGCGACCCGGCCCGCGATCGCGGCCGGGAAGGTGATCCCACCGGCCTGGGTGTCGCCGTCCCAGGCGCCGGGGTCGCGCCAGGCCGTCACGAGCTCCTCCAGAACGCGCGGCAGCTTCGTACGCCAGTCGTCGTCCAGAACCCACTCGACCGTGCCCGGGTCGGTGCCGGTCGTCGGGCCGAAGTCCTTGCGCGCGGCATCGCGGAAGGCCACGGACAGCCCCACCACATGGGCGAGCAGTTCCCGTACGGCGTACTTCGGACAGGGGGTCGGGTCCCCGAGCCGGGCGTCGTCGATGCCCCGCGCGATCCGGTCCACGCCCGCGGCGACCGGTCCCAGGTCCGGGGCGCTCCTCGTGTTCATCTTGTTCCTCTCGTCCGTTTCCATGACTGGCAGACCTTCCCGCGCGCGCAAACTCATCGCCGGCCGCTCCGCCGTCCGGCATACGGCCGGCGACCAGAGGTTTCCTCCGATCGGGCTATCCGCTCGCGCCAGGGCGGGCAGCGCCCCGCGCTCGCCCGTACGCTCCCCGGGTGACGCGTACGACTGTCCTGAACACCGGCCTCGACGACTTCCTCGCCTGGGCGCGGACGGAGCGGGGAGCCGCTCTGCCCGTACGCCCTGCGGACGCCGTGCTCGCCCTGCTCGCCCTGCGCGGTGCGGACCGGAGGGCGGGCGTGCCCGAGCCGACGCCGGAGCTGCTGCGGCGCGTGCTCCATGAGGACGTGCCGCTCCTGCTGTGGGCCGCCCCGCCCGAGCTCGCCGCAGTCCGCGACGTCCTCACGGCTCTCGCGGACTACGTACGCGCGGCGGGCCGGCTCAATGCCAAGCGCCACGCCCGCTTGCTGGCGGCCGTCGACGAGGCCCTGCCGGAGTTCGAACGGGCGATGTCCGACCCGCGGAACCTCACCTGGCACCGCTGGTACGCGTCACTGCTGCGGGCGGACGGTGTCGATGCCGACGATGCCGAGGCCGTCCGGACCTGGCTCGCCGCGCTGGACGCCGCACCGCGTGCCGACCGCCCGGAACTCCCCGATCCGCTGCACCGCTCCGACATCACGGCGTGCACGTTCGCGTCCCGCGTCCGGCTGACCGAGGCGCTGCTTGCCGCATTCGCCCACGACATGGAACGACCGCCACCGGCCGGGCCCCTGCTGCCCGCCACGCCCGCCCTCTCGGCCGACCGGCCGGAAGAGGCGCTCACGGCCGAGCTGGAGGACCTCGCGGCCGCCCTGACCGACCACTGGACCGCCGCGGGGCTCAGCGCCGCGCTGGCGGGACCGTACGAGGCTCTGGCCCCCGGCCCGGAGGCGCTGCCCCATGTCGTCCTGGCCGACCGTTTCCTCGACGAGCATCTCGACTACTACGGCGACTCCGCCGTCCCGCTGCCGCCGCCGTCCGCACTGCCCGCCCCCGACGAGATCAAGGCACTGCTGCACGCCGCCCCGCTGCCCGCGTCGCTCGCCTCGGGCGCCGACGAGGTGCGCGACCTCGCCGAACAGTGCGGATTCCCCGGCCCGGCCAGCGCCGTCTGGACCGATGGAACCCCTCAGGAACTGACCGAACTCGGCGCGGACATCCTGGCCGTTGCCGTCGATCGCATCGCCGCCGGCCCCGGGCCGGGCGAGGAGCTGCGCGAGGAGCCGGGCGAGGAGCCGGGCGAGGTGTACGCCCTCGACGCGGCGCATGTGCTCTACGCGCTGTACGAGCGCGGCTGCACCCCCGACTCCGTGGCGCGGAAGGCTTCCGACCACGCCGACTGGAAGATCTCCCCGGAGCTGGAGGACGCCCCCGTCCCGGTCCCCGACACCGCGCCCGCCGCGTACACGACGCCGCCGCTCGACGAACTCGCGGCCCTCCTCGGCCTGCCCGAACTGACCGAGGCCGACCGCTCGGAGCTCGAAGAACACGCCCGCGCCCTGGCCGGCGTCGTCGACCAACTGGCCGGCACCGGCTGTGTCTTCCGTACCGGTGACGCGTACGGCCTCACGCCGCTCGGCAGCGCCGTCGTGCGCCACGTCCTGGCCGTGGGCCATGTCGCGGCGCCCGACATCCAGTCCGTCGCCGCCTGGGACGCCGCGCAGACCGTTGCGGCCGTCCAGTACTGGCCCCCGGCGATCGCCGCCGCGGCCCTGTCCTCGTGGACCACGGCCCGCGGAGCCACGGACGCGCCCTGGGGCGAACTGCTGGCCGCCGTCTCGGCCGGTTCCCCCGGCCTGTCCCTGTCCGCGCTCTTCGCCGCGCTCGACCTCGCCGGCATCCCCGCAGGCGTGCTCCGCCCGGCCCTCACCGACCCGGCCTCCGGCGCCCACGCCCGCCTCGTCCTCCTCAACAGAGGGGAGCCCGCCTCGGAGGACATGGTCCCCCTCAGCGCCCGGGCGGCACTGCTCCTGGAAGACCTGGACCTCCACTGGAGCGAGGACATGCGCGCCTCCGTCGCCTCCGCAGCCGAGGAACGCAAGCCAGAGGTGCCCCCGGCGGCCCTCCTCGACGCCTTCGACGAAGCCGCGTCCACCTGGCCGGGCGGCGCCGCGTCCCTCATTCCGGCCCTGGCCACCACCGATCCGTCGTTGTCCCTCCGCGTCCTGGAGGGCCTGCGCGACCGCCACCCGGACAGCGTGGTCAGGGACTTGGCGGCGCATGCGGTGAAGACGGTGAGAGGGGCGGGGCGGGGGAGGACGCACCGATAATTCGCAGGCCGGAATCCCACCGCATCCCGTAACGTGCCGGACCGGCCCCGAAGGGCCTGAAGCGCCTGAAGGGCCTGAACGGGAGAGGCAGCGGCGCATCGACTACGTACCTGTAGCGATCAGGGAGCGAACCATGCGTGTAGGCGTCTACCTCGCACACCCACGGCCGGGCAGCTTCAACCACGCTCTGTTCGATGCCGTGGTGGACGAGCTGCACGGGCGAGGGGCGCAGGTCGTCGCGCACGACCTCTGTGCCGAGGGTTTCGTTCCGCTCCTGTCCGCCGAGGAGACGGACACGGTCCGGTCGGCATCCCTCGCGCACGACCCGCACCTGGCTCTGCACCGGGCCGAGGTGGCCACCCTCGACGCCATGGTGTTCGTCCACCCGAACTGGTGGGGTATGCCGCCGGCCGTCCTCACGGGTTGGGTTCAGCGCGTGTTCGTGCCGGGTGTCGCCTACAAGCTGGGGACCGCGGACGGGGAGCCGGCCGGGCTCCTGAAGGCGGGCCGGGCGCTCGTGCTGAACACCTCGGACACGCCGGCCGAGCGTGAGGAGAGCGAATTCGGGGACCCGCTGCAGGCGGTCTGGTCGGCATGTGTGCTGCCGTACACGGGAGTTGCCGACGTCCGCCGGGTCGTCTTCCGTACCGTCACCGACTCGACCGACGAGCAGCGCGCGCTCTGGCTGCACCAGGCACGCCAGGAGGCCGCCGCGCTCACGGTGTGACCGCCACTGGTGGTCGACCGCGCACGCTCGGGCGTGCGCGGGCTCTTGCCGGGCGTTGCCCGACTGTGCCATACAGGTCTGGACCAATGCTCCGTCGGACGGAGGCAGTCCGGTGCAACGCCCCCTGGGATCCCCCTTGTTGATATGCGCGGCGGCGCTGCTGCTCGCCGCCTGTGGCGGTGAACAGCAAGCCAAGGACACCCGCGGCCCGTCCGCGCCGGGCGGTGTCACGGCACAGGCCGGCAGCGCCACTTCCGTGCACGTCATGTGGGAAGGGTCCGCTGATGACCGCGGGGTCACCACATACGAAGTCTTCCGCACCGGTACCAAGGTGAAATCCGTCCCCGCCACCAAGCACATGATCGACGTCGACGGCCTGACGCCGTCCTCCGCCTACACCTTCACGGTCCGCGCCCTCGACGCCGCCGGCAACGCCTCGCCGCACAGCGCGTCGGTCCCCGTGACGACCCTCGCCCCGGCAGCCGAGGACAGCCGCCCCCCGAGCACCCCAGGCCCCCCGAAGGGGAGGGCCGAGGGAGCCCGCTCGGTCACCCTGACCTGGGGCGCGTCCAGCGACGACACGGCCGTCACGTCGTACGACATCTACCAGGCCGACTCCCGCATCCACACCGTCCCCGCCACGACGACCACCGCCCGCATCCTCGGCCTGCGCCCCGGCACCGTCTACACCTTCACGGTCCGGGCACGCGACGCGGCGGACAACTCCTCCCCGGACAGCGCGACGCTCGACCTCACGACCGCCCCCGCCCGGGGGGACCACCCGAGCACCGCGCCGACCGGTCTGAAGGCCACGATCCGCAAGGGCGCCGTGGACCTGACCTGGACCCCACCGAAGACGGGCGCCCCGGTCAGGGAGCACCAGCTCTTCCTCAACGGCACACTCGCCACGACCATCGTCTGGGGCGGCGCCCCGCCCTCCGGGACGGCGACATACACGATGACGGTCACCGAAAAGCCCGGCACGCGCTACAGCATCAAACTCAGGGCGAAGCTGCGGGACGGCACTTGGGGTGACTTCTCGGCCCAACGCACAGTCGTGGTGGGCTAGGCAGTGCCCTGTGGATCAGCTCATCGTTCGATCGGATGTGGAGTCCAGGAGCGGGTCGAGCGATACAGGATGGGGGATCCGGCTTCTCGCGCCTCCGAACCCGCCCCGGGGCGGCCGGTGGCGGGAGCACCGTCTGATGGCGAGGCGGTGGCCTGGTACGCGGCGCTGGGCCGGGAGCCTGAAATCCGACGGCCCGCGGGCCCATGACGTCCCGGTCGGGTGCAGCGCGGGCGAGTGGATCAAGGCGATCGTGCCCGACGGAGTCGGCATCGTCGACGTCCGCGTCACCAACCGGCTCGGCACGTCGCCGGCCGTCCCGCTGGGGCGGTTCGCCTACGACGGGCCCGCGCCCGTTGTGGTCAGCGACGTCAACCCGCATCACGGGACGGCCTTCACGAAGATCACCATTACGGGCTCGGGCTTCGCCTCGGGCGCGGCCGTGCGGTTCAAGGGCAACCTCGTGCGTGCAGTTCGGAGCGGACGAGTTCGAGGAGGCGACCGGTCCAGTTCCTGCCGCGGCCGGCGTTGTCGCCCCAGTAGCCGGAGTCGGCGTCGTCGTAGACGAGGGTCGCGTCGCCCGTCGCGAGCAGGATCTCGGCCAGGTTGGCGTGCTGGGTGTACTTGGCCCGCAGCAGGCCGGTCATGACAGCGGCCCGGGCCTGCTCCCAGCCGTCGCGGCGGCGGGCGTCCGTGGCCGGCCCATGGGCGTCGGCGGCTGTGTCCGCGTCCGCGTCCGTGATCGTGGCCCGGGCGTCGGGGTCGGCGGCGGAGAGCGCCCGGTACGCGCTGCTGACGGAGGGATAGGTGACGCCGTCGACGTCGATGGGCGCGGGGTAGTCGTTGCGCAGGGCCTGCGTGCCCGGATCGTCCGACGGCCTCAGCGGATACGACTGGTACAGATGGATCGCGGGCGCGACCGGGTTCGCCGGTCCGTCCGCCGGGACCCGCGAGGGCCGTTCGGCGATCCACTTCGCCCGGTCCTCGAAGTAGGCGACTGCCCTCTCGTAGGCCTCCTGCGTGACGGGCTCGTCCGGCCAGGCCTCCATATGTCCGCCCGGCCCGGTCACCAGGACCCGGAGCGGCCAGTCCTTCCGGTCCATGTCGCCGAGCGCGTAGCGGCGCTGGGTGCTGGGGATGGCGAGGTAGGCGGCGCGAGCCGCGGCCCGTTTCTCCTCGGTCCGGTCGGCGAGGAACGCGTCAACGGCCGCAAGGCACCGCTCCGTCGAGTCGGGGCGGCGGTTCAGCTGGTCGATGGTGTCCCGCACCTCGGCGAGCAGCAGCTCGGGGGTGTGCCAGGTGCGCGGCTCGCTGAACGTCCAGCCGGCCAGCTCGTGATCCGACGCCCTGCCGCCGTCCGGGAGTTCGGTGGCGACCCAGCCTCGGCGCAGCTTCTCCTCGAACTCTTCGAGGGTGACCAGGCCCCAGCAGTCGATGAGGCCGTCCGCGTAGATGAACAGGTCGGTGAGATGGTAGTCGCCGTTGCGGATGAAGCCCCCGGCCCGGGCCGCCTCCGGGACGGCGCGCCGCCCCCCGGTGCTGTGCGATACCGGGGGCGGCGGCAGGGCAACGGAACGACGGGTCAGCCGACCAGCTGTTCGTACGCCGGAAGCGTCAGGAAGTCGGCGTAGTCCGCGTCCAGCGAGACGTGCAGCAGCAGGTCGTGGGCCTGCTGCCACTTGCCTGCCGTGAAGGCCTCGTCGCCCAGTTCGGCGCGGATCGCGGCCAGCTCCTGCGCCGCGACCTCGCGGGCCAGCTCCGGGGTCGCGGTCACGGTCTTTCCGTCGTGCTCGAATTCCACGCCCGCGTTGATCCACTGCCAGATCTGGGAGCGGGAGATCTCGGCGGTGGCGGCGTCCTCCATCAGGTTGAAGATGGCGACGGCGCCGAGGCCGCGGAGCCAGGCCTCGATGTAGCGGATGCCGACCTGGACGGCGTTGCGCAGGCCTTCGTAGGTGGGGTGGGCGTCCAGGGAGGCGATGTCGATGAGTTCGGGAGCCGTGACGTGCACGTCCTCGCGGAGGCGGTCCTTCTGGTTGGGCTTGTCGCCCAGGACGGCGTCGAAGGAGGCCATGGCGATCGGGACCAGGTCGGGGTGGGCGACCCAGGAGCCGTCGAAGCCGTCGCCGGCCTCGCGGTCCTTGTCGGCCTTGACCTTTTCGAAGGCCACGCGATTGACCTCGGGGTCCTTGCGCGAGGGGATGAAGGCCGCCATACCGCCGATCGCGTGGGCGCCCCGCTTGTGGCAGGTACGGACGAGAAGCTCGGTGTACGCGCGCATGAAGGGCGCCGTCATCGTCACCGCGTTGCGGTCCGGGAGGACGAACTTGGCGCCGCCGTCGCGGAAGTTCTTGACGATGGAGAACAGGTAGTCCCAGCGGCCGGCGTTCAGCCCGGCGGCGTGGTCGCGGAGCTCGTAGAGGATCTCCTCCATCTCGTACGCGGCCGTGATCGTCTCGATCAGGACGGTGGCGCGGACGGTGCCCTGGGGGATGCCGACGTAGTCCTGGGCGAAGACGAAGACGTCGTTCCAGAGGCGGGCCTCCAGGTGCGACTCCGTCTTCGGGAGGTAGAAGTAGGGGCCCTTGCCGAGGTCGATCAGGCGCTTCGCGTTGTGGAAGAAGTACAGACCGAAGTCGACCAGCGCGCCCGGGACCGGGCGGCCCTCGAAGCGCAGGTGGCGCTCCTCCAGGTGCCAGCCGCGGGGGCGCATCACGACGGTGGCGAGTTCCTCGGCCGGCCGCAGGGCGTACGACTTGCCCGAGCGGTCATCGGTGAAGTCGATGCGGCGCTCGTAGGCGTCGATCAGATTGAGCTGGCCGAGGACGACGTTCTCCCAGGTGGGTGCGGAGGCGTCCTCGAAGTCGGCGAGCCAGACCTTCGCGCCCGAGTTCAGGGCGTTGATGGTCATCTTGCGGTCGGTCGGGCCGGTGATCTCGACGCGGCGGTCGTTGAGCGCGGCCGGGGCCGGGGCGACCTTCCAGCTTTCGTCCTCGCGGATCTGTGCGGTCTCCGGGAGGAAGTCGAGGCTGCTGGTACGGGCGATCTCGGCACGGCGCCCGGCGCGGCGGGCGAGGAGCTCGTCACGCCGGGGCGTGAACCGCCGGTGCAGCTCGGCCACGAAGGCGAGGGCCGCGTCGGTGAGGACCTCCTCCTGCCGGGGCAGCGGCTCGGCTTCGACGATGGCCAGCGGCGACGGCGCTGGTGCGGACATGAGCTGTCACTTCCTTCAGCGAGCTTCACGGGCAGTGCCTGGCGGCCGCGGGTTCATGAATGTGGCACTCAGTGCCAGAGCTCCGAGATACGGTCGTCGGCGCCGTCCGGGGTGTTGGGCGCTTCTGATCAGTGGATAGTAGTTATCGCATGGTGGAAGTTCAATGGTTTGTTGATGTCGAGATTCTCTGGGTCGACACATCGTGGCGCTCGGTGCCACACCGCTCACTGGGTGCTCATTCAAGGTGCGCCAGATCTTCCGGTGTGTCGATGTCGTACGGCTCCGCCACGTCACCGCACTCGACCAGTGTGATCTCCTTCTCGTGCTCCGTGAGGTAGTCCCGCGCCCCGCGGTCGCCCGACGCACGCGCCGCGACTGCCTCCCACCGGCTGACGCCGAACAGGACCGGATGACCGCGCCTGCCGTCGTACGCGGCCGAGACCAGGGCCGAGGGGGAGTCGCAGGCGGCCACCACCCGGGCGACGGCCGCCGCGCCGATCCCGGGCTGGTCCACCAGCGAGACGAGCACCGCTTCCCGGTCCCCGCCCGCGGTGATCAGCGACGCGAGACCGGTACGGAGCGAGGAGCCCATGCCCTCCTCCCAGTCCGGGTTGACGGACACGACGCAGCCCGCCAGCTCGGCCCGCCGCAGCACCTCGTCCGCCGCCGCACCCAGCACGACGTGCACGGACCGGCAGCCGCCCGCCCGCAGAACGCGCACCGCGTTCTCCACCAGGGGCCGGCCGCGGTGCTCCAGCAACGCCTTGGGGCGGCCGCCCAGCCGACGCCCCCCGCCCGCTGCCAGAACCAGCCCTGCGACCTGCGGATTGTCTGAAGTGTGAGCCATGCACCCCTGCATACCTCATCGGGCGGCGGGATGGCGGGAGGGCGCCGCGACTTGGACAAGGTGCCGTTCCGATAACGCAGTTCACCAACGGGGGCCTGAAAAGATGAGCAGTCGTCAGCCGGAACGGGACAGCCGTACGCGCCGACACAGCCCGGCCAGGGCCCCGTACCGCCGCCGCCGTACGGCCGGGGCCCGTACCCCGGCCCGCAGGGTCCCGCGCCCGCGGGCCGCACCGGCAGGCGCATCGATCTCGCCGTCGCCGGCGGGCTGGTCAAGCTTGACCTGACGGTCTGGCGCAAGGCGCTGGAAGTCGACACGTCCTGATGGTCCGCGCCGGTCGGTCCGCAGCCGGTTGGTTCGCGGCCGGTTGGTTCGCGGCTGGTCGGTCCGGCAATCGACCGGTCCGTGCAGGTCGGTCAGGCAGCCGGTCAGGCAGCCGGTCCGGTCGGCTGTTCGGTCGGCCGCTCGGTCGGCTGTTCGGCCGACAGTTCGACTCGCGGATCGGTGCAAGGAGCCGGCAGGCGACACGTCGAGCTGAATTTCGTACCGCGGAGTGGCGAAGCGCCTACGGAATGGCGTTAACTTGCCCGCGACCCCAGGCGTTTGACCATCGTCCGGCTGGTCTTGCACCGGGCAGCACAACGACGTGCGAGGGGGAGAGATTTGTTGCGGAGCGTGGGGCAGACGCGGGTGACAGGGAGCGACGAGGACCCGAGAGTCACGGCGCTGCGCGCCGCCGTCTCCCGGCTGCGACGCGAACTGGCCGGTCATCCGGCCGAGTTCGCCGACCGCGGGATCGCCGAGGACGAGCTGGCGGCGATCGACGCGATGGCGGTGAGCGGGGTGCCGGAGGTCCGGCGGCTGCGCCGCTCGCTCCTGCTGATCGCCGGGTCGATCGGGTCGGTGAGCGCGCTCGCCGGCGGACTGACGAACGTGCGGAACGCGGTGGAGCTGTTCGGCGAGGCGAAGGGGCCCGACGCACGGATCCGGCCACCTGGCTGAGCAGGCTCATCGGCGTCCCGCCCGGCGCCGTCGGCGACTGACTACCCTGGGAGGTGATGTTCACCTCCACGGGCCCCACGTTCCGCGAGCTCGCCCTACAGGCGCTGTCGTCGGTCGAGCACGGTTACGACCTGCTCGCGCCGAAGTTCGACCAGACCCCGTTCCGGACACCGGAGCGGATTCTCGACGAGGTCGTGGGCGCGCTCAGGCCGCTCGGGCCGTTCCGTACCGGGCTCGACATCTGCTGCGGCACGGGCGCGGGCACCGGCGTCCTGACGCGGCTGTGCGGGGAACGGGTCGTCGGAGTCGACTTCAGCGCGGGCATGCTCGGCGTGGCCAGGTCCGCCGAGCCCGCCGCCGACTGGGTACGGGCCGACGTCCGTGCCCTGCCGTTCCGGCCGGCCTTCGACCTGGCCGTGAGCTTCGGGGCGTTCGGTCACTTCCTGCCGAAGGAGCGGCCCACGCTGTTCGCACAGGTGCACTCGGCGCTGCGACCGGGCGGCCTGTTCGCCTTTCCGGTGGGTGCGCCGCCCCGCTTCGGCTCGCCGGCGTACTGGGCGATGCTCGGCTTCGACACGTCGATGCGCGTGCGCAATCTGCTGTGGCGGCCCCGCTTCGTCATGTACTACCGCACCTTTCCGCTCCCCGACGTCCTCGCCGAGCTGCAACGGGCCGGATTCGAGGTGGAGTTGGTCGCACTGGACGGACTGGGGAAGAGGTGGGACGGCAGCCCGCGCTGCGGGATGGTGCTGGCGCGCCGCCGGACCTGACGCGCGCCGCCCGGGTCCGACGTGTGGCCCCGGGGCCTGACGCGCGCCGCCCGGCCCGATGTGTGGCCCCGGGGCCTGACGTATGGTGCCCGGTCCGATGTGTGGCGCGGCTGCGACGTGTGGTGCGGCCCCGCGCGTGGTGCCGGGGGTGACGCCTGCTGTCAGCGGCGGATCAGCCGGCGGGCCGTCGCCGCGGCCACCGCCGCCGTACGGGAGTCGACGCCCAGCTTGGCGTAGACGTGGACCAGATGGGACTTGACCGTCGCCTGGCTGAGGAACAGCCGCTTGCTGATCTGCTGGTTGGACAGGCCCTCGCTCACCAGCTGCAGCACCTCCAGCTCGCGCTTCGTCAGCGCCTGTGCGGGCGTACGCATCCGGTCCATCAGACGGTGCGCGACCGCCGGGGCCAGCGCCGACCGGCCGGCGGCCGCCGTCCGTACGGCCGCGGCCAGTTCCTCCGGCGGGGCGTCCTTCAGCAGATAGCCGCTCGCCCCCGCCTCGACCGCCGCGAGGATGTCGACGTCCGAGTCGTACGTGGTGAGAACGAGGACGCGGGGTCCGCCCTGCCGGGCCGTGATCGCGGCGGTGGCCTGCGAACCGTGCATCCCGGTGCCGAACTGAAGGTCCATCAGGACGACGTCGATGTCCCCGGCGGCGGCCCTCTCGGCGGCCTGCTCGGCCGTGGCGGCCTCCGCGACGACGGTGAAGCCGGGCTCGGTGTCCAGGACGGCCCTCAGCCCGGCCCGTACCACGGGATGGTCGTCGGCGAGCAGCAGGCGGATCGTCATGAGGGAACTCCGGGCGAGAGCGGCAGGGTGACGGCGACGGCGGTGCCCTGGCCCGGCGCGGACTCGACGGTGAACGTGCCGTTCAGCGACTCCGCGCGCGAGCGCATCGCGGGCAGCCCGAAGCCGCCCTCGGACGGCTCCGACGGTTCGAACGACTCGGACGGCTCGGGCGACCCGGATGACGGCGACGAACTCGACGACCTCGACGAACTCGACGACCGGGGCGACATGGGGTCGAACCCCCGCCCGTCGTCCACGACATCCAGCGTGACCGACGATTCCATGAAGGTCAGGGTGATCTCGGCGCGCTCGGCCGCCGCGTGGCGGACCGTGTTCGCGAGGGCCGACTGGGCGATCCGCAGCAGGGCCACCTCGTACGGGGTGGGCAGCGGGGCGGGAGAGCCGCTGACCGAGAACCGGACACGCGGACCCGGTCCGGGCCGGGTGAGCCGGTCCAGTGCGGCGGCCAGCGTGCCGTGCTCCAGGTCCGGCGGCGTCAGGGCCCGGACGAAACGACGGGCCTCGGCGAGGTTGTCCTGGGCGGCCCGGCGCGCCTGCCCGATGTGCTCCGCCGCGGGGGAGTCCGCGGGCAGTGCCCGCTCGGCCGCCCGCAGCAGCAACTGGATGGAGGACAGCCCCTGCGCGAGCGTGTCGTGGATCTCGCGGGCGAGCCGCTCCCGCTCGGCGAGCGTGCCCGCGTGCCGCTCGGCCGCCGCCAGCTCGGCGCGGGTCGAGACCAGCTCCTCGATGAGCCGGCGCCTGCGCTCGCTCTCCCGGTACAGCGCCCGGTAGCCGAGTACGGTCGCCACGGCGACGGCCGCACCCAGGAGCGGTCCGATGAACGCACCCGGACTGAGCGGCTGGCCGTGCCGCACGTACGACAGGATCGCCGCGCCCGCCGTCGCGGCGACGGCCGGCAGGGACCAGCGCACGGGCAGCAGATGAAGCTCTAGGAAGTACAGCGGGAACGCCGCCCACAGGCCGTCCGGCGTGAACCCGAGCAGCGCCAGCCAGGCCGTGAACAGGGCGGCCAGCCAGAGCGCCGCGGCGGTACGTGAGTCGCGCACGCCGCGAAGGGTGGAGCCCGCCGCGTACACCGCCGCGGTCACGGCCGCCGCGGTGACGACGGCCGCGGCGTCGGGTTCGTGGTTGGCGACGGCGCGTACGGCGGCGAGCGTCAGCAGCCCCGCCATCAGCAGATGCAGACAGAGACGGAGGGCGCGCAGGGCGGGGGTGAGCGGGAGGGGATCCATGGCCGCTCCAGAGTAGGCCGGGCGTTCCGCGCTCCGTCGGCACGGTCCTGCGTCGCGCAGGCGCGGCACTCGGAGGGGACCCGGGCGGTCGGTCACCGAGGACGGCCGAGTTCGAGCCGCCGAAGGCGCGCGGGGCCGGCGGTGCCCTCGTACGCGGCTGCCTTCTCGCCCTCGACCGTGAGGGTGAGGGTGCAGGGTGAGGGCAAGAAGCAGCCGGCGGGCATCCGGGCATCCCGGGGCATCCGGGCGTCCGGTAGGGCGATCGCTCGCAGATGGCTGCGTCTGCTGCTCGGGGCCACGCCCGGCCGCGCCCCGCCCGAAGTGCGCCCGCCACTGCCCTTTTGATGACCGGATGTGCAGGATCCGAGGGAATGCCGGCACACCCGTTGACAACGATGTCTGATGCATGGTCCAGTCCTCTGGCATCCAGTACTCGCACTGCCGTCGGGTGGCGGGAGGAGGGCCTTGCGGCGATGACGTTCGCCTCGATCTCCCTGTACGCGAAACTCACTTGGCGCATGCGCGCGGCCCACGCGGTCGCGCTGGTCCTGGCGATGCTGGTGCCCACGGGGACGGGCCGCGCCGTCGCCGCTGAAAGCGACGCCGAAGGCCCCGCGGACGCCGGCGCGGAGCCCGCTGCCGTACCCGCCGGAGCCCCGGACCCGGCGTTGCCCGCGCCCACGCCGCGGTCCGTGAAGAGGCTCCCGGGGACCGTACGCATCCCCGCCGCCGTCACCCTGGTCGCCGGGGCCGCAACCGACGGGCCCGCGCTCACCGTCGTGCGGGACGTACTCCGGAGCGCGGGAGTCCGGACGATCCGCCAGATCGACGACCGCACCGACCCGGGGCCCGGCCTGGTGATCGTCGTCGGCGGGGCCAAGGAGAACGCCGCCACCCCAGCGGCGCTCGACGCGCTCGGGGTCCAGGGTGCGGAGACGATGGCGGCCGAGGGCTATGTCGTGGCGGCCCGGCACGACCGCATCGTCCTCGCGGGTGCGGACGCGGCCGGGACGTACTACGCGGCGCAGACCCTCCGGGAGCTTCTGCGCGCGAACCGCGCCGCGACGCTCGACGGCGTCGAGATCCGGGACTGGCCCGGGATGCGGCGGCGCGGCATCGCCGAAGGCTTCCACGGCCCGCCCTGGTCGCACGAACAGCGCCTCGCCTGCCTCGACTGGATGGGCCGGCACAAGCTGAACCTGTACGTCTACACGCCGAAGGACGACCCGTACCTGCGCGCCGAGTGGCGCAAGCCCTACCCGGCGGACGAACTGGCCCGGCTGTGGGGGGGGGGGGGGGGGGGGGGGGGGGGGGGGGGGGGGGGGGGGGGGGGGGGGTTTCTCCGTCCCTCCCTCCTCTCCTCCTTCCCCCCCCCA